>CAZZND010000057.1:0-15491 GCA_964655465.1 uncultured Actinomycetes bacterium
GAGCCCCGTTCGCCGGCGGGGTGGACCCAGAGCCCCGGCGGTTGGCGGCCATCCGGACGGCCCGGGCCGCGGCCAACCCGTCCTTGCGGGCGGCGATGATCGCGGTGTGCCGGCCCTCGTGGCGTTCGGCAGGCGTCACGTAGTCGAGCGACTGGTGCAGCCTCACCTCGTTGTAGCACGTGATGAACCGATCGATCATCGACTCCACCTCGTCCGGGGTCATCTCCGCGGTGTCGGCCTCGTAGAGCCGCTCGCACTTCAAGGTCGCCATCCAAGACTCGGCTGCTCCGTTGTCGGTGGGCGTCCGGGGCCGCGAGAAGCTCTGCACGACGCCCAGGTCGAAGAAGAACGCTCTGGTCGAGCGCGACGTCATCTGGGTGCCGCGGTCAGACGCCGCCGCCGGCAGCATGGGTCCGTCCTCACCGAGCAGTCCCTCGGCGGCGAGGGCCTTGCCCCAGGCGGTCTGGACCGCCTCCGAGGTGGCCTCGGGTGAGAAGTGCCGTCCAACGATCTTGCGCGAGCATGCGTCGAGCACCGGCACGAGGTGATAGTCGCCGTGAAGGGTCGGCAACGTCGTGATGTCGTAGCGCCAGGTCCGGTTCGGCTCGGACTCGTCCGTTAGGGGCCTGGGCCTGGATGGACGCGATCGCCGCTGGTAGGCCGGCACGAGGCCGGCCGATCGCAGCTCCCGAAGAACCGAGGACTCCGAGCAGAACACCCGGTCTTGCCGCGACAGGGTGTGAGCGAGCTTGCGGTGGCGCAGGTGGGCGAGCTCGTCCTCGGTTGCCGCGGCTCGGATCTCGGTGCGCTCTTCGGCGAGCAGGGCGTGGGGACGGCGTCTGGCCACCGGCGGGCGGTCGATCAGGTCAGCCTCGGTCATGGCCGCCCGGTCCTGCCCCCTGATCCAGCGCCGAAGGCGCCGTGGGTCGAGCATGAGGACCTCGCAGGCCTTCCTCACGCTTACCCCGTCGGTCGCCGCCTCGTGCACGGCCCGCACGACCTGGCACTTGATCCCCGCGGCAAGGCGAGCACCGCGGATGGGCCCGATCAAGCCCCATCGACTTTTCCCCGCAGCAGGGTGTTCTCGATGGCGAGCTCCTTGAGTGCGCGGGAGGTTCGCTCCACCTCCCGCTCCAGCTCCATCACCTGGGCGTCCTTGCGCGGGCGTCCCGGTCCTTTGGCCAGGGCGTCGGTGGCCCCGTCCTTGACCCGCTCGCGGATCGCCCGCAGCTGCCAGGGCGTGATCCCCCACCGCCGGCACACCTCGGCGTCGGTAGAGTTCTTCCTCGAGGACTCCAGGAAGATCTGCCACTTCTGCTCCGGCGTCAGGCGCGTGCGACGCTGCTGTCGCTCGCTCATCTGCTCCTCCTTCCCGGGTGTCTACCACCCGATCCCGGAGGGTGCCAGGAGAGACCTTCAGGGTGTGGGATTTCCCGGCGGTCAGAGCGGACGGAAGGTCAGACGCAACCCACCCGGCACCAGAGCTAGTGTCGCCCTCCGATGATCGAGGCAGCGGTCCTAGCAACAGAGAAGGACCCGTCACTCGCTCTCTACTTAAGGGAGTGGCTCGCTCACGCACGGGGCCGGGTTCGGGTCACCACGTATCTGGGCTACGAGTCCCTCATCAGGTGCTACGTGCTCCCCGCTTTGGGGGAGGTCCGGCTGTCCGAGCTCTCCCCCCTTCACATCCAGCGCCTCTATAGCTCACTGCTCGTTCCCGAGCGCCGCCTGTCAGCCGGGACCGTGCTGAACCTTCATCTGGTGCTCTCCCAGGCCCTCGGCCAAGCCGTGCGCTGGGGAATCCTCGAGCGCAACCCGGCAAAGGGGGCCCAGCCCCCCAGGCCCGTACGCCCCGAGCCGGTGGTGGTCGATCCGATGATGGCGTCGCGGATCGTCGCCGCACTGCAAGGCTCAGCCGTGGAGCTTCCCGGGATGATGGCGATAGCAACCGGGATGCGCCGAGGCGAGATCCTGGGGCTTCGCTGGGCCGACCTGGGTCAGGACCTTCACCAAGCCCAGGTCCGCCGGACCCTTCACACCACGGGGCGGGGACTCGCATTCTCCGAGCCGAAGACCCGCAAGTCGCGGCGGGCCGTGGCGCTTCCCGAGATCCTCCGGCCCTGTCTTTCTCGCGCGCGCTTAGAGCAGGCGCTTCGCCGATCGAAGGCCCCGGGGTGGCAGGATCTGGATCTGGTGATCGACCGTAAAGACGGGGGACCGCTTCACCCAGCCACCTTGTCCTCCCGGTGGCGGCTGTTCTTAGCCCGATCCGGGTTACCCCACATTCGGTTCCACGATCTTCGCCACGCCCATGCGACGCTCATGCTGTTAAAAGGCGTCCATCCCAAGGTGGTCTCCGAGCGGCTTGGGCACGCAAGCGTCGGGATCACCCTCGACATCTACTCCCACGTGCTACCGAGCATGCAGCAAGACGCGGTGCGGGCCTTCGACGAGCTGTTCGAGACCTAGGCGCCCGTCCAGTCCTCCGGGAGGAAGTCGGGCACCTCGTCCGGGTCGGCTCCCAATCCCATGATGCGGGTGGGCAAGACCCAGAACTCCCTCGCCTTCTACGACCTCCCGGCGGAGCACTGGATCCACCTGCGGACCTCGAACCCCATCGAGTCGACGTTCTCCCCGGTGCGGGCGTCTAACCGCCAGGGCGATCTCTGGCTCGCCGGAACGACCAGCGCAAGCCGACGATCCAAGCGACCTCGGCAAGGGCGATCGCCGGCAGTACGAGCCACGGCTCGATGAACCAGGCCGGGACGGCCACGACCAACCAGCTGGGGATACGAACCGCCCAGGAGAGTTGGCCACGGTAGAGCTCGTCGGCCGCCATCCGCATCGTGACGCGGGCGTGCCGGACGGGTGACGTCCGGAGATAGGCGGTGGATGATCCCAGCCGTTGCTCGCGTGTGCCGGCGGGTCGGATCGCGAACGGTTCTCCGCTCGGCACGTTGGCTTGCTCGAGCCATTTGCGGATCGCAACCAGTACGGGGTCTCCGTCCCTGCCGAACCCGAAGGTGGTCGTCGTATGGGTGACCGGTTCTTCCGCGTTGCCCCAGGTGAACCACAAGAAGTGATGCGCCGGGATGTGCTGGACCCGCGCGCTCGGCGGATGCTCAAGCCTGAGGAGCGGGCGTTGGTCGTGCTGGCGACCCTGCGACCATCGCGTGATCTTGGCGAGCTCGAGCGAGCTGCAGACCCAGTCCCCTCGCCTGGGTGGCAGCTGGAGCTGGTGCGGCATCAGGATCCGTCGTTCGGTCACGAGCGGCTGATGACGGCTCCTGGCCACGACTACCTCACCCGGTGCGAGTTGGGTTTCGAGGAATGCTTCGCGATCGGCGATCCATCGCTCGCGGCGTTCGAGCGCTTCTCGTCGCAACCGGCGTCTCTCCCGTGAGGGCTCGCTCCCATGTCCGAGATTGGGATCCCGCAGGGACATACCTCAGCGTAGCTCCGCAGGTCGCCGGGATTCAGCGGCCGGGGAGTTCGACGGTGATGCGGCTAGTGTCGCAGGTTCGATTCCTGCCGAGGGCACGGGAGGATGGGTATTTGCAATGCTTTATTCGAGCATTGTAAACTCTCGATGAGGACAGGATCGAGACTGAGCTGGCCCTCACGGCCCTCGGAGAGCAACTGGCCGCCCGTGGGGCATCCGCCGACTTGGTCATCGTCGGCGGAGCAGGACTGCAGGTGCTCGGGATCATCGACAGGGCCACCAAGGACGTTGACGTGTTGGCTACCTTCGAAGATGTCCTTCGACCGTCTGACCCGTTGCCGCCCTTGGTGGTGGAAGCCGCAGCCCGCGTCGCGGCGCTGCTCCAACTCCCCGATGATTGGCTGAGCGCAGGACCAACATCTCTGCTCCAGTGGGGACTTCCGGACGGATCCACCGACCGCCTGACGTCGAAGCGATACGGTGCCCTCACGGCTCATCTCGCGAGTCGCCTCGACCAGATCTGCTTCAAGCTGTATGCGTTCGCCGACCTCGGCGGTGGTCGGCACGAGATGGACCTCCGATCCTTGCAACCCACACCGGACGAACTCACGTTCGCCGCGATATGGGTCAGGACTCAGGACCCCTCCCCGGCGTTCGATTCGATGCTGACCAAGGCCCTCGCTTATCTGGAGCAACGCGATGCCTAGCGGGGTGGCATTCCAGATGGACGAAGTAGCGATCAGCTTCCTTTGGGATCAATGGTCGCAGCTCGGGCTATCCGGTTCGACGGCTGCCGACGATGCCTGGGCCATGGACCCCGAGGCGCTCATCCTCCTCACCTTGCGTACCGGACCCCGGGACCCGCGCCTCTTCGATGAAGTCCTGGACTGGCTCTGCACGAACGGTCGCTGGATCAGTACCAAGCGCCTGCGCAACCTGGCGAAGGGTGACCATCGTGACGAGCGACTCGTTGATTCCATGCTCGCGTGGGTCGGCACGCATGAGTCTTCTCTCCAGCTCTGGAACAACCACTCCCGGGCGACCGAAACGAGGGAGGGCAAGCTCGAGCCTCTCGCTGACCTCTTCGTTGGCTCACCCGACCCATCGTTCGCGGCGCGAGGATTCGCGTGGCCGCGCGCCAAACGCTCGCATAAGTCGCAACCCGTTGACATGGGTCGCAGGGTCGCCCTCTCGTTCCGCCTCCGCGCTCTCCTTGGCGTTGGTGCCCGCGCGGAAGTCGTGCGCTACCTCTTCGCGACGGCACCAGATGACGCCTCCGTGGCCGAGATCGCTTCGGCGGCAGCGTTTGGCAAGCGCAACGCGAACAACACCCTGCGTGATCTCGAGTCCGCGAAGGCTGTCCGCCGCATCACCGTCGGCAACGAGCACCGATACACCCTCTTCGCGGGGAGCTGGGATCCGCTCCTCGGGGCACGTGCCCCCGAGTACCGCCCCGAGTATGTGGATTGGATCTCGCTCCTCGGCGCGCTCGCACACCTCGCGAACTGGTCAGCGAAGCATCGTGACGAAGAACACTCCGACTACATGCTCGCGAGCGATGCTCGCCACATCGCCGACCAGCTGCGACCGACACTCGAGGCCGCAGGCCTCGCGGTCCCAAGCGGAGCGGCCGTTCTCGGGGAGGCCTTCCTTCCCGCATTCCAAGCGCTGACCGCCGACCTCACCGAGAGGCTCAGCGTCGAACTTCCAGACGTTTCCTAACCTATCGAGCGGGACCTGCAGCTCGGCCACGCTCCTCAGCTTCGGCTGCTTCCCCAGCCAATTCTTCAGCGTCTATCTCGGTCCGGTGGCGTCGGACTCTCACCGACTCCAGAGGGCAGTGTCCGGGTGGAACTGGCTCCAGGCGAACCAGAAAGCCTGGTGGGCCGCAAGCTCCGGACCATCGGCCACGCGGGCCCGCAGACCCCCGCCGTCTGCGAACAGCTCGACGCCGTGCACCTCCACGGCCATGCCTGCGTCGATGGCGGCGCGCGCATCCTCGGCCGGGAACGCGACCGGTGAGCCGTCCGGCGCGATCACCCCGATGACGATCTCCTGGACGGGAAGGCGTGGATCGGCCTGCCCGATAGGGAAGATCGGACCGTCGTCGTCCCGGCCTCCCAGAGGATCGAGCGGGTACGAGCCACCCAGCCCCGCGCCCTCGGCGACGATCGCGGTGTCCGGATGCGCCCGCTTCCACTCGCCCCACGTGCTCGTGACCACGGTCGCTTGCCGGAGCACGACGCACGCGTCCTGCAGCGGTCCCGACAGCGCGCGCCCCGTGAACGTATCGAAGACCGACCGCGTGGTGAGGTCGTACATGACCTTGTTCGACCGCGAGAGCAGCCCGGAGGTCCGGAGCACGGGTGTCTCGACCCCACGGGGCACACGGTCGGTGTAGTACGCCTGGATCGACCCGCACAGCGTGCAATACGGGATCCCGAGCCGCCGTCCGCCGATGGTGATGTTCACCATCTCGTGAACCTCCATGACGTTCTTGGGGAAGGCCACGGCTTCATCCCCGACCACCACGCCGAACACGACCCGCTCGTCCGGGTACCACTCCCCCTCGTCCGCTCCCGTGAGTGGGGGGTCATCGAGCGCCGGGATGCAACCGCCGGGACATGGCCGGCGCTCACCGAGAGGTCGATCGTCGATCAAGACACCGCCCCAGCTGAGCAGCCGCCAGTCGATGTCCGCATCGGCATCGGAGAAGAACGGCTCCCAGCCGGGTTCCACCGCTACGAACAGGCCTGCCTTCAGCTCGCGATAGTTGGGCGCCGCGGGCAGATCCCACACGATCAGATGGTTCGTCACGCTCTGCCAGGGACTGGCCACGAAGTCGGGATCGTTCCTCGGATCGACCCCCGTGATCGAGACGAACGCCTGGGTCAGCTCGTCCTGTTCTCTACCCGGCGGGACGAAGCGGAGCAGGTCGGACAGGAACCACGCCAGACGGGGGTCTTCCGATCGCTCCACAGCGCCGAGGGCGCCGCCGTCGAACGAGCCCGAGAGCAGCGACGGCGCGAGACGGTCGAGAGCGGCCTCGACCTCCGGCGCGAGGTCACCAACGGGGACCGATGGAGCCGGGGGGAACGAGAAGTCGGCGACAGCCGACGGCGAGGGAGGCAGCTGGCTGGGGGAACCCGTACAAGCGGCCGCTAGCGTGATGGCGAGCAGACCCAGCCCGATCCTCAGCATCCGGCGATCGTACGACTGAGACCATTACGGGAGGGGATCCTGGCAGACGAAGGCTGAGGTGTGAAGACTTCGGGATCGATCGATTGAGCCGGATGCGGGGAGGGGGCCGGTGACCTACGTCACCGGCCCCCTCCGCCACAACCAGAATGGATGAGAGCTACATCACGTCGACGACGTCTGACTTCGCCGAGGCGCAGATGGAGTCGTCCATCGCCACGTACTCGGGCGTGACCGCGATGTACTTGCCGTGGGCGGTCATGACCTCGAGCTTCCAGCCGCCGTTGGCGTTCGTCGTGGTCTTGCCTTTCAAGACCTTGCCGTCGGCGGTCTTCTTGAAGACCTTCACCGTGCGCCCCGGCAGACACTCGTCGTTTCCCGAGGTCACCTTCCCGCGGAAGGTCTCCGTGTCAGCGCTGTAGCGCGCCGAGATCTGCGACCCCGCGGCGAAGGCCGCCTGCACGCCGATGAGCATGAACGTCGCGACCATGACCGCGATCAGTACCTTGCGTCCCATCCCCTACCTCCCTATCTCGGTTAGGCGGAACCGTAGGAGCCGGCGCATTACCAGAGGCTTACGCGCCGCTTGCCAGAAGCGAAATCCTGCAACGGAAGACCTTGGAAACGTCCTCGTTCGGATCCCGTAAGGAACGGTTCTTAGGCTCGCCGGTGATGCGGGATCGCGAACGTCATACCGTGCTCGGCGCCACGATCGGCCTGCTGTCGGGGCTCGTTGCGCTGGGTGTCGGCCAACTGGTCGCCGGGCTGATCGACGGGTCGACCGCACCGATCATCGTCGTCGGCGGTACCGCCATCGACGCCACCCCCGAGTGGCTGAAGAGCTTCGCGATCCGCACGTTCGGGTCCAACGACAAGGCGGTGCTGCTCGCGGGCATCGCGGGGATCCTGGTCCTCGCCGCGATCGTGCTGGGGGTCGTCTCGATACGGCGACCGAGGGCCGGTGTGGTGGGGTTGGTCGTGCTGGGCGCGATCGGTGCCGCTGCGGCGCTGACCCGTCCGACGCACTCGCTCGGCGACGCCCTGCCGGCGATCGCCGGCGCTGCGGCGGGCATCGTCGCGTTCCTGTGGCTCCGGAGGGCCGCAGACTTCAGCCGGCAGCCTGCCCTCGCCGCCACCCCTGCTCCCACGGGCGAGGGCCAGGCCCCACCGGAACCCTCCACGTTCGACCGCCGGCGGTTCCTGTTCGCCGGCGCGATCGTCGCCGGGGTGGGCGCGACGGCGGGGCTCACCGGCCGCTCCCTGATCCGCCGTGCCGAAGCTGCGGCGAACGCCGCGCGCGCGGCGCTTCGGATCCCCGGCGTCGTGAGCCCCGCGCCACCGATCCCTGCCGGCGCCGATCTGGAGGTGCCTGGGGTGAGCCCGTTCATCACCCCCAACACCGACTTCTACCGCGTGGACACGGCGCTCGTCGTCCCCTCCGTCGATGCCGACGGCTGGCAGCTCCAGGTGCACGGCATGGTCGACCGACCCCTGACCCTCACCTACGACCAGTTGCTCGACCGGCCGCTGATCGAGCGCGACATCACGCTCACCTGCGTGTCCAACGAGGTCGGCGGACGATACCTCGGCAACGCGCGCTGGATCGGCGTGTCGCTGAGGGACCTGCTGGACGAGGCGGGCGTGCAGACCGGCGCCGATCAGATGGTGTCGAGGTCCACCGACGGGTTCACGACCGGCACCCCGGCCTCCGTCGCGCTGGATGGCCGCGACGCCATGCTGGCGATCGCGATGAACGGTGAGCCGCTCCCCTTGGCGCACGGCTTCCCCGTTCGCATGATCGTGCCGGGTCTGTACGGCTACGAGTCCGCCTGCAAGTGGATCGAGGAGATCGAGCTCTCGACGTACCAGGCGTTCTCGGCGTACTGGGTGCGCCGCGGATGGGCAGAGCAGGCGCTGATCCAGACGTCCTCGCGCATCGACACGCCGAAGCGCTCGAGCGCCCTGCGCGCCGGTCCGGTGCCGATCGCCGGCGTCGCGTGGGCGCAGCACCGCGGTATCCGAGGGGTCGAGGTTCAGATCGACGACGGACCCTGGTCGCCGGCAACGCTCGGCGAGGTCACCACGAGCGACACATGGCGACAGTGGGTCTACGAGTGGGACGCGACGCCGGGGACCCACACGTTGTCGGTGCGCGCGACCGACGGCGACGGCGTGCTCCAGGCGTCCGAGGAGGCCTCCCCGTTCCCGAGCGGCTCCACCGGCTTGCACGAGATCTCGGTGTCGGTGCGCTGATGGACACCGCCGTAAGGGATCCGCAACACGACGGTGCCATGATGGGCTCGATGGTGACCGCCAGCGTGCTCGTGGTGGACGACGAGCCCATGGTGCGCGAGGTGCTCGCACGGTACCTGCGCGCCGAGGGCTACGCCGTGCAGGTCGCCGCCGATGGTGCAGAGGCGCTCGACCTCTACAGCGCGCATCAGCCCGATCTCATCCTGCTGGACCTGATGCTGCCGACGATCGACGGCTACGAGGTGTTCCGCACGATCCGGGCTTCGGGGCAGACGCCGGTGATCATGCTGACCGCGCGCGGCGACGAGACCGACCGGATCGTCGGCCTGGATCTCGGGGCCGACGACTACGTGACCAAGCCGTTCAGTCCGCGCGAGGTCGTCGCTCGCGTTCGCGCCGTGCTGCGACGGAGCGGGGGCGCGTCCGAGGCCGGCGCGTACCAGGTCGGTGACCTCGAGATCGACGCCGAGCGGCGTGAGATCCGCCTGCGCGAGCAGCCGGTGCGTCTCACGCGCAAGGAGTTCGACCTGTTGCATCACCTCGCGTCGCGTCCCGGCATCGCGCTCTCCCGCACGCAGCTGCTGGAAGACGTCTGGGACTTCGCCTGGGATGGCGATTCGTCGACGGTGACGGTGCACGTGCGCAGGCTGCGCGAGAAGATCGAGGATGACCCATCCGACCCCAAGCGGATCGTGACGGTCTGGGGGGTGGGGTACCGGTTCGAGCCATGAGTGGCTGGAGAACCTTCGGTCTCGTCGTCGCCGTCGCCGCGGTGGGGGCGCTCGGCACGCTGGTGGTCGGCGCCCTGATGGGCATGGATGGCGGCGAGCTCCAGCACCTGGTCTTGGCCCTGGTGCCGGCCGCCATCGTGACCGTCGCGGCCGGGCTGCTGGCCGCACGCCTGTTGTCGCGAGCGTCCCTTCGGCAGCGCTTCGTGGCGGTCGCCTTGGTCGCCGCGGCGGTGGCGATGGCGAACGTCGCGGTGCTGTCGGCGCAGATGTTCGTCAGCGATCACGACGCATCGCTCGTCACCGTGCTCCTGGTGTACGCCGTCGGCACCGGTGTGGCAGCGGCCCTGGCCGTCGCACGTGCGTCGAGCGCGTCGCTGGCGCGACTGCGCGCGACCGCCGACCAGCTGGCCGATGGCGACCTCGACGCCCGCGTCGGCGCCATCGCTGCGGGACCCGAGATCGAAGCGCTCGGCCGGGCATTGGATCAGATGGCGGGACGCTTGCAGGTCGCGCTCGTGAACGAGCGCGCTGCCGAACGCACCCGCCGCGATCTCATCACCACGGTGTCTCACGACCTCCGCACACCCCTCGCTTCGCTCCGCGCGATGGTCGAGGCCTTGGACGACGGGCTCGTCGATGAACCCGCGGAGGTCCGTCGCTACGCCTCGGAGATGCGTCGCTCGACGATGCAGCTCGTCGATCTGGTCGACGATCTGTTCGAGCTGGCCCAGCTCGATGCCGGCGCCATCGCGGCCGAGACCCGCCGCGCCCGATTGGCCGACGTCGTCGCGAGCGCGGTCGACGCGGTCGGCCCCGAGGCGGCGCGCAAAGGGCTGCAGCTCGGCGCCGACCTCAACGGCACCGACGAGACGCTGTGCTCACCGCGCTTGACGCGCGTGCTGCAGAACCTGCTCTCCAACGCGGTCCGGCACACACCCACCGACGGGAGCGTGCATGTCACGGCCACGCGCAGCGCGGATCGGCTGGCGCTCGCCGTGCAGGATTCGGGCGAAGGCATCTCGGCCGCCGACCTGCCGCACGTGTTCGAGCCCTTCTTCCGCGCGGACAGAGCCCGCACCGGTCCCGGCGCGGGGTTGGGGCTGGCGCTCGCCAAGCGCATCGTCGAAGCGCTGGGTGGCTCGATCCACGCCGAGAGCCGTCCGGAGCAGGGTGCCCGCTTCGCGGTCGAGCTGCCGATCGCCTGAGCCCCATCAGGGGTCGCGGAACCCGACCAGCCGGTGCGAGCCGTCGCAGAACGGCTTGTTCTCGCTGGCGCCGCAGCGGCAGAGCGACGCGCGGGTGTCCTCGCGGACCACCTCGTTGCGCGCGTCCCGGATCGTGACCTTCCCCCGGACCTGCAGCGGTCCGTTCCGGGTGGCGCGCATCTTGACGTCGCCGATCAGGTCCTCTTCCTGAGGACCGTCGTCGAGTCGGCGGAAGTGAAGCGCACCGGTCGGGCACCGCATCACCACCTCGGCGATCCGGTCGGGATCGGCAGCATCCGGTCGGACCCAGGGCTTCGCCCTGGGGTCGAACACCTCGGGCGAGCCTCGGAAGCACGCGCCGTCGTGCGTGCACATCAGGGGCTCCCAGTCCACCTCGATCCGGTCGGTCGCGTAGGTGCGCGCGACGCCGGCGAGGTGGCGTGGTTCCGGCTGCTCGTGCACATCGGCCATGCGCGGCACGGTAGCAGCGGCCGTCCGCAACGGCGAGACACTCGGCCGAAAGGCCTATAGCACGGAACGGCATCTCGGCGTATGGTCTCGCCCATGTAGGCCTTTCGTACTACGCCGGAAGGAGGACGAGATGCGCCGAGTCGTGGCCATCGCCGGTCTGCTCGTGCTGATGGGAGCCTGGCCGGCGCTCGCCGACCCGCCGGGCAACAACGGCACCGTGAAGATCGACGGGATCGAGCTCGACAAGCACCCGAACAACGAACCGCACCCGGGCTGCCTGTTCGAGGTCGACTTCTACGGCTTCGGGGCCAACCTCGACGCCAAGTCGACCTTCTACGCGTGGCCCCCCACGGGCAAGATGCAGTGGATCCGCGAGGTCGACACGGTGCTCGACGATGACGACTCCACCGGTGGGGGCAGCGAGGCTGGCTACGACGGCGGCACCGGTCTGATCGACCTGTCACCGCAGCTCGTAGGGATCGTTCCCCACCCGAACCAGGGCTTCCACGTGAAGCTCCGGGTCGACGTGCCGGAGGGCTCGGACTCAGCCGCGTACTCCAAGTACAAGGTCTTCTGGGTCACCTGCGAGGTCTACCCGCCGGCCGACACGTCGACCGACGTGGCGGGCGGGAGCGCTGAAGCCCGCTCGTTCGACGACACCGACGGCTCGTCGCTGCCCATGTTCGCGCTGATCGGACTGGTGCTCGGCACCGCCGGCGTCCTCACGGCGCGGCGCCTGTCCGCGAAGGCGGCCGAGACCCGGTAGCTGACAACCCCTCCGGGGTGTACACGGGGGCCCGGGCGGCGAAGCCGCCCGGGCCCCGGTGCGTCTCGGCCGGAACTGTGGTGGAGTCGTCGTCATGGCGACGACCCGGACGAGCCACGCTCGGAGACTGTTCGCGGAGCTCCCGCGGACCTACGAGCTGTTGGGCGCGGTGCTGTCGTTCGGGCAGGATCCGAGGTGGCGCCGGTTCCTCGTGTCGCGGATACCGGACGCGACGCCGCTGGTGCTCGACGTCGCCACGGGCACGGGCGCCGTGGCGGCCCGGTTACACCGCGCCGGGAAGGCGGGCACCGTGGTCGGCCTCGACCAGAGCGAGCCGATGCTCCGCGAGGCGGCCCGGCGCCTCGGCGGCACCGGCGCCCGGTTCGTCATCGGGCAGGCCGAGCTCCCGCCCCTCGCGCCGGGAAGCGTCGACGGGCTCACCGTGACCTACCTGCTGCGCTACGTCGACGATCCGGGTGTGACGCTCGCCTCACTCGCCGCGCTCGTCAGGCCCGGAGGTGTCATCGCGAGCCTGGAGTTCGGCGTGCCGCCCGCCCCCTGGGCGCTCGCGTGCTGGCGCCTCTACACACGAGCCGTCATGCCCATCGTGGGCCGGCTCGTGTCGCCTGCCTGGTTCCGGGTCGGCAGGTTCCTCGGGCCGAGCATCGAGCGGTTCTGGGCGGACCACCCGCTCCAGGACCAGCTCCAGATGTGGGACGAGGCCGGGATCGGGGCGGTCCGCTGGCGACGGATGAGCAACGGCGCCGGGTTCATGATGTGGGGCGTGAGGACCGGATGACCGACCGCCCGGCCTTCTACGCGTTGGCGCCCGGAGGTCTTCGCGACTACTGGACGCTGCTGCACCCGCCGTACACGGCATGGCACCTGGCGTTCGTCGCGATCGGGGCGAGCGTGGCCGATCCGATCGACCCCGGACTCCTCGGGCTCGCGCTCCTCGGCTTCTTCCTCGGCGTCGGCGTCGCCGCGCATGCGCTCGACGAGCTGCACGGCCGCCCGCTCCGCACGCGCATCCCCGACGGCGTGCTGATCGGACTCGCGATCGCCGGTCTCGCCGGGGCGATCGTGTTGGCGATCTACGGCGCATGGCTCGTGTCGTGGTGGGGGCTGGCGTACATCGTCGTCGGTGGCTTCCTGATGCCCGCGTACAACCTCGAGTGGTTCGGCGGCCGGTTCCACTCCGACCTGTGGTTCGCCGTGATGTGGGGAGGGTTCCCGGCCTCGCTCGGCGCGTTCGCGCAGACGGGCCGGGTCGAGGTCGCCGCGACGTTCGTGGCCATCGGGTGCGCGCTCGTCGCCGTCGCGCAGCGGCGGCTGTCCACACCCGTGCGCAGGCTCCGCCGCCACGCCGTCGAGGTCGGCGGCACGATCACGCTCGATGACGGGACCGTCGAAGGGATCGACGCCGCCACACTGCGATCGCCGTCCGAGGGGGCGCTCCGGATGATGTGGATGGCGACCGTCGCGCTCGCGGTGGGACTCACCGTCGCGCGGTGGCCGTAGGCCGCGACCTCACACGCCGCCCGTCGCGCCGCGGAGGATGGCCGCGAGCTCACCCGAGTCGCGCAGGTCGGTGACGAGCCGATGCCCGCCGTGGCGGTATCGATGCAGCGTGACGCCCGGCAGACCGTCCAGGTGTTCCGCGTGGCGGGTGTCGCGGCGATCCGTCGCGCTGTAGTGGAGGTGGATCGACGGCGAGGCCGGCTGTGCCTCGAGGTGTCGGCGCAGGTCGAGCACGTCGCGGTCGGGGTGCAACCGCCGGACGCCGTGCATCTGCGGCACCCAACGAAGGTCGAGCCAGCGAAGCCGGTGGGCGCGATCGATCGCGGTCTGCGGCGAGAAGCCGTGTACCGCGTCGGCGCCCATGAGGCTGCCGAGCAGCACCGCGGCGAACCCGCCCGAGGAGTTGCCGGTCGTGACGACGCGCTCGCCGACCGTCTCTCTTCGCAACGCGTCGGCCGCCTCGCGAGGGTCACTCCCCAACCCACGGATGCCGCGGAGGTACCACACCTGATCGAGGTCGCGGACGAAGATCCGTCGCACGCCGAGCCCTTCGGTCACGCGGAAGAACTCGTACGGCGGGATGCCGAGGCCACCGCGGATCCCGCCGAACGCCATCAGCGTCGTGCCCGAGCCGCCCTTCGGCTCGGCGAGGTACCCGAGCGATCCGTCACCGAGACGCCCATCGAAGCTCATGCGTCCCTCATGCCGCGGGCAGCCTAGGGCACGCGGGACGCGAAGGGCCGCGCCTTCCGGCGCGGCCCTTCGAAACAGGAGTCGGTCGAGCGCCTACAGGTCGGCGACCTCGCGGCCGTGCGCGGTCAGCGCCCAGATCACCGCGATCGACACGGCGCCGATCATGATCCCCCACACCGGGTAGATCGGGATGTAGGCGAAGGCGCCGAGGCCGCTGAAGACGGCCATGATCACGCCCACGCTCCGTGCCCACACCGCGCCCTTGAACAGCCCCAGACCCGCGAGCAGGATGATCAGCCCGAACAGCAGGTGGATCCAGCCCCACTGCGTCGTGTCCAACTTCAGCAGGTAATCCTGACTCGCGACGAACGTGGGGTCGTTCAGGATCGCCGCGAGCCCGGCGATCATCTGGAACCCGCCGACCATGATCATCATGAACGCGGCGAAGTACGTCCAGCCGATGGCCCAGCCGCTCGGCTCGTTCTGCGAGGACATGGCGTCCCCCCTCTCTGGTCGAGACGACGGCATCATGCCCCACGCGAAAGCCCCCCGGTGGGATGCCGGGGGGCTTTCCGCGAAACGTTTCCGCACGAGGCGGGATGGGGCGAGATCAGATCTCGATCATCGCCTGCTTCTTCATCTGCTCGTACTCCTCGGCCGTGATCTTGCCCTCGTCGCGCAGCTTCGAGAGCTTCGCGATCTCGTCGGCGGACGAATACCCCTCGACGCGACGCTGGGCTTCCTTCATCTTGGCCATCTCCTGCTTGTCCTGCTCGGTCATCTTGGGCCGGACGATCAGGTAGATGATCGCGCCGAAGAACGGCACGATGAAGATCAAGATCACCCACATGGCCTTCGCGCCGCCCGACAGATCGTTGCGGCGGAAGATGTCCGAGAACACGGCGATGAAGATCCAGATCGCCATGAAGAAGAAGAAGAACGCGAGCATGGACCACAGCGCTTGTCCGACGTTCAACCGATGGCTCCTTTCGAGAGGTGGCGTGCCGGCGAAGTCTGCCACGTCCCGCTGGGATCGGCTACCCCGGGCGCCAGCACCCGCTTGGACGGATGCACGGCAGCCGGCCTGCGGACCCGTTCGACGAGGACCGCGGCCCCGACGCGACGCGCTAGAGACCGGCCTTCCGCGCGTCCGCCAGGATGTGGCGGGTCGTGACGGTCGCGTCGTGGCCCCCCACCGAGGCGCGGGTCCC
>CAZZND010000058.1:0-15302 GCA_964655465.1 uncultured Actinomycetes bacterium
GGGTCACCAGGCCCGCGTGCCCGTCGCCCCCCGCGAGGTCGCGGAGCTTGGCGGCAGCCACAAGAGCCTCCTCGCGGCGGGCGGTGGGGACCCCGAGCAGCTCACGTGCCTCGGCCTGGTTGACCTTCACGACGTCGGGTTGGGCCTCCAGGGCCAGGCCGAGGCGCTCCCCCTCGGCGTCGACCGCGACCCTCACTCCCGCGCGGCGCGCCTCGCTCACCAGGTCCCGATAGCCCTCGTCGGGCGCGCCGCGCGGGAGCGACCCGCTGATCGTGAGCCACGCGCCTGGCTCGAACCGCGAGGCGGCCGCGTGCACAAGCTCGACCCACGACGCGCTCGGGACGACCGCACCGTGCTCGTAGAACTCGGTGAGGCTCCCCGTCTCGCGGTCGGCCACCGAGAGCGAGGACCGGTTCTCGCCGTGGCACCACACGTGGAGGCCCGGCACACCCTCGGCCTCGAGCTGGTCGGCGAGCCACCGCCCCGCGTGCCCGCGGAGCAGCGCGACCGCCGTGACGTCGGCGCCGAGCGCCCCCGCGGCCCGCGCGACGTTGAGTCCCTTGCCGCCGGCGGTCTGCACGAACCCGGCAGGCCGGTGGATGTCGCCCTTCACGAGGCGGTCGATCTCGAACAGCTTGTCGATCGAGGGGTTGGCGGCCAGGCAGACGATCATGCCGCCGTCTCCTCACCGAGGATCGCGAGCACCTCGTCCATGGTCGGCTGTCCGTCCACGCCGCCGGCGGCCTGCGTCGAGAGCCCGGCCGCGACGTTCGCGATCCGCATCGCGACGGCCAGCTCTCGCCCACCGAGGAGTCCGGCGAGCAACCCGGCGTCGAAGACGTCGCCCGCACCGGTCGTGTCGACGGGCCGGAGCTCGGCCGCGCGAGACCGCAGGAGATCGCCCGCGACGGCCGCGAGCGAGCCGTGCGGCCCGTCCTTCACCACGACGACGTCGCCCTTCGCCGACAGCGCGAGCGCCGCGGCCTCGAGATCGGAGGAGCGGACGATACGCGTCGCCTCTATCGCGTTCGGCAGGAACACGTCGACGACCCGCAAGAGGTCGAGCAGCCCGCCGTCCCACGCGCCGGAGGGATCCCAGTTGGGGTCGACGGACGTCGACGTCCCCGCCGCGCGGACCTCGGCGAACAGCATCGGGAGCTCCCTCGCCAGACCGGGCTGCATGAAGTAGGAGCTCACGTGGACGTGCCGGGTGCCGGCGAGCAGCTCGGGATCGAGCAGGTCCGTGCGCAGGTCGCCGATCGTGCCGGTGTTCGTGAGGATCGCACGATCCTCGGGTCCGCTCAGCACGACGCTCACGCCGGTCGGACGGTGCGCGTCGACGGCGAGCCCTCGCGTGTCGATGCCGCGTTCCTCCAACCGATCGCGCATGAACCGGCCGAACAGATCGTCGCCGACGACGCCGCAGAACGCGACGCGGAGCCCCATCCGGGCGGCGGCGCACGCCATGATCGCGCCCGAGCCACCGACGGTGAGCACGGCCTCGTCGACGAGGTGCTCGGCCTGACCGAACGCCGGCACGACGTCGCCGCCCCGTAGGACGAGGTCGGGGTTCGCGTCGCCGAGTACCAACAGATCGAACGTCTCGGTCACGCGCCCACGATACCGGCCTAGGATGCCGACATGGCGCCACGGATCGAGGTGGTCATGGGCGACATCACCGACCAGCAGGTCGACGCGATCGTCAACGCCGCGAACCGGACGCTGCTCGGCGGGGGCGGCGTCGACGGGGCCATCCACCGGCGAGGCGGCCCCTCGATCGTCGCCGAGTGCCAGGAGATCCGCCGGGCGCGCTACCCCGACGGGCTCCCCGCCGGCGAGGCCGTCGCCACCACCGCGGGGGACCTCCCGGCCCGCTGGGTGATCCACACGGTCGGGCCGGTGTACTCCGGATCCGCCGAGGATCCGAGGCTGCTCGCCGCTTGTCACATCAACGCGCTGCGCGTCGCCGACGAAGTGGGCGCCCGCACGGTCGCGTTCCCCGCGATCTCGACCGGGGCGTACGGGTACCCGCTGCGCGAGGCAGCCCCCGTCGCATCGCTCGCCGTCACGCGCGTGCCGACATCGGTCGAGCTGGTCAGGTTCGTGCTCCACGATCGGTTCGCGCTATCGGTGTTCGAGAAGGCGCTCCGCGCCGCCGAACCCACGGCGGGGGACCCGAGTCCTACAGCATCTGAGCGCTCCAGCCGGATCCGACCCCGCTGGTAGGATTCGCTCTTGATGACCGGCGACCTCAGCACCGTGCATGGCGTCCACGACAGCCTCGACGTCATCACCCTCGTCGACTGCCGCGATCTCTACGAATGGGTCGCCGGCCGCGTCGACGGCGCCGTCCATCTGCCGGTGAACTCGATCATGGCGGGCGCGGGCAGCGACGTGCCGAAGGACAAGCCGGTCGCCGTGATCTGCCGGTCGGGCAACCGCAGCGAGCTCGCCGCGATGATGCTCCAGGCACGCGGCTACGACGCCACCAACGTGCAGGGCGGCATGGAGGCCTGGGCCGCGGCTGGGCTCCCCTTCGAGGCCGAGGACGGCTCCGAAGGCCGCGTCGCCTGACCGCTCAGATCTTCACCACCCGCAGGCCCGGCACCCCGTCGAAGTCGGCGTCCTGCGTGTAGAGGTCGAGGTCGTGCGTCAACGCGGTGGCCGCGATCACGGCGTCGGCGACCAAGAGCTTCCTGCCCCCGTGCCCGGCGCTCACCATGACCTCGGCGAACCGACGAGCGACCACTTCGTCGAACGCGATCGGATCGAACACGTTCTCGACCCACGAGACGGTGCCCAGCCGCTTCGCCCGAGCGCGCGGCGATCGAGCGGCGAGGACACCGAGGTGGAGCTCGGCGAGCGTCATCGCGGACACCGCCCCCGCTTCAGGAACGCGGGCGACCGAACGCCCGGCCTCCATCCCGATGAAGACGGAGGTGTCGATCAGGGCGCTCATCGGAGCAGGTCGTCCACGGTCTCATCCAGATAGGGGCGGACGTCGTCCATGAAGCCCGGGTCGAGGGGCGCCTCCCGGATGATGCGCTCGATGATCGGCCACGGGACGAACGTACGTCGCTCGCGGATCGGGACCAGATCCGCCGTGGGCTTACCGTCCACGGTCACGCGGTAGCTCACGCCGGCTTCGACCTCCTTCAGGATGCGGCTCACGTCGTTCCGCAGCTCGCGGAGGGGGATCGTACGGTGAGGTTCCGACATGCGACGACCGTAGCATCTCGTAGCACACCTGGCAACGGTCAGGCGCGCCAGCGCCGACAGACGGGGCGCTCGCCATCGTAGGTGGTAGCGACCGCTTCCTCGATGGAACAGGCGTAGACGGCGAGCTCGTAGGACAGATCCCCTCCGGGACGCTGGACCGCCGCGGGATGGTTCGGGGTCAACCCGCTCCATCCAGCCGCGAACCATGAGCTCGCGGGCCTCGCCCTCATGGTCATCGACCGGCTGTGCCGTGTGCATGGCGTAGCGGCCGTCGCGCGCGAGCTCCTCGCCCTTGGGGCTGTGCGCGCGGATGCCACCCATCAGCAGGCCCGTCGCGAACCACGGCGAGCTCCGCCCAGGTCGCCGCCACCGACGTAGCCTACGGCCATGCCCGACCTGGACGCCGCGTGCCGCGAGCTCGAGGCTGTGCTCGGCCCCGACGGCGTCGCGTCGGACCCGTTGTCGCTCCGGCTCTACGCCCGCGACGCGTCGTTGGTCGAAGGCGACGCAGGGCTCGTGGCCTTCCCGCACGACGCGGACCAGGTCGTCGCGGCGATGCGGATCGCCGCCGATCACGACCTGCCGGTCGTCCCGCGAGGGAGTGGCACCGGGCTCGCGGGCGGCGCGACCCCGATGCACGACGCCCTCGTCATCGTCACGTCGAAGATGACGAGGATCCTGGAGGTCCGCACCGAGGACCGGCTCGCGTGGGTCGAGCCCGGCGTGTTCAACCTGGATCTGTCCATGTACCTGCGACCGATGGGCTTCCACTACGCCCCGGATCCCTCATCGCAGCAGGTCTCGACGATCGGCGGCAACGTGAACACGAACGCCGGTGGGCCGCACTGCCTGGCTTCGGGGGTGACGAGCGCGCACGTGCTCGCGCTCGACCTGGTCTTGCACGAGGGCTCGCTCGTCCGCCTGGGGTCGGAGGGCCCGCTCGCCCCCGGTTATGACCTCCGCGGGTTCGTCGTCGGCAGCGAGGGCACGCTCGGCATCGTCACCGCGATCTGCGTGCGGCTCACGCCGATCCCGCCGGCGGTCCGCACGATGCTGCTCGACTTCGCCGACGTCGAGGACTGCGCGCGCACGGTGTCGGCGATCGTCGCGGGCGGGGTTGTCCCCTCGGCGATGGAGATGATGGACCGCGGGATCGTGCGCGCGGTCGAAGCGTTCGCCCACGCCGGCTACCCGACCGACGCCGCGGCCGTGCTGCTGGTCGAGGTCGACGGGGCCGAGCCCGCGGTCGAGGCGCAGACCGCCGCCGTCGGGGCCGCCGCGCGCGCGAACGGTGTCGGCACCGTCCGGGTCGCGGCCGATGACGCCGACCGCGCGCTTCTGTGGAAAGGACGCAAGTCGGCATTCGGCGCGATCGCCCAGATCGCACCGCACTACCACCTGCACGACTGCGTGGTGCCGCGCACGAAGCTCGCGCCGATCCTCGCGGGCGTCTATGCGATCGCGAAGCGCCACGACCTCATCGTTACGAACGTCTTCCACGCCGGCGACGGCAACCTGCACCCGCTCTTCTCCTTCGACCGCGCGGTGCCGGGGACGCTCGAGCGCGCGCTCGCAGCGGCCGAGGAGCTCGTGCGTCTGTGCATCGACGCGGGCGGCGCGCTCTCGGGCGAGCACGGGATCGGGCTGGAGAAGCGCGAGTTCATGCCGCTCGTCTATTCAGAGGAGAGCCTGCGGGTGCAGTCGTGCCTGCGCGAGGCCTTCGACCCGTCAGGTCGGATGAACCCCGAGAAGGTGCTCCCCGAAGGCGCGCGGTGCGGCGAATTCGCGGCCGCCGCGCTCGGACGCGACGGCGCGCTGCCGGAGGGCACGTGGATCTGATCCACCCGCAGGACGCGCGAGACGTCGAGGAGGCGCTCCGCGGCTGTTCGGAGACCGGCCGGCGGGTCCTCATCGTCGGCGGGCGCCGACATATGGACCGCGGTGAGCCCGTGGAGGTCGACGTCGAGCTGTGGACGACGTCCCTCGACGGGCTCGTCGCGTATGACCCCGCGGAGATGCTGATCGTCGTCGAGGCGGGGATGCGGCTCGGTGACGTGCGCACGGCGCTCGCCGAGGGTGGGCAGGAATGGCCGGTCGACGAGCCCAACGACGCGACCGTGGGCGGGGTGATCGCGGCGGGCGTCGATCCGGTGCGCCGCCTGCGGGTCGGGCTGATGCGCGACACGGTCGTCGAGATGGACGTGGTGCTCGGCGACGGACGCAGGGTCACGAGCGGCGCCCGTACGGTGAAGAACGTCACCGGGTTCGACGTGCATCGGTTGCTGACCGGCTCGCTCGGGACGCTCGGGGTGATCACGCAAGTCGCGCTGAAGGTCCGGCCGCTGCCGAAGGCCGCGCGGACCCTGGTGACGGCCGAGGGCGGGTTGGAGCTCGGAAGGCGATTGCTCGACGCGCTCTGGGAGCCGGCGGCGGTGCTGGCGGAACCCGCCCGTGTGGTCGTGCGCCTCGAAGGATGGCCCGCGGAGGTCGCCGAGCAGGAGGCGACGGTGCGGGCGCTCGCGTCGTGTGAGGTCGTGAACGAGGGAGTCACCCCAGGGGTCGATCTGTTTCCGCAGGCGCCGATCGTCGTGGAGGTCGGCGTGGTGCCGTCGCGGCTGGGTGAGGTGCTGGAGGGCCGCGCCGACTACCGGACGCTGATGGGTGTCGGGATCGCATGGGTGCGGTGCTCCGACGCCGACGACCTCGCGGTGCTCCGTGCGCGGGTCCGCACCGCCGGCGGCATGGCGCCGGTGATCCGCGGTCCCGGAGGCCTCGACAACGACCCTCTGCCCGCCACCGAGATCCATCGCAGGATCGAAGAGGCATGTGACCCGCTAGGAGTGCTCGCTTCCCGACGCCTCAGGCACGCGCGCTAGCCTGGCCGTGCTCTGAGCCGTTCACCTGCCACTGCCAAGGTCTCGAGCTTCTTACAGAAGGCGAACCGGAGAAGGTGCTTGCCCAGCTCGGGCCGTGAGAAGAAAGACGAGCCCGGCACCGCGGCGACCCCCGCCTCCTTCACGAGGTACATCGCGGCCTCGGTGTCGTCGCCGAACCCCAGCGGTGAGACGTCGGCCATCACGTAGTAGGCGCCCTCGGGCGCCGCCGCCGCGAAGCCTGCCTCCTCGAGCACCCGCATCATGAGCGCCCGCCGCTCCTCGTAATCGGCGCTCATCGACGACAGGTACGCCTCCCCCAACCCGAGCGCGGTGACGCCCGCGTGCTGCAGCGGCGTCGGTGCGCCGACCGTCATGAAGTCGTGGGTCGCGCGGATCCCGTCCATCAGGCGCGCGTCGGCGATCGCCCACCCGACACGCCACCCGGTCACGCTGTACGTCTTCGACAGCGCGCTCACGGTGACGGTGCGCTCGCGCATGCCCGGGAGCGCCGCGATCGGCACGTGCTCGCGGCCGTCGTAGGTGATGTGCTCGTAGATCTCATCCGTCACGGCGATCGCGTCGTGCTCGACGCAGAGCTCGGCGATCAGCCCGAGCTCCTCGCGCGTGAACACCTTGCCGGTCGGGTTGTGGGGAGAGTTCACGACGATCGCCCGCGTCGCCGCTCCGAACGCCGCGCGCAGCTCGTCCGGATCGAAGGTCCAGTCAGGCGGCCGCAGCGTCACGAACCGCCGCGTCGCCCCCGCGATGATCGAGTCAGGCCCGTAGGCCTCGTAGAACGGCTCGAAAAGAACGACCTCGTCGCCGGGATCGAGCAGGCCGAGGAAGGTCGCCATCACCGCCTCGGTCGAGCCGCACGTCACGCAGATCTCGGTCGCCGGGTCGACGTCCATGTCGTAGGCGCGCGCGTACTCCGCCGCGATCGCGTTCCGGAACGCCGGCACGCCCCATGTGATCGGGTACTGGTTGTGATCCTCGGCGATGGCGCGGGCGGCGGCATCCTTCAGTTCCTGCGGCGCCGGGAAGTCGGGGAACCCCTGCCCCAGGTTGATCGCGCCGTGCTCGATCGCGATCCGGGTCATCTCGCGGATGATCGACTCGGCGAACGAGGACGCCTTCGCCGAGGCGTGCAGCTTGGTCTCCATCGCGCGAAGCCTAGCTTCAGCCGACGAGCTTGCCCGCGACGGCCCAGTCGGCACCCGAGGCCACGCACCCGCTCTGCGCCGGGATACGTTCGCTGACGGTGCCCTCGAAGGCGAAGACTCGCCACACGCCGCCGAGCGCCTTCGCGTCGGTGGGTCGCAGGCGGATGGTCACGATCCCGCCGCTCCTCGACGAGCCGCACCGGGCGAGGAACGGCACCGAACCGCCGCCCGAATACGAGCCCTGCGCGAGCTCGAGCACGATCTTGGTGTCGAGGCGTCCGTCGTCGCTCAGGGTCGTCGTGCACGGTCCGTCGTGGCAGTCGGGCTTCATGAACCACCCACCTTTGAACGCCTCACGACCGAACGAGGAGAAGCCGAAGTGGCTCGTCTCCTCCCACTTCACGACGTAGTCGCCCGAGAGCCTTGCGGCCGCGGGCGGTGCGATCGGCGTGCGGACCTTCACCTTCGCGCCGGCCGTCGACGCCGTCCCGTCGCGCGAGACCGCCACGACCTCGTAGGTGTACCGCGAGGCGGGCACCACGTCATCGTCCTCGAACGTCGTCCCCCTCACCTCGGCATAGACGTCACCGTCGCGCCGGACGAGGTACTTCGCTGTCTCGAGCTCGCCGTCACCAGGCTCCCAGGCCAGCTTCACGAGGAACGCGCCCACCTTCGCGCGGAGCGCCCGGGGTTCACCGGGGCGGGGCTCCACCACGATGCCGTCGTCGGGCACGTCGATGCCGTCACCGCCGCCGCTCCTCGTCGCGAGGATCGCGCCGGCGGCGATGGCCATCACCAGCACGCCTGCCACCGCGACCAGCGGCCATCGCCGCCGGCGCGACGCCGAGGGCGATCCGGACGGACGCGCGGGAGGCTCGGGCTCGACCGGAGCTGCCCACGGGTCGCGGGACGGGGGCGGCGGCAGGTCGCTCGACACGGGGGGTTCGTATCACGGCGTGGCAACCCTGCGCCAGCAACTTCGGCGGCAACGTTGGCCGGGGGCGCGCGATCGCCGACGTAGCATCGGCCACGTGGGAGAGGGGGCGCGCGAGGTGCTCGGGGCCGGCCTGCCGGACGGCGCGCGTTTCGTCGCGCCGCCAGGCGGCGCGACGGCGGCGTGGTCCCCCGGCAGGCCGGCCCCGACGACCGAGGACCTGAGCACCTGCGTCGCGTGCGGCCTGTGCCTCCCCCATTGCCCGACCTACCGCCTGACCGGCGAGGAGTCCGCGTCGCCCCGCGGCCGCATCGCGGCGATGCGAGCCATCGACGACGGACTGGCCACGCCCGACCGCACCTTCGCCTCGTTCATGGACGCCTGCCTCGTGTGCCGTGCGTGCGAGGACGTGTGCCCCTCCCACGCGCCCTTCGGCCGGATGATGGAGGCCGCGCGCGAGCAGATCGAACCGACCCGCGGGCCCATCACGAGGTTCACCCGGTGGGTGGGGTTCCATTGGATCCTGCCCCACCCCACGCTCGTCCGAACGGCCGCCGCACTGCAACCGCTCGCTCGCCTGTTCATGCCGGCTCGAGCCCGTGCGCTCGTTCCAGAGCGTGCGCATCCCTTCGCGAGGCTCCCTCGCGAGACCGCCCCGCCCGCCGGCGTGACGGAACGTGGGACCGTCGCGCTGCTCTCGGGGTGCGTGCAGGACCGCTGGTTCCACGACGTCAACCTCGCGACGATCCGAGTGCTCGCCGCGACCGGCTGGCGCATCGTGGTGCCGCGAGGTCAGGCGTGCTGCGGCGCGCTCGCGGCGCACAACGGGCGGATGGCGATCGCGCGCCGGCAGGCTCGCCGCGACGCCGCCACGTTCGCGGGCGCCGACGTCGTCGTCGTCAACGCGGCCGGCTGCAGCGCCCACATGCAGACCTACGGGGAGCTCGAGCCCGGGACGGCGCTCCCCACCATCGACCTCATGCGGTTCCTCGCGCAGCACGGGTCCGGCGAGGCGACGTTCGCGCCGCTCGAGACCACCGTGGCCTACCACGATGCGTGCCACGCGATCCGGGCCCAAGGGATCGCCGCGGAGCCGCGCGCCGTGCTGCGATGGATCCCCGGCGTCCGGATCATGGAGATCGCGAACGGCGACCGCTGCTGCGGCGCCGCGGGTCTCTACAACGTCGCTCAGCCTGAGATGGCCGACGCGCTGCAGGCCGAGAAGACTGCGGCGATCGCTGCGACCGGCGCCGACGCCCTCGCGAGCGCCAACCCCGGGTGCTCGATGCAGATCGCGGCGGGGCTCCGCGCGGAGGGTGCCGGCATCGAGGTCATGCACCCCGTCCAGCTGCTCGACCGCGCGCTCGCCTGAAGCTCACCAGCGCGTGTCGGTCGCCAACTCCAGCGCTTGCGCGCCGGTACACACCGTGCCGGTGCCGTAGGTGGTCTCGTCGCCGGCGATCTTCAGGTAGAAGCACGCGCCAGGTCGCGCCATCACGGCGGCTGCCCACGCCTCGGCGCCTGCGGCCACGCTCACCTCGTCGAGGTCATCGGAGGCGATCGAAGGCCCGACGAACCGGAGCGACGGCTCCCGCCCAGCGAGGGTCCCCGCATCGGCCGCCGCGAGCGACCCGCCTTCCTCCACCAGCGCCCTCGCGGCGGTCTCGGTCGTCCGAAGCGAATGCTGCGCGTGCGCGATCGTGTCCTTGATGTCGCGGTTGGCGAAGATCTCGACGACGAGCACGATGCAGGCGATCAACATCGTCCCGGCGACCAGCCAGAAGCCGCGTTTGGACCGGCGCACGGGCTCGGCGTCGGCCGCGAGCTCGGCCTCGTGGGCCTCGATGATGTCGTCGTCGTCGGGCACGGTTCGGGAAGGCTACCCGGCGGGCGCGGCTACGCCCCGAGCGTCGCCGCGAGCTGCTCGATGCTCTCCAGGTTGTGGCCCGACAGGAACACGTCGACGCTCGGCAGCGCAGCGGCCATCCCTCGGGCGAGCGGCTCGTAGCGCGGCGAGCCCTTGAGCGGGTTCGCCCACACCACCTTGTGGGCCAGCCGCCGCAGGCGAGCCATCTGTGCGGCGAGCACCTGCGGGTCGCCGCGTTCGAGCCCGTCCGAGCAGAGGACCACGATCGCGCCGCGGAGGGCCGCGCGCTGGCTCCACCCGTCGAGCAGGGTCTTCAGCGACTCGCCGATCCGCGTGCCGCCCTCCCAGTCGGCGACCTGGCGGCCGATCTCGTGCATCGCGCGGTCCGGGTCGCGCGTGCGCAGCAGCCGCGTCACGCGCGTGAGCCGGGTGCCGAAGCAGAAGACCTCGACGCGGCGGCCGGCCGCCATCGCGGCGTAGCCGAACTGCAGCAACGCACGCGAGTACGGCGCCATCGATCCGCTGACGTCGAGGATCAGCACGAGCGAGCGGGTCCGCGTCCGACGGGTGCGCCAAGCCCGGTCGAACGGCTCCCCTTGGGTGCGGAGCGAGCGCCGCAGGGTCCGGCGGACGTCGAAGACGTCGCCCTTGGGCGCCGGGCGCGTCCGCCGGACCCGTTCGGCCGGGACAACGAACTTCAGCCGGCGGATCAACACCGCCACCCGCGCGCGCTCGTCGTCGTCCATCGACGCGAAGGACTTCGCGCGAAGCACCTCGACCACGCTCGCGACCAGACGGAGGGTCGACCCCTCGCCATCTTCGACCTCGTCGCCCTCCTCGGCGCCGCGCCACGACGAGGCGACCTGGAGCGAGGACTCGACCGTCGCGTCTGCGGCCTCGGCGAGGGTCATCGTGTGCTCCTCACCCGGCAGGTTGAGCTCGATCGACAGCTCGGGCTCGGTGGCGCCGAGCCCCCGGTACCACTCGTCGAAGGCGTCGTCGTAGGTCTCGATGTCGGCACGGCTCGCGACCATCGATGCGCGCCCCGCCCAGTACAGGGAGGCGCGGTCGGTGAGCCCGAGCGCCGCGACCGACCGCACGAAGGTGAGGATCCGCCCCGTGCCGACCGGCAGGCCGCGCGTCCGCAGATCGCGGCCGAAGACCACGAGCGGGGAGACGGGCTCAGGCATCGCCGAGGAGATCTCCGATCCTCGTCACGACCAGCTCCTGGTCCTCGTGGTCCTTGACGACCGCGCCGAGCGTGTCGCGCACGAGCACGTCGTTCAGCCGCTCGGCGCCCAGGAACGCGAGCGCGTTCGCCCAGTCGATCGTCTCGGCCACGCCCGGGAACTTCGCGAGGTCCATCGTGCGTAGCCGCTCCACCGCCGAGGCGACATCGCGCGCGAGCGCCTCGGACACGTGCGGCGCGCGGGTGCGCACGATCTGCACCTCACGGTCCAGATCGGGATGGTCGATCCAGTGGTAGAGACACCGGCGCTTGAGCGCGTCGTGCAGCTCTCGCGTGCGGTTCGAAGTCACGACCACGGCAGGTGGGGTCGCCGCGACCACCTGCCCGATCTCGGGGATGGTGACCGCGAACTCCGACAGGATCTCGAGCAGGAACGCCTCGAACTCGTCGTCGGCCCGGTCAAGCTCGTCGACCAGGAGGACGCACCCGTCGCCCTCGCGGATCGCAGCGAGCAGCGGACGCTCCACCAGGAACTCGGGCCCGAAGAGGTCCTCGACGTGCCTCTCGGCGTCGGACGCGTCCATCGAGCGGACGGCGATGAGCTGCCGCGAGTAGTTCCACTCGTACAGCGCCTGCGACGCGTCGATGCCCTCGTAGCACTGGAGCCGGATCAGGCGGCGGCCGAGCAGCTGGGACAGGGTCTTCGCGACCTCGGTCTTGCCGACGCCGGCCTCGCCTTCGAGCAGCAGGGGCTTGCCGAGCGACAGCGACAGGTAGATCGCGGTCGTCAGGCCGCGGTCGGCCAAGTAGGCCTGCTCGCCGAGGGCGGCCTGCAGATCTTCGACGGTGGCGAACGGGAGATCGGCCATCGTGGAAGCGTAGCCGGAGACGGTCTCAACCGCCGGGCTGGGTCGTGGGCATGGCGACGACGGGCGGCACCTTGATCCCCCGCTCGCTCATCCGGGCGACGATCCGTTCGCGCAGCAGCCGCTCGGTGTCGATGCGGTGGCTCGGCACGGTCTCGGCCGAGACCCGCATGACCTGCGCGACGTCGGTCATCTGGGTCACCCCTACCACCTCGGGCCGCTGCCGGAGCCAGTCCGCGAGCGGCGGCTGCTCACCGATCTCGTCGACCAGCTCCTCGATCATGCGCCGCACCTGCTCCGCGTCCTCGTTGAGGGCGAGGCGGACGTCGACCACCGCGCGTCCCCAGCCGCGCGTCCGGTTGTTGGTGATCTGGATGGTGCCGTTGGGCACGATGCTGAGCGATCCGTCGTACTGGCGGATCCCCGTCGTGCGAAGGTTGAGCGACTCGATGGTGCCCGAGACCGTGGCGGTGTCGGTCGTCAGGTCGACGGTGTCGCCGACGTCGAACTGGCCCTCGATGAAGATGAACATGCCGCTGATCGTGTCCTTCACCAGCGACTGGGCGCCGAAACCGAGCGCCACGCCCGCGATCCCGGTCGCCGCGATCAACGGGGCGATGCTCACCCCGAACGCGTCGAGGACGACGAGCATGAAGACGAACCAGGCGATCACCAACGCAGTCGCGGCGAGGATGCCGACGACCGTCGCGGTCCGGCGGAGGCGACGCCCCTCAGCGTCATCACCGGCCGCCTTCGCTCGCTTCCGCAGGCGGCCCGACCACCGTCGTCCGAAGACGGTGACGACGAGCGCGATCAGCAGCGTGAGACCGAGGCCCCACGCGTGTTGGCTCCACCACGCGGCTTCGAGCGGGGTCAGGGTGGTGTCCTGCCCGATCATGGCGCCGACCATAGCAGCGGTTCACCCCCGCCTCGGGGGCGGCGGCTCCTGGTTGTCAACAGGTTGACCGCGGCGCCGGCCCCGTGTCGGGAGGATCGTCAACCTGTTCACGAGTCCGACATAGGACGCAGTCGTGAACAGGTTGACGATAACCGGCGTGAGGCAACGCGTGAGGCGTCAACCGGTTGACACGCGCCGAGAACGAACCGCCGCTACGCCATCGCCTCTTCCAGGGCGCGCTTCACCAGGACCTTCACGAGATGGTGCCGGTATTCGGCCGAGCCGAAGGCGTCGCTCGGCGGCGCCGTCCCCTCGTCGGCGCGTTCGGCCGCGGTCGCCGGGTCGGCACCGCCGGCGAGAGCTTCTTCGACACCGCTCGCCCGGAGCGGCGTGAGGCCCATGTTCGTGAGCCCCACGTGCGCCCCGCCGTTCGACCGCACCGCGGCCACCCCGACCAGCGCCCAGTCCTGCGCCCGCCGGTTGAACTTGAGGTACGCCCATCCTTGGGTCGACTTCGGCACCCTGATCTCGGTCAGCACCTCATCATCGGCCAGCGCGGTCTCGAACACCGACGTGAAGAACCCGCCGGCGCCGATGGTCCGCTCCCCGCCCGGGCCTCTCGCCACGAACGACGCGTCGAGGGCCAGCAGCACGCTCGGCATGTCGCCCGCGGGGTCGCCGTGCGCGACCGATCCCCCGATCGTGCCCATGTGACGAACTGCCGGGTCGCCGATCTGGCTCGCCGTGTACGCCACGATCGGACAGAGGGTCTGCAGCGCCTCGCTGCTGGCGACGTCGTGGTGGCGCGTCAACGCCCCGATCGCCATGTGGTCCCCGTCCTCGCGTACGAACGACAGGTCGGTGAGCCGGCCGATGTCGACCAGCGTCCCGACCCGAGCGACCCGCAGCCGCATCGCCGGCAGCAGCGAATGCCCGCCGGCCAGCAGCTTCGCGTCCTCGTTGGCGCCGAGCGCGGCGATGGCCTCGTCGACGGATCCCGCACGGACGTAGTCGAACGGCGCCGGGATCATGCCGCACCTCCCTTCGCCGCAGCGATCGCTCGCCACACGCGCTCGGGCGACGCCGGCTTCTCGATGTGCGTGATACCGAGATGTGCCACCGCGTCGATCACCGCGTTCACGACCGCCGGTGGTGCCGCGATCGTTCCGGCCTCGCCGATCCCCTTGACGCCGAGTCCGTTCGTGGTCGACGGCGTCTGGGTCCGGTCGAGCTCCATCGACGGGATCTCGGTCGCGCTCGGCACGAGGTACTGCGTCATCGACGACGTCATCAGGTTGCCCTGCTCGTCGTAGATGACCTCCTCGTAGAGCGCCTCGGCCACGCCCTGGGCGACCCCGCCGTGGACCTGGCCCTCGACGAGCATCGGGTTGATCACGTTGCCGCAGTCGTCGACGGCCACGTAGCGCAGGATGTCGGTCTTGCCCGTCTCGGTGTCGACCTCGACCACGCACACGTGGGTGCCGGCCGGCCAGGTGAAGTTCGGCGGGTCGTAGACGGCCGTGCCCTCGAGCACGGGCTCGACACCCGCCGGCAGCGCGTGCGCGTGCCACGCGCTCGTCGCGAGGTCCGGGATCGTGCGCGCCTTGTCCGGCGCCCCTTTCACCCGGTAGGCACCGTCGCTCCACTCCAGGTCGTCCTCGGCGACCTCGAGCTCGTGAGCAGCGATGATCCGTGCCTTGTCGCGGACCTTCTCCACCGCCAGCCGCAGCGCCTCGCCGCCGACCGAGACCGAGCGGGACCCGTAGGTGTCCATGCCGATCCGGGTGACGTGGGTGTCCCCGTGCAGCACCTCGACGTCGTCTGGCGAGACGCCGAGCCCGTCGGCCACGATCTGCGACCACGCCGTCTCATGACCCTGCCCGTGCGGCGACGTGCCCGTACGCACGACCACCTTGCCGAACGGCCGGCACTCGATCTCGGCGCCGTCCCAGCCACCGGCGACGTAGCGGAGCGCCCCCAGGATGTTCGAGGGCGCGAGCCCACACATCTCGATGTAGCTCGAGAGCCCGATGCCGATCTGCTTCACGTCGCCGGCCTCGCGACGCGCCGCCTGCTCCTTGCGCCAGGCGTGCCAGGGCCCGGCGAAGAAGCGCGCCCGCTGCGCCTCCAGCTCCAGCACCGAGGTCCCGACCGCCTCGAGGAACCAGCGGTCGTGGGCGACGAGGACGACGGCGGCGTCGAGGTCGCGCAGGTAGCGCTCCAGCCACTCCAGCGAGGGGATGTCGAGGTGGTTGGTCGGCTCGTCGAGGAGCAGGAGGTCGGGGCCGCT
>CAZZND010000059.1:0-2647 GCA_964655465.1 uncultured Actinomycetes bacterium
GAAACAACGCCTGGCCAGCGGTTTGCCACCAACGCGCGATCATTTCGACGGCGAATTGGGGGGTATCGGCCGATGTGCCGACATAGATCGAGCCGCAGTGGTGGTGCAGGTCATAAATGCCGTAGGGGATGGCCTTCCCCACGGCAGCGCTTGCGAAGTCGTGGTCGTTCACTGCGTCCGCATCTTGGCGCCAGGTGCGCCCGGCATTCTTGAAGTTACCGATCAACTCCTTTTTCTTGGTGTCAACGCTGATGACCGGAAGACCGGCGGCCAGAAAAGCGTGCTTCTGCTGCTCAATGTACTCAAATTGTCGGTTCCGATCGGGATGCGACGCGCCCGCAAGACGCTTGACATTCGCCTTCAAGGCATAGTTCATCTTGACCAGCAACCGCCCGACCGTGGTGTGGCTGACCGTATGGTGCTGATCGGTCAATGTGGCGCTCAAGCGCCGCAGACTGCTGCGCTGCCACTTTTGATCGCTCATGGGATCGCCGGCCGTTTCGCCTTCGAGCAACTGGTCTAATGTTGTCTGGAGCGCAGGATCTTTTTTTCAGCTGTCGGTCGCCCGCCACCTTCGTGGCGCACCCGATCGACGGGGCGGGTGATCAGTTCTGCATCCAGCTCGCGCCGTCCACGGCGAATGGTTTCCACATCCATCCCGGTGATGTGTGCCAACCGGGTATCACCGCCATGGCCGATCTGTTTGGATTCTAGGGCCACGAACCACCGACGCTGCTGTTCGTTCAGGCGGCTGCGCAACACATTCATCTGATAATGCAGCGGTCGGTCAGGATGATCCGCCGATTGCAGGCAGTCGCCACATTGGCAGGCATGGACTTGGATTGGCATAGTGTTCATCCTATGACGAGATTCTTGTCTAATCATTGTAGATCAGGACGAACCGTCAGGAATCAATCTGCGGAGTTATATTTTGACGAGTCCCAAGGTAGGATGGTGGTGGGTCGTCACTACTGCTACAGGCTGGTCTATGGGTTTCACTGGGGCTATAGCAGTGGCTTTGATCATGGATGTCCGGCTCTTTGGGAATTCCCGCCCAAAGGCCGCTATTTAGTAGTGGGGGGTGCATGTCCGAAAATATCGTATCCACCTAAATCGAGCGTGAATCGCTGAAAGATGTGCTTGAGATTGAATATACCATAACAGCGACGTTTCAATACCTTTATCCGGTTGTTTAACCCTTCGACAAAGCCACTTGTATACCGATTGCGAAAGTAATTCGTAATCCCGTTCAGATGCTGCGTCAAGAGCTTCAGAAATCTATCGAAACACGTTAGCCCGGTGTCTCCTCAATAATCCAGGGTAGCCTTGCATTGGCCATGAGGCATACATCTTGATCCATCCATCATCCGTACATAGGCATAGTGGCAGCGGCAGCAGCAGGTAGGGCGGAAGTGATGCTCGACGACATCGACCTCGAGCGCGAGCGGGGGATCACCATCAAGGCCCAGGCGGTCCGTCTGCTCCATGACGGCTACGAGCTGAACCTGATCGACACCCCCGGGCACGTCGACTTCACCTACGAGGTCTCGCGCTCGCTCGCGGCCTGCGAGGGAGCGGTCCTGCTGGTCGACGCGGCCCAGGGCCTCGAGGCGCAGACCCTCGCGAACTTCCACCTGGCGCGTGACGCCGGTCTCGTCATCGTTCCGGCGATCAACAAGATCGACCTGCCCGCCGCTGAGCCCGAACGTCGGACCGATGAGCTCGCCCACCTGCTGGACTGCGACCCTGACGAGATCCTGCACGTGAGCGCGAAGACGGGGGAGGGCGTCACCGAGCTGCTCAAGGCCATCATCGAACGGGTGCCTGCACCCGTCGGTGACCTCACGGCGCCGCTCCAGGCCCTGATCTTCGACTCGGCGTTCGATGCCTACCGCGGGGTCATCACCTACGTCCGCGTCAAGGAGGGCACGCTGCCCTCGAACGCGAAGATCAAGATGTTCGCGACGAGGGTGACGTCCGAGGCCGAGGAGACCGGCGTGATGGCGCCGGAGGCCACCCCGGTCGACGCGCTCGGCCCCGGCGAGGTCGGCTATCTCGTCACGGGCCTGAAGGACGTGCACCACGCCAAGGTCGGCGACAGCATCTCGCTCGCGGGCAAGGCGGGCGCCACCGAGCCGCTCCCCGGGTACCGCGAGCCGCAGCCGATGGTGTGGTCCGGCCTGTTCCCGTCAGAAGGCGGGGACTACTCCGAACTGCGCGAGGCCCTCGACAAGCTGAAACTCTCCGACTCCGCACTGTCTTACGAGCCAGAGGTCTCCCAGGCGCTCGGCTTCGGGTTCCGCGTCGGGTTCCTCGGCCTGCTCCACATGGACATCGTGCGCGAGCGGTTGGAGCGCGAGTTCGACCTGGAGCTGATCTCCACGGCCCCGAACGTGGAGTTCCACGTGTTCAAGGGCGAGGAGGAGACCGTCGTGTACAACCCCGCGGAGATGCCATCGGGCGGGGACTACGACAAGGTCGAGGAGCCGATCGTCTTCGCGACGATCATCACGCCGAGCGAGTACCTGGGCGCCGTGTTCGAGCTCTGTCAGGTGCGGCGCGGCGAGATGGTGGACATGAGCTACCTGACGCCCGAGCGGGTCGAGGTCCACTACGTGCTGCCGCTCGCCGAGATCGTGTTCGACTT
>CAZZND010000059.1:2657-15203 GCA_964655465.1 uncultured Actinomycetes bacterium
CCGTGGGGATTCCAGGAGTCGAAGCTCGTGCGGGTCGACGTGCTCCTGCACGGCGAGCCCGTCGACGCGTTCTCCTCCGTCGTGCACCGCGACAAGGCTTACGCGTACGGCAAGAAGATGACCGAGCGGTTGAAGGAGCTGATCCCGCGGCAGCTGTTCGACGTGGCGGTGCAGGCCTCGATCGGGGCGAAGATCATCGCGCGAGAGACCGTGAAGGCGAAGCGTAAGGACGTGCTCGCGAAGTGCTACGGCGGCGACATCACGCGCAAGCGCAAGCTGCTCGAGAAGCAGAAGAAGGGCAAGGAGCGCATGCGGCGCGTGGGCAAGGTCGACGTGCCGCAGGACGCGTTCATCGCCGCGCTGCGCGTCGACGACAAGGCCGCGAAGAAGTGAGCGCCGAGGTCACGCCGGCCGGCATCTACGTCCACATCCCGTTCTGTCTCACTCGCTGCGGTTACTGCGACTTCAACGCCTATGCGGACCTCGATGAGCTGAAGCCCCGGTACCTGGAGGCGCTGATGGCCGAGGCGACGTTGGCCGCGCCCGGGTGGGCAGGGACACCCTTCGTCAGCGTGTTCCTGGGCGGTGGGACGCCGACGACGATGCGGCCCGAGGACCTGGCCGGGTTGCTCGCGCACCTGCGCTCGTCGTTCGACCTGGCCGACGACGCGGAGGTCACGATCGAGGCGAACCCCGATACGGTCGGCCTCGGTTCGCTCCGCGCGCTGCTCGATGCCGGCTACGACCGGTTGTCGATGGGCGCGCAGTCGTTCGACCCCGCGGTGCTCGGCGCGCTCGAGCGGATCCACCGGCCCGAGGCCGTGCGGGCCGCGTTCGCCGCGGCTCGCGACGCCGGCTACGCGAACGTGAACCTCGACCTGATCTACGGCGCGGAGGGCGAGACGGTCGAGTCGTGGGAGCACACCCTGCGCGAGGCAGTCGCGCTCGCGCCCGCGCACATGAGCGCCTACGCGCTGACCATCGAGCCGGCGACGCCCCTCGGCCGCAAAGTCGCGAGCGGCACTTCGCGCGAGCCCGACCCTGACGTGCAAGCAGAGATGTTCCTGCTGGCGTGCGACCTGCTCCGCGACGCGGGCTACCGCCACTACGAGATCTCGAACTGGGCGAAGCCCGGGTTCGAGTGCCGTCACAACCTGGGGTACTGGGAGCGGCGACCGTACGTGGGGCTCGGCGCCGGCGCGCACGCGTATCGCGACGATGTGCGCTGGTGGAACGTGCGCCCGCCGGAGACCTACCTCGAGATGATCGAGCGTGGGGAGCTGCCGATCGGCGGCAGCGAATCACTCGACCCCTCCGATGCCTACCTCGAAGAGGTGTTCTTGCGCTTGAGGATCCTCGAGGGTGTACCGGCGAGCTGGTTCGAGCCGGCCCGGTTCGAGCCCTACCTCGAGACCGGCCTGCTCGAGGACGAGCTCGGCCAGCTGGTGCCGACCGAGCGCGGGATGCTGCTGTTGAACGAGCTCGTGCTCGGCCTTACCGGCTGAGCGTCGACGACCGCCGTTAGCACTCCACCCGAACGAGTGCTAGTAGCATCGAGGCATGATCGAGACCCGCCCCGACCTGGGCTCCCGCAAGGCCGCGGTCTTGCACGCCGTGGTCGAAGCGTACGTTCGGACCGGCGAGCCCGTCGGGTCCGAGACCGTCGCCGAGCATGCCGGGCTCGGGGTCTCGAGCGCCACGATCCGCAACGAGATGGCGGCGCTCGAGGAGCTCGGCTACCTCTCCCACCCGCACACGAGCGCCGGCCGGATCCCGACCGACACCGGCTACCGCTCCTACGTCGATTCAGCCCCGACCATGCGGCTGCGCGACGCGCAGCGCAAAGCCATCGCCTCGCATTTCGCCGAGGCGATCCTCGACCTCGAGGAGGTTCTGAAAGGCTCGGTCCAGCTACTCAGCCGACTGACCCAGTACGCCGGGCTCGCCGTGCCGCCCGGCGCCTCCGACGAGCAGATCGTCCGCGTCGAGCTGATCGACATGGGGCCGTCGCTGCTGATCCTCGCGGTCGGGCAGCACGGGCGCGTCGACAAGCAGATCGTCGACCGCCCCGAGCGGCTGGACGCCGGGACCATCGCCGACGCGGAGCGCCGGCTGCAGAAGCTCCGCGGGCTGACCTACGCCGATGCCCAGGCGAAGCTGCTCAGCCTCTCGGCCGAGGCGCCCGGGATGGCACACGACCTGCTGCTGCTGGTGGCCGACGTGCTCCGCCTCGCCTCGCACGGCGAGCACGCGGGGCACGTGGTCATCGGCGGCGTCGCGAACCTCGCGGACGAGACCCAGACCTGGCGCCGCGAGACCCTCCGTCGTCTGTTCGAGACGCTCGAGCGCGAGCAGGAGATGCTCCAGGTCCTGCAGGACGTGGCCGCGACCGAGGACGTCCGCGTCACCATCGGCGCCGAGCACCCCTCGACGGGGGAGTGGGAGGCCTCGATCGTCGCCGCCCCGTTCAAGGCGGGGGACTCGACAGTTGGCACGATCGCGGTCGTCGGACCCACGCGCATGGACTACCTGACGGCGATGGCGAGCGTCCGCGCGGTGGCCAAGCGCCTGTCCGACCTGGCCGAGGAACCGGACGAGTAGGCGATGGCGCCCGTCCGCGATCTGTACGAGGTGCTCGGCGTCGATCGGGGCGCCTCCGACGACGACATCCGCAAGGCCTACCGCAAGCTGGCGCGCGAGCACCACCCCGATGTGAACGGTTCCCCCCAGGCCGAGGAGCGGTTCAAGGAGGTGGCCGGCGCCTACGAGATCCTGTCCGACCCCGAGAAGCGCGCCCGCTACGACGCGTACGGCTCGACAGGGCCCGCGGGCCGGCCGTTCACCGACATCTCCGACATCTTCGAGGTGTTCTTCGGCTCGACCGGGTTCGGTGGTGGGTTCGGTGCCCGCACCCGCGGGCCCCGCAGCCGGCGTCAGCGTGGCGAGGATCTGGCCGTCGGCGTCCGCCTCGGGTTCACCGAGGCCGCGTTCGGCGTCCGCCGCGAGATCGAGCTCGAGCGCCTCGAGACCTGCGACCGTTGCCGCGGCGAGGGCGCCGAACCCGGCACGTCCTCGATCGCGTGCCGGACCTGCGGCGGCACCGGCGAGGTCCAGAGCGTCCGGCGCTCCGTGTTCGGCGCGCTCATGACCTCGACGTCGTGCGCTACGTGCCGGGGGACCGGTCAGGAGATCCCCGATCCGTGCGAGCGGTGCTTCGGCGAGGGCCGCGTCCGCACGCCCGCGACCGTGACGGTCGAGATCCCCGCCGGCGTGTCGGACGGGATGGAGCTCCGGGTCGGTGGCGCGGGCAACGCGGGCCTCGCCGGTGGCCCGAGCGGCGACCTGTTCGTGCGTCTCGCGGTCGAGGACTCGCCGAGCTTCGACCGTCGCGGGCAGGATCTCTCCACCGTGCTCGATGTCAGCGTCACCCAGGCCACGCTCGGCGCCCGCATCGTGATCGAGGGGATCGACGGCGAGGAGGCCGTGAAGATCGAGCCGGGCACCGAGTCCGGGACCGTGCTCAGGCTGCGGGGCAAGGGCATCCCCAACGTCCAGCGCCGCGGACGAGGCGACCTGTTCATCACCGTCCACGTCGTCACCCCACGCGATCTGAGCAGGGACGAGCGCAAGCTCTTCGAGCGGCTGGCCGAGCTGCGTGGCGGATCGCGACACGTCGACGCCCGCGGCACGCTCCGCCGCCCCGAGTAATAGGCTCGCGCCACCATGGTGATCGACAGCAGCTGCCTGTTCTGCAGGATCGTCGCCCGCGAGATCCCCGGCGACATCGTCCACGAGTCCGACCGCGTGCTCGCGTTCCGCGACATCACGCCGCGGGCGCCGACGCACATCCTGCTGATCCCCAAGGAGCACGTCGTTTCGGCCGCCGAGCTCGAGGATCGCCACGGCGACGTGCTCGCCGACATCCACCAGGCTGCGGCGCACCTCGCCAAGGCCGAGGGCATCGACCGGAGCGGCTGGCGGCTGATCACCAACGTGGGTCCCGACTCCGGCCAGGTGGTCTTCCACCTGCACTACCACCTGCTGGGTGGCGTCCCGCTGGGTCCCCTGGTCAGCCCGAGCGGGTAGTATCCGGAACAAGCCGTCCGTGAGGACGGCTCCTTGCACCCACGAGGAGCCGACGAGCAGGAGGGAACGGGGCCCGGCCCCGGATCGAGGAACCCTGGCGACCGCCACCACCCAAGTGAAGATCCTGGTCCCCGGCCACCAGTCGATGGTGGCGCTGCTCGGCCAGCGTGACTCCTTCCTCAAGCTCATCGAGGCGGCGTTCCGCTGCGACATCCTCGTGCGCGGCAACGAGATCACCATCTCGGGCTCGCCCGACGAGACCGAGCGCGCGGCTCGGATCTTCGAAGAGCTCCTCGAGCTGCTCGAGCGCGGCAATGAGCTCTCCGAGGACTCCGTCGCTCAGGCCATCACGATGGTGACCGGCGGTGCCACGATGCCCGGCGAGGAGCTCCCGCGACCCTCCGATGTGCTCGGCGACAGACTGCTCTCGAACCGTGGGAAGAAGATCGCGCCGAAGACCGTCGGGCAGAAGCGCTACGTCGATGCGATCCGCGCGAACACCGTGACGTTCGCGATCGGACCGGCCGGCACCGGCAAGACCTACCTCGCCGTCGCGGTCGCGGTGCGCGCCCTGCAGGAGCGGCAAGTCTCGCGGCTGATCCTCACGCGTCCCGCGGTCGAGGCGGGCGAGCGGCTCGGCTTCCTGCCCGGAACGCTCTACGAGAAGATCGACCCGTACATGCGTCCGCTCTACGACGCGCTCTACGAGATGACCGGGCCCGACACGCTGCCGAGGCTGATGGAGCGCGGCGTGGTCGAGGTTGCTCCGCTGGCTTTCATGCGGGGAAGAGCGCAGCCGTTGAACCGTCGGGTGTTGACGCCTCGGGGCTTCCGCCAGATCGGTAGCCTCGAGGTCGGCGATCTCGTAGTCGGCTCGGACGGGCAGCCAACGCCGGTGCTTGGTGTGTATCCGCAAGGCCGCAAGGAGGTCTTCCGCGTCCGCACGCAGGACGGCGCCTCAACGGTTTGCTGCGGGGAACACCTCTGGGCCGTCTCCACTGCAGCGGACCGCCGGCGCGGTCAGCCTCGCCGTGTGGTGGAGACGCGGGAAATGAACGGACGCCTCCGGTCGGCGCACACTCACCGCTACGAACTCCCGCTCGTGTCCGAGCCAGTCGAGTTAGAACCACGCGAGGTCCCGATGGACCCTTACGCGCTCGGGCTCCTACTCGGGGATGGGTGCCTTACGCTCTCTACCACCCCGTCCTTCTCGACGGCGGATCCCGAGCTCGCCCTCGCTCTCGAGATCGCGCTCGACGGGATCGAACTCGTCCGCCGGGGCGGCTACGACTACACATCGCGGAATCGAGCGGGAAGCCGCGGTGGGGTCATCGTGGAGGATCCCGTCACGGGGATGCTCCGAAACCTCGGACTCGGGGGCACGCGGTCCGCCACGAAGTTCGTGCCCGAGGACTACCTGTACAACTCGCCCGAGGTCCGCCTAGGTGTTCTGCAGGGTCTCCTCGACACCGACGGTGGGTCGGTGACTCAGGCGCGCCGCACGTGCCGCATCCGATACTCGACGATCTCACCGCGACTTCGCGACGACGTGCTGTTCCTCGTGCGTTCGCTCGGTGGCGTCGGGTATACACGCACTCGTGCGGCGGCCGGCCGCCCTCCGGGGCGCGCGGGCGGGAGGCCTGTGGGCTACCGCTCGGATGCATACGTCCTGGACATCCGTCTCCCGCAGGGCATCCCCCCATTCCGCCTCACGAGGAAAGCAGGCACCTACGCCGCGTTCGGTGGGGGAGGGCGGCCGATGCGCTTCATCGACAGCATCGAGCCCGAGGGCGATGAGGAGTCGGTGTGCATCCAAGTCGGCGCGGGAGATTCCCTCTACGTGACGGACGACTTCCTGGTCACGCACAACACGCTGAATGATGCGTTCATCATCCTGGACGAGGCGCAGAACACCACGCCGGAGCAGATGAAGATGTTCCTCACGCGTCTGGGCTTCGGCTCCAAGGCCGTCGTCAACGGCGACTCGACCCAGGTCGACCTGCCCGACGGGCAGAAGAGCGGCCTGCACGTCGTCGAAGAGATCTTGACCGGGATCGACGGGCTCTCGTTCGTCCACCTGGACGGCAAGGACGTCGTGCGCCACGAGATCGTGCAGCACATCGTCGAGGCCTACGGCCGGTTCGGCCAGCAGCGGTTGGTCGATGAGTAGCGTCATGGACGTTCCAGAACCCGGCGGCCATCCGGCCGTCCTCGCGTCCGACCGGCAGACGGTGCCGGTCGACGAGCCCGCGCTCATCGCGCTCGCGCAGGAGACCCTGCGCGGCGAAGGTCTCACCGACGTCGAGCTCTCGGTGAGCTTCGTCGACGAGGCCGAGGTCGAGGACCTGCACGTCCGCTACATGGACGAGCCCGGCCCGACCGACGTGCTCAGCTTCCCGCAGGATGACGACCGGCTGCTCGGTGATGTGGTGATCTGCCCGGCGGTCGCCGCGCGCAACAACCCCGACGACACCGCGGCCGAGATGCGGCTGCTCCTCGTCCACGGGATCTTGCACCTGCTCGGTCACGACCACGAGAACCCTTACGAGAAGGCCGCGATGTGGGCGAAACAGGAGCGCTACAGCGGGGTGCGGGCGCCGTGATGTGGGGCTGGGTGGTCGCCGGCGTACTGGTTCTGCTCGGCTCCGTCCTCGCGATGGCCGAGTCCTCGCTCACGCGCATGACGCGCGTGCGCGCGCTCGCGCTCGAGTCCGAGGGCCGGCGCAACGCGGCGATCCTGGTCCGGATCGAGACCGACCCGCCTCGCTACCTCAACTCGGTCTACCTCTCGGTGGTGGTGGTCCCAATGCCGATAATCGTGCTCGTCGCCGTGCTCGCGGAGCGTGCCTGGGGTTCGGGTGCCGTGACGCTCGCCTCGTTCGTGTTCGTGCTCGTCTACTTCGTGATCGTCGAGGCGATGTCGAAGACGCTCGGGATCCAGCGGTCGGACCGGGTCGCGCTCGCGCTCTCGCCGCTCGTGTACCTGCTGGGCCGGATCCTCGCGTATCCGACGCGCGGGCTGATCGGGCTCGCGAACGTGCTGCTGCCGGGCAAGGGCCTGCGCGAGGGGCCGTTCGTGTCCGAGGGCGACATCCGATCGATGGCGCAGGTCGGCCACGAGGAAGGCTCGATCGAGGAGGACGAGAAGGAGCTCATCCACTCGATCTTCGAGTTCGGCGACACGATCGTGCGCGAGGTCATGGTGCCGCGCCCCGACATCGTGGCCGTCGAGGACACCGAGTCGCTCCGTGCCGTGCAGGCGCTCGTGCTCGAGCACGGCTACTCGCGGATCCCCGTCTACCATGAGGATCTCGACGACGTGATCGGCGTCGTGTTCGCGAAGGATGTCCTGAAAGCGTTGCACCAGGGCACGGTCGACATGCCGCTCGCCGAGATCGGGCGTCGGGCCCGCTACGTGCCCGAGTCGAAGAAGGTCGCCGACCTGCTCCGCGAGATGCAGCGTGAGAAGTTCCACCAGGCGCTCGTCACCGACGAGTACGGCTCGGTCACGGGGATCGTCTCGCTCGAGGACCTGCTCGAGGAGCTCGTCGGCGAGATCACCGACGAGTACGACGTCGACGAGGAAGGCGTGGTGCAGGTCGCCGACGGCGTCTACCGCGTGAGCGGGAAGACCTCGATCGACGACCTGAACGACACGCTCGAGGCCGAGCTGCCCGACGAGGAGTGGGATACGGTCGGCGGGCTGGTGCTGGACCTGTTCGGCAAGATCCCGGACAACGGCGAGCACGTGCAGTTCGAGGGATGGGAGTTCAAGGCCGAGGAGGTCCAAGGCCGGCGCATCGCGACGGTGATGATCACGCGCGTGGCCGCCGACGAGCCCGACGACGAGGACGTGACCGACGATGGATGACGCCGCCCGCGCGCAGATCGACGAGCTGGTCGCGGTCGCGCGCGACGCGATGGACCGTGCCTACGCGCCGTACTCGGGGTTCCACGTGGGCGCGGCGCTGCTGGCCGGCGGGAAGGTGTTCACGGGGCAGAACATCGAGAACGCCTCGTACCCGGTGTCGGTCTGCGCCGAGCGGAACGCGGTGGGCCGGATGATCGACGCGGGGGAGCGCACGATCGACGCGGTCGCGGTGGTCACGGCGGCCGACAAGCCCACGCCGCCCTGCGGCGCGTGCCGGCAGGTCCTGTGGGAGTTCGGACCTGGGGCGACCGTCATCGCCGAGACCACGGGCGGGATCCGAGTCATGTGGGCGCTCGAGGACCTGCTGCCCGACGCCTTCGGCCCTCGCGATCTCCTGGACCGATGACCTTCCGTAGCGGCATGGTCGCCGTGGTCGGGCGACCGAACGTCGGCAAGTCGACGCTGGTGAACGCGCTCGTCGGTACCAAGGTCGCGATCGTCTCGGACAAGCCCCAGACCACCCGGCGCGACATCCACGCGGTGTGGACCACCGAGGACGCGCAGGTCGTGTTCACCGACACCCCCGGGTACCACAAGCCACGCACGCTGCTCGGGGCGCGTCTCAACGCCTTGGTCGGCGATGCCGTCGAAGGCGTCGACCTCGTGCTGCACGTGGTGGACGCGGAGGCCGGCGTTGGCCGCGGCGATGCGTACGTCTACGAGCAGAAGGTGCGTCAGGCCGGCGCGCCGGCATTGTGCATCGTCAACAAGGTTGACCAGCTGCACGGGCACGCGGAGGTACCGCAGCTGGCGGCGGCTGCCGAGCTGGGCGACTACACGGAGATCGTCCCGGTGTCGGCGAAGCTCGGCAAGGGCGTGGCGTACCTCCGCGGGCTGATCCTCGAGCGGATGCCCGAGGGACCGAAGCTCTACCCCGACGCCGAGATCACCGACCAGCCGCTCGACGTCCGGCTCGCCGAGCTGATCCGTGAGAAAGCGCTCGCGGTCACCCATCAGGAGGTCCCGCACTCCATCGCCGTCGTGATCGTCGAGATGGAGCAGGACGGAGACCTGACCCGCATCCACGCGTCGTTGATCGTGGAGCGGGAGTCGCAGAAGGGGATCGTGATCGGCAAGGGCGGCCACAACCTGAAGACGATCGGCTCGCGCGCGCGGGAGGAGATGGAGCTTCTGCTCGGCGGCAAGATCTACCTGGACCTGCGCGTGAAGGTGCTCAAGGAATGGCAGCGCGACCCCAGAGCGTTGGAGCGGCTGGGGTTCTAGGTTGAGAGGGTGTCCAACCTGTCCCCGCCGGTCGTGCGGTTCGCATGGCGGCGTCAGCAGGTCACATGGAGTATCGCGTTCGTGTCGCCTCGCGCCTGCCCCAGCTCTTCGATCGCCCGGGACGTCGGGAGAACCACCAACCGCACGCCGCGTCGTCGAGCCTCCTCGACAACCTCCTGCATCACCGGCAGCGCCCCCGCGGCTCCGCTTCCGATGACGAGGCGTTGGCACCCCCAAGGGATGTCCTCGGCCGTCGACAACGGCGTGTGGCCGTATGCCGATCGATGTGGCTTGGAGGGCCCCTTCCGGCGCTTCCGGATCTGCCCGCGATCGATCACGAGGTCGTGCTCATAGATCTTCCCGTCGACCTCGATCGACCCGAATGCGAACCGTCCGAAGAGCATCTCCTCATGGGAGTGTAAAGTCGGAGGACCGGCTACGCGCGGGCCGTCGGGCGGTGCGAGCGGGCGGGTTACCGAACTGTTGTCACTCTTTCTTTCGCGCAGAAAGCCCTGGTCAGCAGGCATATAGCCTGGTGAGACGTGGTTTGACCAACAGCGAAGAGAAGCCTACGTTGCAGGAGGCCCCAGGCGGCCGAACAGATCGAAGCAGGAACCGAGCGGGTTGGAGCCGTAAGGCGACTCGGGGTACCTGTAGGTACGGGTGGGAAGCGCAACTGCCTGTGCCTGCGGGGTACCTGGGAACCCCCAAAGCCGAGGTACCGCGAAGGAACCGAGCCGGTCGTGAGGTTGCCTGGGGTCACCTTCGTGTCTCTCCTCGGTCGACCTGGACAAACCCCCCTGTCGTCTGGCACTCGCATCCGCGATCCTCGCGGTCGATCCTCTTCCCGGGCTTGTTACCGCGATGCCACCGGTCGTAGCTTGGGTCGCGGGGCTGAGGGGCGGGCGAGGAGACTCACCCACGTCGAAAGGTGCGGGCGAGTTTCGCATCGTTCCTTGGCCCCGTCTCGGCGTCGGCCATCTGCGACACCGTTACGCGTCCCGAAGGAACGCACCGGATCCCCTTCTTGCTGGATCTCCTCATGGCGGCGAGCTTGGTCATGATGCTCCCGGCTGTCATCCTGTACTCCTTCGCCCAGGGGAAGGGCCGGTGCGATGATGACCCAGAGGTCGTTCGTCTCGAGTACCCAGACGGACGAACGCCCATGACCATGCATCGCCGTTTCCTGGTCATCTGTCTGCTGGTCGCCCTGTCGCTGAGCACGTCCCTCGCTCATGCAGGTGCGGGCACGCGCGTCGTCTGGGTCACTCTCGAAGGTTCGGGCCGCACGGCCAAGGTGGACATCGCGTCTGGCCGGACGATCGCGTCCTTCACGACCCCGGGTCGGCCGCACAACGTGGCCGTCTCAGACGGTGTCGTGGCCGTCGCGATGTGGAACTCGACGAACATCGCGATCATCCAGGACGGACGGGTGCGCACCGTCGAGCTCGGCGGCGCACCGCACGACGTGAAGATCTGGAGGGACCGCATCGTCGTGGCCAACCAGGGCGGGTCGCGTGTCCAGGTCGTGCGGACCGACGGGGTCGTGGTCCGGCGCGTCCCCCTCCCGTACCGCCCGCACGACCTCGCCGTGAACCCGCGGAACGGCAGTGTGTGGATCACGCTCGAAGGGACCGGCAAGATCGGGATGTTCCGCCTCGGATCGGATGCCCCCGTCCGGTACGTGCGGACCGGGCGCCGCCCGCACGACATCCTGTTCGCCCCGGACGGGCGGCTGTGGATCACCGACTGGGATGGCACCGCGCTGGTGTACGAGATGCCGGGGCTGCGGCTCGCGCGAGCGGTGCCGCTCGGTTCGGAGGCGCACCACCTCGCGTTCACGCCCGACGGGCGCTTCGTCTGGATCACGGACCACGGGGCGTCGGCGGTCTTCGTCTTGCGGACCTCACCCGTTCGTCGAGTAGACCGCATCGCGTTTCCCGGCGAGCCGCACCACGTGGCGATCACGAGCGACGGTGCACGTGCGGTCGTCGTCGATCACGCGAACGGCAGGCTCGTGGTGTACGACGCAGGAACCCGTCGACGCGTGAAGTTCGTGCACGTAGGCCCACGTCCGCACGGCGTGGCTGCCGCGTAGCCGGCTTGCTCGCGGCTTCTGCAGCCACGAGGAGTACGAGACGCAGCCCGCACCGCACGTGTCGAAGTGCTTGGTCGACACTATGGTGGGCGGCCAGCTCCTGAACGTAGTCGTCTGGTTCGGGACCAACACACCCTCCGCTTCCCTGTACGGGGAGGCGGACGCCCAGCTCGCGAGACTCGAGATCCCAGCACATGGGTGACGCGCACATGTGGTGCTGCGCGTCTGGAGCAGCGAAGGAGTGAGCCACAAAGCCTCGAAGGAGATGGGTGCTCCGGATACCTGGACCATGCCAGTAGCGTCCGAACCCTGACAGCCCCTGAGCGCTGAGGGAGCGCGGCTCCTCCCGTCCCCGCCTCCCGACCGGGGACGCCGAACACGGCCCACTGCGACGAGCACGTGTCCGACGTCTGGTCAGTCCGCGGCCTCACCCCACCACTCACGCCAGGCACGCTCGTCCATCGCGAGGCAGCGCAGCGCGAGCAGGTTATCGGCGCCGTGCCGGGACCAGGATCGCATCCCCTGGCGCTTGAAGCGACGGGCGACGACGAGGTCGACGTTGTGCTCCATCGCGCCCGAGCCTCGAGGCGCCATCTGTGGGGAGTGACCGGCCTCCTGCAGGTGCTGGTAGGTCTCGAACGCGTCGATCCCGTCGGCGAGGTAGCCGAGCAGCACCCGCCCGTCGTCGGGATCGATCCGCCCCGACCGGGTGAGGGAGGAGATCGAGCGAGCGAGCGCTCCGAGGTTGTGCTCGGTGACCCAGGCCCACCAGCGTGCGGCCCGCTCGGGGTCGCGGGCCACCTCGGAGATGCGGAGCTTGCCGTGGAACCGGTCGAGCTGGATCGCGGTGGGTGCGATCCAGTCGACAGGCAGGTCCGCGAGCCAGCCCGCCCCGTCGGAGATGAAGAAGACCTCCTGGGCCGGGTGATCCCCGCCCGGGAGGCCGCGAGCGCGTAGAACGTCTGGCCGAACAGGTCGTGGCCCTCTCCAGGCCCGAATGGCCGCGCTCGGCGGCTCCCCAGGGGGACTCAGGATCTGGGCCGCTTCTTCTCCGGGTCGTAGATCGAGTTGTGTGTCACCGTGGCCGGCACCGTGCCCTCGCCGACCGCGACCTCCACCGTGTTTCCATCCTTGGCCACGTCTGCTCGAAGGATCGCCAGACCGATCACGCCGAATCGCGGGCTGTTGGCGGGGCTCGTGAGGGTCC
>CAZZND010000060.1:0-14944 GCA_964655465.1 uncultured Actinomycetes bacterium
CGGCGGCGGCGTGGCCCTGCTGAACGCGCAGGCCGGCCTGGACAAGGTGGACCTCGAGGGCGACGAGCTCACCGGCGCGCGTATCGTGCGCCGGGCGCTCGAGGAGCCGATCAAGCAGATCGCCTTCAACGCGGGCCTCGAGGGTGGGGTCATCGTCGAGAAGGTGCGCTCGCTCCCCGAGGGCCAGGGCCTGAACGCAGAGACGGGCGAGTACGGCGACATGCTCGAGTTCGGCGTCGTCGACCCGGCGAAGGTCACGCGCTCGGCGCTGCAGAACGCGGCGTCCATCGCGGCCCTGTTCCTTACGACCGAGGCCGTCGTGGCCGAGAAGCCCGAGAAGACGCCGGCCATGCCCGCAGGTGGCATGCCCGGCGGCGACATGGACTTCTAGGCTCGCCGGTCCCTGACGTCGGGGCCCCGGCCGCGAAGCGGCCGGGGCCCTTCGCGTCCCGCCGCGTTTGACCGGTGAGCGATGCGCCTGCGAGGATCCCCACTCGGCCGATGACCGGGGGCCGGATCGCCGAGCTCGGGCCCGGCGATCCGTGATCGAACCGCGACAACTCCGCCTGAACCGGTTCCCGGGGCGAACCGAACGCAGGGTGGAGCCCCTCTCTCCGAACGAAGGCCCCGGACGGTGTCCCCACCGACCGGGGCCTTCTGCATGCGGTCGGGGTGCCGGTAGGCTCCCATGCCATGCAGGAGCACCGCGAGCGGATCCGCTGGCGCGACGTGGACGCCTACGGCCACGTGAACAACGCCGTGTACCTCAACTACCTCGAGGAGTGCCGGGACCGCTGGGTCAGCAACGTCCTCGGCAGCGCGTTCGGCTTCGTCGTCGTCCGCGTCGCCATCGACTATCGCAGCGAGCTCTCGCTCGAGGATGAGGAGATCCTCGTCACCTGCCGGGGGATCGGCTACGGCACGTCGTCGGTCCGGACCGCCGAGCGGATCTTGAAGCGCGACGGCACCGTCTCGGCCGGATCGGAGTCCGTCGTCGTGAAGCACGACGTGCGTGCGCGCCGGTCCGTGCCGTTGTCCGATGACGAGCGGGCCCGCCTCGACGCGTCGATCGACGCGGACGCCGGGTAGGCCGAGCGCTCAGCTCGCGACGCGGCGCCCGTGCACGAAGTGCTGGCGGTACCAGCCGTCGCCGACCCACATGATGGTCACGCCGCCGGGGGTGCTCGACGAGTCCAATGCGTAGCCGTTGCCGATGTAGGTGTCGGCGTGGTCGACGATCCCGTCACCGTCGCCGTCGTAGAACATGACGTCGCCGGGGCGCAAGTCGCGGTACGGGATCTTGGTCGGCGTCATCCTGGCCATGTCGGCCGAGGCCCGCTGCGCCAGCGACCACCCGGCGTAGGGCCGCGGTGGGGCGACGTTCCAGGCGCCGTCATCGTCGGCGCGGAGCAGCCACCAGATCAGACCGGAGCAGTCGAACCCCGACCTCGGCTGACCGCCGAGCGCCGAGGGCGCGGATGATTCGAGCCCCCATTCGCCGCCCCACACGTACGGGTACCCGACGTAGTCGACTCCCCATCGCACGACCTGGAGCATCTTCGGCCCGAGATGGGGGAGCTCGATCTCGCTGTACTGCTCGAGCAGCGACGGCACGTTCCATGAGGGCTGCGTCGTCGCTCGATACAGGGAGTAGGCAACCTGCGCCCGCGTCAGGAGGTCGCTCGGCCCGACGTCGAGGGACTCCGACCCGGTCGGTGCGTTGTACCGTAGACCCAGTCGTAGCCCGAGCATCGTCGTGCCGAACCCCCTCGGCGTCTCGACGGTGTCGCCGTCGCGGGTGCGCAGCGCGTCCAAGGCTCTCGCCGCTGGCTTCAATCCGAGCACCAGCACGAGGGCTCGGTGGACCCCACGCATGGTGACCGGTGCGTCGGGATCGAACAGCCCGCCGGGAGCTCGCTTGATCCACCCGCGCTCGACGGCGACCGCTGCGTAGCGCCACCAGGCCGACGACACGTCAACGTCCACGAACGTGGTCGCCGGATCGGGCACCGCATCGGGCGCGAACGCGAGCACGACGGCGCGCGCCAGGTATTTGCGCGTCTGGATCTGATCGGGGTAGAACGGGTAGGCCCCGTCGTCGTCGGGGGCGAAGTCTCGCATCCACGCGTTCGTCGAGGCGACGTACTGGATCGCGGGCTTGGCCCACTCAGATCCCTCGAGGTCGGAGAACCGGATCGTGTCGCGCGCGCGCAACCTGCGGCCTGCGTCGGTCACGACCGGGATGGGGGGCATGCCCGACCCGGGCTCACCTACGGTGAGGTCGGCGGTTCCCGCCGAGGCGGGCAGGCCGTGGATCGGCAGCGCGAGCCCGGCCAGCACGGCCGCGGCCACGAACCGGCGCAGTCGACCACGAACCGAAGATCCCCCCGTAACCATGGTTGTGTGGTCGGCCCGAGAGTGGCGACCCTTGAGTCTGCGAAGGGCAACCCATGCTTGAAGAGCGAGAAGCCGTGGTGGTCGACGTTCGTCGGTTCGATATCCACGGGGTGCATCATTTCGACGTGACCCTCACCTGGCCCGACCGCCGGGTCGAGACCACCCGGCTCGGAGCTGAGAGCGTGCCTGAAGGGCTCGAGCCGGGCGAACGGGTGCTCGCCCGGCTCGTGATGTCGTCGGTGGTCGCGATCGATCGACCACCGGTGTCGTCGGTCGAGGGCTAGGTCTGGGGGCCCTCGCCGCGAACCTTCTCGACGGACCGCAGGGCGTCGCGCAGGTCGGCGAGCCACTCCTCTTGCTTCTCGCCGACCAACCGGACGCACCACGCGAGCGCGTGGCTTCGTGACCTCGCGACCCCGGACTCGACCAGCGTGTCGAGGATCTTACGCTCGGGGAGCCGGAGCCGGGTCATCGCCGGCACGGCTTGCACCGTGAAGAGGCGGCGCTCGCTTCCGCAGGTCGCGCCCCAGCTGACCTTGCGGCCGAAGGCCCGCTCGGCCTCGTCGGCGATCTTCATCCGGTGTCGCCGGGTGTCCTCACGGAAGCCGTCGATGCGTGATGAGCGGGCCGCCTCCTTCGCCTCGTCGACCGCGTCGGCTCCGAGGTCAGGTTCGGGGAGCTCGCCCACCACCAGGATCTCGTCCCGGTCGTAGGTGACCTCTGGAGCGCCGGCGAACCAATCATCGGGGAGCCTTCCGGCGAACCAGCCTTGGAGCGTCTGCGTCGGTCCCTCTTCTGGTGTCATGTAAGGGAGCTTACAGCCTTACGCAGTTACGTCAACCGATCGGGCCTCCCCGGGGCCTCGGTGTACCCTTCCGGCCCATGCACCCGCTCCCCGACGAGGTCGAACACTCCGGCTACGGGGGGAGCCGCCTGCTCTCCGACCTCGAGGTGCCGCCCGCCTCTGCCTACGACGGCCTTTCGCTGGGCGTCACCCATGTGGAGCACGCGGGCGAGATGGCGCCGGAGGACCGCGACATCGCCGACGCCATCGCGGCTGAGGCGGACTGGATGAGCGGCTTCCTCGCGAGGCTGGTGGACCAGCCAACGACCCTCGGGAACGAGGCGCAGGGCCAAGAGGTCGTGAGCGAGGCGCTCCGTGAGATCGGCCTCGACCCGGTCGAGGTGCCCATGGACGCCGATGCCATCCGTGCGCACCCGATGCACTCCCCCTTCGACTGGGAGGTGTCGGACACGTGGAACGTCGTCGGGACCTGGCACCCGGACCGCACGGATCGCGGCCGGTCGTTGATCCTCAACGGGCACGTCGACGTGGTCTCACCCGAGCCCCGCGCTCAGTGGGCGCGCGACCCGTTCGTCGCCCACGTCGAGGACGGCTGGCTCTACGGTCGCGGCGCCGCCGACATGAAGTGCGGGCTCGCCGCCATGATCGGCGCGGTCAAGGGCCTGCGGGCGCTCGGGCTCGAGCCGCACGCGCCGGTCTACGTGCAGTCCGTCGTCGAGGAGGAGTGCACGGGCAACGGCACGCTGCAGACGATCCTGGCGGGCTACACCGCCGATGCGGCGGTGATCGGCGAGCCGTTCGGCGGCGCGATCACCACGTCGCAGGTCGGCGTGCTGTGGTTCCACGTGAAGATCCGTGGACTGCCGGGTCACGCGGCGGCGAGCGGCGAGGCGGTCAACGCGATCGAGAACAGCCTCAAGATGATCAGAGCGCTGCGGGTGCTGGAGGGTGAGCTGAACGCGGCGCCGCCGCCGCCCTACGACCGCTACGAGCACCCGATCGCGCTCAACGTCGGCATGATCCACGGCGGCGATTGGCCGTCGACGGTCCCGGGTGAGTGCACCGTCGGCTACCGCATCGCGCTCTACCCGGGGATGGCGGTCCGCGACCTCCAGGACCGGATCGAGGCGATCGTGGCAGAGGCCGCCGCGGACGATCCATCCCTCTTCGCGTACCCGCCCGAGGTCATCTACCGCGGCTTCCGCGCGTCGGGCTACGAGGTCGTGCAGGACCACCCGCTCGTCACCACGCTGTCCAACGCCTACGCGCGGCATCACGGCGTCCCACCGGCGCTCGTCGCGACGACCGGCACCACCGACGCGCGGGTGTTCGGCGAAGCCGCGGGCATACCGGCGGTGTGCTTCGGCCCCTACGCCGAACAGGCGCACGGGGTGGGAGAACGGGTATACCTTCCGAGCGTGGTCCAGACCGCCCAGGTGATGGGCATCTTCATCAGGGACTGGTGCGGTCTGTCATGAACGGGATCTGGTGGGTGATCGGCACCGTGGTGCTGGTCGGCCTCGCCCGCTGGCTCATGTCTCGATCGAGCGACGGTTCCGCGGCGCCCGCGCCGGAGACCGAGGCCGCCGGCAGCGAGCCCGCCGCCGTCGAGGCGCCCGCCCTGCTCGGCGCCGGGGAGGTCCTCAGCGGCATCCCCGCCATCCGCCACTTCTTCCGCACGAACGAGACCCCCGTGTACTTCGTGAGCGCGACGGCGTTCAACCTGCTCGGGATCGACCGCTGGGTCCGCAACTTCCGGTTCGTGAACTACTACGACTCGTTCGATGGCTGGCATCCGAACGTGATCGTGCCGAAGGAGCAGACGCCGCGCGCCTTCGAGTCCATCGAAGAGATCGTGAACTACCTGCTTGGGCACAAGGAGATCGGTGACCTCGTGCGGGGACGTGGGGGCGGCAAGGCGGCCTTCCTGATGTTCGACGAGGAGACCGAGGAGCTCGCGCGCGACCTGGGCTTGGACGTGGTGTTCCCCCCGGCCACGTTGCGGCACCGGCTGGATTCGAAGATCGAGACCACTCGCCTGGGTGATGAGGCCGGCGTGCCGAGCGTTCCGAACACGATGGGCGACGGCACCGACTATCCGTCGTTGCTCGCGCTCGCCGAGGGGGCCGGGCTCGGTACGGACCTGGTCGTGCAGACCCCCTACGGCGACTCGGGGCAGACCACGTTCTTCATCGCCAACGAACGGGGCTGGAGGGAGTCCGGGACGAAGATCGCCGGCCAGCCGATCAAGGTGATGAAGCGCATCGAGCCGCGCGAGCTCGCGATCGAGGGCGTGATCACCCGGCACGGCACCCTGGTGGGTCCGCTGATGGCCGAGCTGACCGGGTTCCCCGAGCTCACGCCCTACGACGGCGGGTGGTGCGGCAACGACGTGTCGCCCGAGCTGCTCACCGAGGAGCAGCGGCGCACGGCGCGTGAGCGAACGATCGCGATGGGCGAGCGCCTGCGGCAGGAGGGGTACCGCGGCTACTTCGAGCTCGACTACCTCCTCGACGCCGAGACGGGCGACATGTGGCTCGGCGAGCTCAATCCACGCGTGACGGGCGCGTCGTCGATCACCAACGTGACCGCGGTGGCGTACGGCGACATGCCGCTGTTCCTGTTCCACCTTCTCGAGTTCATGGACATCGACTACGAGATCGATGTCGACGAGCTGAACGAACGATGGGCGCAGACCCACAACCTCGACGAGTGGACACAGTTCATCTTGAAGCAGACCGAGGACGTGACCGAGCTCATCACGCACGCGCCGTCGTCGGGGATCTGGAAGAAGCACAGGGCCGGGTCGCTCGCCTACGCGCGCCGCGACACCGACTGGCATACGGTGGCCGACGAGTCCGAGGCCTTCTACCTGCGGATCGCGGGCGCCGGCCAGTACCGCTACCGGGGCGCCGATCTCGGGATCATGGTGACCCGCGGGCGCTTCATGGACGACGAGCACGAGCTGCTCGACCGTGCGAGGGAGTGGATCACCGGCATCAAGGGGCAGTTCTCGAGCGTGCCGCCGGGTGATGAGACCCCGCCGATAACCAAACCGGAACCGTTCGGTTTCAAGATGCTGTAGCGCCGCCTGCACCAACGAACGAACGATGAACAGCCCTGGGACCAGATCGCAACCGGGAGGGCGGTCGCCGAGGTGAGACAGGCGACGGCCGCGCTCGTAGCGGCCCTCGGGGAAGGCCGGCTCGACGACTACTTCGGGTGCTTCGCGCCCGACGCGACGTTCGTCTTCCACACGACGCCGGAGCGGCCTTCGTCGGTCGATGAGTACCGGGCGCTCTGGGATCGGTGGGTCAAGGAGGACGGGTTCCGCGTCGTGTCGTGCCGCACCTTCGGAACCAACGTGCAGCTGTTCGGTGACATCGCAGTGGTCATGCACTCGGTCGTGACCGAGATCTCGACGAATCAGGGAGAAGACGTGGTGCACGAGCGCGAGACCATCGTGATGGCCCGCGACGCAGATGGTCGATGGGTCGGCGTACACGAGCACCTGTCGCCGCAGCCCGATGCGGTCTGATGACGACCGGCTCGGCGCCCTCGACCGAAACGCGCCTAGCTCGTGCAGCGGGCCCTCGGATGCCATCGTGGACGTGCGCACCCGTTCGGTGGCTTGTTCACCTCCTCGAGCTCGAAAGAAGACAAGCCTTCGTTCAGGGCGCCTGCTCCGTTGGCCCGAGCTTCATCGTCGCGCCTCGAGCCCGCCTTGGTCGCCTTCGTGCGCTAGCCCGACGTCGCCGGTCCGGGTTGGAACGCCGCTCCGTGGCCAGGCACGATCAGCGACGCGATCTTCAGGACTTTGGCCCGATTCGCATGCAGGTTCTCGAGGTCTTCCGCGAGCGGATCCGTGTCGGAGGACGCGTCCCACCACAAGTGCGTCAGTGCGACCAGGCCGCTGTCGGTCTGCACCAGCGTGGTGATGTCCTGGGGGGTGTGCCCGGGCGTTGCCATGAGCCGAACGCCCGGGGAGAGTTCAGCACCATCTGCGGGCCGGTCGGTCCAGACGTCTCCTTCGTATGTTGCCCACGTATCGTGGACCCGGGCGTTCTCGAACAGACCCACGTTGATCGTGTGATCCGGGTGGTGGTGACTGAGGATCACGTCGGTGACATCTGGGGCGTTCACCCCCAGGGCTTCCAGCGGATCAAGGATGGCCGACCTGCTGGGCACCATGCCCGGGTCGACGATCGCCACCAGACCTTCTTCTCGGACGCAGCTCACGGTTCCGGCCACCCGGTCGTCCGCGTAGCCGACGAACAGCACATCCACGCTTGCCATGCCCGCACCCTTCTCTCTGGTATTTCTAGGTTAGCATCCAAGAGAGCCTCCTCCGGTCCCCACTTCAGAGAGGGCACCTGTGGCGCGGGGACCGATGACGTCGCAAGTTCGCCCAGTCTCTGAAGGAGGACAGGTATGGCTGACGGGATCCCGGCCGAGCTCTCCCACCTCGTCGGACGGTGGGCCGGGCGCGGCGAAGGTACGTGGCCGTCGTCCGGGCCGTTCACCTATTCGGAGGAGATGACCTTCGAGGACGGGGGCGGTGGGCCGGACTTCTCCTTCCTCACGTTCGCCGAGCATGCGTGGGACCCGAACTCAGGGAGGACGTTTCATCGGGAACGCGGCTTCTGGACGGCGGACGGTGCGTCGGTGTCGGTGGTGCTCGCGCACCCGATCGGGGTGACCGAGATCGCAGAGGGGACGATCGATGGGAGGGGCATCGAGCTGGCGGCCATGCGGATCGAGCGGGCCTCGAACGGCTTGGAGGTTACCGGCTACCGGCGGCGGTACACGGTCGACGGCGATGTGCTGATCTACGAGCAGTCCCTCGCAACAGACCCCGGTCAGGAGCCCGTGCGCCACGTCTGGGCCGAGCTCAGCCGACAGCCGTGAGCGAGGGAACCCCCCAGGCCTCGTCCCGCAAGGCCTCGACTACGTCAGCAGTCTGTCGTGCACGACGTTGCCTTCGGTGATGGTCATCAAACAGGTCGCTTCGAGCGCCTCGGCAGCGCTCACTTGAGCCAAGTCCCGGTCCCAAAGTGCGATATCAGCGAGCTTGCCGACGTTCAGCGACCCGGTCTGGTCTTCCCTGGCGCAGACCCATGCGGCCGCGGAGGTGAAGCCCGCGAGTACGTCCATCCCGCTGATCACCTGGTCCGCCCTCCCGATGACGTCGCTCGGATCGGCGCCGAGCGGCCGGCGCGCCTGCGCCCAGTAGAACGCCTGCCGGGGATCCAGCGGGGCGGTCGGCCAGTCGGTTCCCATGACCAGGTGGACGCCACTGTCAGAGATGTCCCGGTAGGACCACGCCCGCTGCCAGCGTTCGTCGCGAACCCTGTCCGACCAGGCGTCGCTCCGCAGCGCGGAGACGTAAGACATGTGTGGCGGCTGGACGGAGGCCGCTACGTTGCTGGAACTTCGCAGCAGCTGCAGGTTCTCGTCGTTCGTGACTTCCAGGTGTTCGATGCGGTGCCGGGCGGGGCCGTGGCACTGGGCGTAGGTTTCCAGCGCGAAGGAGATGGCTGCGTCGCCGATGGTGTGCGTCGCGACGCGGAAGCCGGCATCGGCGTAGGCGATTGCCAGTTCACGGTACCGCTCCGGTGGCATCCACAGCGGGGTCGTACTGCCTCCGTGATGGTCGGCGTGGCACAGCCAGGCCGAGCCAGAGTCGACGACACCGTCCAGCCAGAACTTCACCGCGCCGAGGCTCCACCGCCTTCCCGAAGACCCTGCGAGGCCGAGGGCGGCCCGCGCTTCCTGGGCGTCAAGCTCAGGCGTGACGTCCCAGCAGCACTCGACTCGGAGCGGCAGCTCGTCGTCGTCGTCCAGCTCACGCACGAGGTCGAGCTCCAACAGACGACCGTTCATCATGTGCAACCCGGTGTAGCCCAGACTGTTCATGCGTTCGAGGGTGGCCCTGCCCAGGTCAACGAGCTGCCTTGGGCCTGCTTGCGGCACATGCCGCTCGATCAAAGACATGGCTTCGTACTCCACGAGGAAGCCGGTGGGGCCGTCGTGATCAGCGTCCAGCCGCCCCGAGGTTGGCGCCGCCGCGTTCGCGAGTCTGGTCGTCTCGATCGCTCGCGTGTTCGCCAGCCCGCTGTGGAGGTCGAAGAAACTGACGTAGCACGGGCCGTCACCTGCCGCTTCGTCGATGAGTCTGCGGTGGGGACCACCGTTCGGTATGAAGGGTGTGTACTCCAAGCCATGAGCGAGCAGCCACGCGCCGCCGCCGATAGCTCGCCGCCTGCCGGCGAGCAAACCCTGAAGAGCGTCAAGGGTCTTGACACCGTTGAGATCGAGCCAGTGGAGTCGGCTTGCGCCCCATAGCCAGTGTGAATGGCCGTCGATCAGGCCCGGCGAGGCGCTCGCGCCTTGTGCGTCGATCAGGCGTGCGCCGCGAGGGGTGCGCTGCGCTCCGCTGGGAGATATCGAGGTGATCACCGACCCGGTGATCACGATGTCATATGCCTGCGCTGGATCTTGACCGGCGAGGTGCACACCCACGATCGCCGAAACGTCGCCGCTGGTCGCCAGGATCGTCATCACCGATCGCCCTTCCTTGACGCCGCCAGCCCGGCTCGCTCCCGCCGCTAGTTCTTGGTTAGTATCCAAAGATACTCCTTCCCATCCCAACGTCAAAGGGAGACGCGGGTGTCCGACGATCAGATCACCACACCAGCAGCAGAGGGCTTCTCGATGCCACCGGAGTGGGCTCCCCATGCGGCGTGCCTCATGGAGTGGCCGACGCGCCGGGAGTTGTGGGGCGATCGGTTCGACGAGGCCAAGCACGACTACGCGGCCGTTGCTCGCGCCATCTCGGACTTCGAGCCGGTCTTGATGATCTGCAACCCTGGCACCGCGTCGGAGGTACGACGACTCTGCGGTGATGCCGCGGAGATCATCGAACTCCCGATCGACGACTCGTGGGTCCGTGACAACGGGCCTATCTTCGTGCGAAACGCGTCGGGACACGTCGCAGCCGTGAAGTTCGATTTCAACGCTTGGGGGGAGCGGTGGCATCCATATGCGAACGATGCGAAGGTCCCCGAGGCGATCGCCGCGCATCTGGGGATGCGGGTGTTCTCCGCGCCGTTCGTGTTGGAAGGCGGTTCCTTCTTCGTCGACGGAGAGGGCACGCTGATCACGACCGAGCAGTGCCTCCTCAACCCCAATCGGAACCCGGGCAGGGGGCGCGACGAGATTGAGCAGGGCTTGAAGGACTACCTCGGCGTCACTGCAGTGGTGTGGCTCGCGGCCGGACACAGTCTCGACGTCGGCCCTGAGGGCACGGACGGCCATGTGGATGGCGTCGCGCAATATGTTGACTCCGCCCATATCCTCCTCGAGGTACCCACCGATCCATTGGCATCGGAGTACGAGGGTGGCCAGGAGAACCTGGCGCGGCTCCGCGCCGCACGCGACGCGAATGGAAGTCCGTTCGATGTGAGCGTGTTCGACCCGGGTCCGAATGCGATCGTCTCGTACGCGAACCACTACATCGCGAACGGTGGAGTCATCGTTCCTTTGGGCGGGGATGCCACAGACGACCGAGCACTCAAGTTCATCGCATCACTGTATCCAGGACGGGAGGTCGCCGGCGTGCCAGGCGCCACGCTGGCGTTCGGGGGCGGAGGCCCGCACTGCATCACCCAGCAGATTCCCGAGGGCGACGCCCCCCGGGCATGATCGACGGCTCTTCCGCGTGCTCCACGCGACCGTCGAGCAGGGTGAGCCAGATACGGAGGGAGGAGATCTCCTCGACCTTCGTGCTGGCGAGGTCCCCGTCGACCACGATGACGTCGGCGAGCTTGCCGACCTCGATCGAGCCGATACGGTCCTCCATGCGAAGGGCGTAGGCAGCGCTGATCGTGTGCGCGCGGAGTGCCTCCTCGAGCGTGAGCGCCTGCGACGCGCCGATGGCGGCGCCGACTCTCGTGCGCCGGTCGATCGCCGAGCGGATCGTGTCCATCGGACGGTAGGAGGTCACGTCGGAGTCGCTGCTGAGCACCACCGCGATCCCCGCGTCGAGCTCGTCGCGGAGCGGCTGGAGCCCGTGGGCGCGCGCTCCCAGCCGGGCGAGGAACTCGTCGCCACTGTCGTACAGGTAGTTCGGCTGGTTGACCGTGATCGCGCCGAGCCTCGCGATCCGCTCGATGAGCGCAGGCGTGGCGTAGCCGGCGTGCTCCAGCCGGTGGCGATGATCCCTGGGCGCGCTTGCGACCGCCGCCTCGAGCGCGTCCAAGACCACCGCCATCGCGCGGTCGCCCTGGACATGCACGCCCACCTGCCATCCACCGACGTGCGCGGCGACGATCATCTCCAGCAACTCGGCGGGCGACCAGTACATGGAGCCATCGAACTCGCCGTGCTCGCCGTAGGGCTCTTCGAACGACGCGGTGCCGCCGATCAGTGAGCCGTCGGCGTAGAACTTCATCGCACCGAGGCTGAGGCGATCGTCCCCGAAGGGTCCAGCGAGCCCGAGCGAGAGCAGCTCGTTGAGTTGGTGCGACAACGGCATGCACACGGTCCGTACGCCCAGCTTGCCCTGTCGTTGGGCCTCCCGGTAGGCCACCAGCTCACGCCGGGTGACCTGCGCGTCGCAGACGGTCGTGAGACCCGCCTCCAGGAAGGCTCGCCCCGCCTGCTCGACGTTGTCCACGGACTCCTGCACGGTCGTGACGGTGTGGAAGTTGGGCCCGTGGGCACCGATATCGAGGGCGACGGGGAGGATGAGGTTCATCGCGGCGTCGAGACACTGGCCCGTGAGCCTGCCGCTCGCATCCCGAACGAGTCGCCCGCCTTGGGGGTCCGGCGCGTCCTCCGCCAGCCCTCGAAGCTCGAGCGCCGAGGAGTTCACGAAGGCATGGTGCCCCGATACGTGGTGCACCCTGATCGGGTGGTCGGCACTGGCCCGATCTAGGTCCCACCTCGTGAGCACGCGTTCGTACTTGGCGTCGTCGAACCCGAACGCGGTGATCCACTCACCGGTCGGCGTGCGAGACGCAACCTTCGCGAGCGTGCGGACGAGGTCGTCGATCGTGGCCGTCCCTGGGTAACGCGCGTCCACGGACGAGAGGGACTCGCCCGTTGCGAGGAAGTGGTTGTGGGCGTCGATGAAGCCGGGGAGCACCGTTCGCCCCTCGACATCGACCATGGAGGCGCCCGGGAAGCGTTCGGTCAGCTCGTCGAGCGGTCCCACGCCTGCGATCCGGGACCCCAGGATGACGAGGGCCTCCGTCCACGGCGCGTCATCGGTCGCCGTGAAGACGCCCCCTCCGTGGATCAGGGTCGAACTATCGACATCCATCACGTCACCATCTCCTCACGGCCAACTGGGTTGACAACCGAAGTTCTCTTGTTGTTAGGTTCGCATCCTAAGTCATGCCACGCCAACCGCTTCGGGAGGGGAGTTCGATGCCCGTGAAACCGCTGAGGGGGCTGGCAGTGCTGCTCTCGCTGGTCCTCGCTGCTGCTGCGTGCTCGACCGCATCGGAGCAGGGCTCCGGCACGAACACGGGTGAGGCCGGCACACCCCAGCAGGGCGGCACGCTTCGGGTCGCGCGTTCCGAATCGTTCGACGGGTGGGACCCCGACAAAGCCGCCGCCTACGCGTCGTACCAGACCCTCTACGCGGTGCTCGAGCCTCTCGTGCGCTTCGCTTCCAACGGTCAAGATCTGGAACCCGGGATCGCGGAGTCGTGGACGTACGATTCCGATGGCCCGTCTTGGACGTTCGTGCTCAGCGAGGGAGTGACCTTCAGCGACGGGAACCCCCTCACCTCCGCCGACGTCGCTTTCTCCGCCGGCGTATGGGCAGAAGGCCCCAACTTCGGCGTGTTGTACGGCGGCATCAAGAAGGTGCGCACGCCCGACGAGCAGACGGTCGTGTTCGATCTGTACGACCCGGACACGACCCTGCCGATCCTCATGACGTGGTCGTCGTCGGCCATCTTCCCCGCGGACTTCGGGGGCCGCTCTGAGAAGGACTACTTCACGGATCCCATCGGAGCGGGGGCCTTCACGGTGAGCGAGTGGACCCCCGGTGGGCGGATCGTTCTCCAACGGAACGACAACTACTACGTCCCGGACCGCCCGTACGTCGACGAGGTCGTGATCGACGTGGTGGCCGACGCGAACGAGCGCGCCCTGTTGTTCGAGTCGGGGCAGGTAGACATCTCCGAGTACGTCTCGGCGATCACTGCTCCGCAGTACGGCGACTCGATCGTCGCCCTGCCGACGAGTCAGGTGGAGCACCTCAGCCTCAACACGACGAGGGTTCCCCTGGGTGACGTCGACGTTAGGCTGGCGATCGCGCACGCCATCGACTTCGAGGCGATCGCCGGCGGTCCGTTCGGCGGATACGGCATGGCGCCGCAGGGGATCATCGCTCCCAACCTCGCGAACTGGGCACCGCCGAGCCTCCCGCCGTTCTCGAAGGACCTCGAGGAGGCACAGCGTTTGCTCGCAGGCTCGCAGCACCCGGATCCGGGCTCGCTCGAGCTCGTCTACGACTCGGGGCTCCCCACCGACCACCTGGTCGCCCAGATCGTCCAGTCCAACCTCGCGGAGATCGGCATCGATGTCGTGTTGTCCGGGCTGGAGACCGGAGCGTTCCTCGATCGAGCCTTCGGGCTCGACGCTGACATGGTCCTGTGGTCCTACGGCGCGATCTCCCCCGACGCGATAGACCCCGTCGGGTGGATCCTCGGAACATCGTGGTTGTTCTCCGGCTTCGAGACCGACACCCTGCTGGACCAGTTCTTCGCGTACACCGCGACGGACTCCGACCAGGAGAAGAAGGAGATCATCACTCAGATCCAGGATCAGTCTATCGAGAACGCACAGGCCATCAGTCTCTCCGAGTACCAGGTGCTGCATGCAGCAGGCGACGGAGTGAACGGGTTCGCCTCCGCGCCCTGGGGCCTCTACTACTGGGATCCGGTCTGGCTCGAGAGCTGACGGGCGGTGGGCAGGTTCCGGTTCGTCCTCAGGCGGCTGGTCCTGACCGTACCGCTCCTGTTCGGGATCGTGCTGCTCGTGTTCCTGATCCTCCAGGTCACACCGGGAGACCCGGCGCGTCAGATCGTCGGCTTGCGAGCTTCTGAGGAACAGCTGCAGGAGGTGCGTGAGGAGCTCGGTCTGACCGATCCGGTGCTGACCCAGTACGCCAGGTACGTGGGTGGCGTCATGCAGGGAGACCTGGGCTACTCGTATAAGTCCAGGCAGTCCGTCGCGGCGCTGATCGCAGAGCGGCTCCCGGTCACCATCTGGTTGCTCGGGTTCGGGTTGGCCTTCGCCCTCATGATCTCGATACCGCTCGGGATCATCTCCGCTCTCCGGCAGGATCGAGCCGTCGACCACGTGGTCCGGGGTGCGGGCCTGTTGGGGTTGACGATGCCTTCGTTCTGGGTCGGGATCATCCTCATCCTGACGATCGCGCTACCCACCGGTCTCTTCCCCGTGGGGGGATTCGGAGAGACCACCCTCGAGCACCTTCGGTCTATCGTGCTCCCTGCCCTCACGCTCGCGATCGCGATCGCACCGATCCAGATCCGGAGCCTCCGCGCGAGCGTCGTCTCGGTGCTTGGATCGGACCACGTCATGACGGGACGGTCGATGGGGATAGAGCCCGCGCGGCTCATGCGTCGGTTCGTGCTGCGGAACGCCGCTCCTCCGACGATCGCGATCCTCGCGCTCGACATCGGGTTCCTGCTCTTCGGAGCG
>CAZZND010000061.1:0-14047 GCA_964655465.1 uncultured Actinomycetes bacterium
ACATGATGAAGTCGATCGAGATCGCGGCGTTGTCCTTGGTGATCGAGTCCTGCCGCGGGATCTCGAGGAAGAACTCCCGCAGGTCGACCTTGACGCCCTTGTCGACGAAGGGGATCAGCAGGACGAGTCCCGGCCCCTTGGTCGCCAGCAGGCGGCCGAGCCGGAACACGACGAGCCGCTGGAACTCAGGGACGATCTTGATCGCGTTCACCAGGAAGAGCAGCACCAGCAGCAGCACCACGAGCGCGCCGATGACCGGGTAGGGCATGTCAGCCTCCTTCTGATGCCGGGCGGGAGGTGCCGGCAACCTCGTGCTCGGGATCGATCGGCTCGACGGTGAGCACGAAGCCGTCGATCGACCTCACGCGGACGAGACCGCCGGCGAGGATCGGCCCCGCCGTCGACACCGCCTGCCACTCCTCGGCCGCGACGCGGACGAGACCGCCGGCGGGTCCCACGCCCTCCCCGATCGCGACGCCATCCTTGCCGATGATCGTCTCCGGTCCCTGCGCGGGGGGCATCCGTCCGATCGCGATCGCCTTGGCGACGACCACACCGAAGAACAGCGCCGCGACGCCCGCGGTCGCGGCGAGCACGAACGGGGACACGCTGACCCCGCCGGCTCGGTCGTAGAGGAACCAGCCACCCAGGAGCAGCGCGATCACGCCCATGGCGCCCCAGATGCCCAGGCCGGGGGTCTTGATCTCGATAACGAAGGCGACGATCGATATGACGATCAGGACGATCCCGATCCATCGAACCGGGAGCAGTCCGAACGACCAGAGGCTGATGCCCAGGAGGATCGTGCCGATCGTCCCCGAGAACACGTGCCCGGGGATCAGCAGTTCCAGGATCAGCAGCAGCAGGCCGAGCCAGAAGAACAGGAACGCGAGGCTGGGGTCGAACAGGCCGTGCAGGAACCCGACGAACCCCCCGATGCCGCGTTCCACGACCGGGCCGTCGAGGTCGAGGGTGACCTCCTCGCCTGTGCCGAGCATCACCGTCGTGCCGTCGAGCGTCGCCAGCAGCTGGTCCCGCGAGTCCGCGATCAGGTCGATGACGCCGGCGGCCAAGGCCTCCTCGGCGCTCAGGCTCGCTCCCTCGGTGACGAAGGCCGCCGCCACCTCCGGGTCGCGTCCGAAGCGCTCGGCGAGCGCCCGCGCCTGGGCGGCCGCGTCGTTGGTGACCTTGCGAGCCAGATCGCCACCTTCGAGCCCGATCGGGGTCGCCGCCCCGACGTTGGTCGCGGGGGCCATCGCCGCCACGGGGCAGGAGAGCAGCACGATGGCACCGGCCGACGCCGCCCTGGCGCCGCTGGGGGCCACGTAGCCGATGACGGGCACCCGCGCGCTGAGCAGCGTCGCGCTGATCTCGTCCATGGCCGACCCCAGCCCGCCGGGCGTATCGATCTCGATCAGGACCGCGGGCGAGCCGTCGGCCTCGGCGTCGGCGACACCCTCGGCCACGTAGTCGGCAACGAAGTTGTCGATGACGCCGTCGATCGTAAGCGCGAGGATGGGCGGATCGGCCGGCTGGGCCGTCGCGGCCATCATCGGCAGCCCCATCACGACCGTGAAGGCGGCGGTCGCGAGACGTAGCGCGTATGGGATCGTCATCTCGGTCGAGCCCGTCCCTTCGGTCACCCCCGGTTCGCCGTCCGGGAAGGGACGGTTCTCGCGGGTGGTGTTCCGGTGACGAGCCTACGCCGAGCCGGGCCGAGACACGTGCGCGTTAGGCGCTGGTCTCCATCGCGGGCGCCCGGCGGCGGCGGGGAGCGATGGCCACCGCGGCCGCGCCGAGCGCCAGACCGATCAGGAGCCCGAGCACGCCGGCGGGCGACGATCCTTGTCGCACGTCTGACGCGGGTCCGGCCGCGGGCTCGGCGGGCGGGGTGAGACCGGAGGCCTGCATCGCGACCGCGGCTCCGTTGCCCGGACCTTCGCCATCACCGACGACGACGACCCCGGTCATGCCAGGGTGGAGTGAGCACTGGAACGGATAGAGCCCTTCCTCGTGGAACGTGGTGCGGGCGTCACGACCGGATCCGAGCTCGCCGATCCCCCAGCCCGTGCCGTACACGTTGTGGTCGAAGTCGTCGCGGTTCTCGAAGCTGACCAGGGCGCCCGGCTCGACGTGCAGGATGCTCGGGGTGAAGCAAGCATGCTCGATGACGATGGCATCGCCCGATCCTTGCGTCTGCTCGTAGCAGCCGCCACCGCCGGCATTCGCGGGCGTGGCAGGCACGATCGCCAGCACGAACAGGGCAGCGCCGAAGAGCTTCCTCGCGTGCATGGTCGTCCCCTTCCTCGTGGATGTGCCACCGGTACACCGGCCGGGGCCAGGGGGTTCCCTCAGGGGGTCGAGGCCGCGACCTCGATGGCCGCGTCCTCGGACAGGCGCGTCTCCAGGCGGAACGTCGTGGTCTCGTCGCCCCAGAGCAAGATGTGACCCCGCACGAGGAGTCGCACGGGTCCTTCGTCATCGAACAGGACGAGCTCGTGGGGGCCCCTCACCCAGAACGCCTCGGGCCATCCGGGGACCTCGACGTAGCGGAACGACCCGCCGACGAGCTTCACCCCCGCGGCCACGTGCGCGTCCCACCGGATGAGCACGGCCCCGTACCTCGACCCGGGGATCGCGGGCAGGCCGGGACGCGCGACCCACGCCATCACGATGCGCGTCGGCGACGCGCCCTCGGGTTCGTCCTGTGGCGTGTCCACCCAGACGCGATCCGGGTCACCGAGCGCCGTGGGCACCAGCGCCTTCGTCCCCGTCATGGCCTCGGCCTGCTCGACCGACACCGCTCGGCCGATGTCGGGGATCGCCGACGTTGTCGGGAGCGGCCGGTCGCTCGGGATGGGTTCGATCGTGACGGCGCCGAGATCGATCACGAGCTTCGCGGCGACGGCGGCGGTCGCGAGGAGGGCCACGGTCGCGGCCACGACCAGCACGATCTTGGCCCTCGAGGAGAGGTTCGGTCGCCACGTCCGCGTCCGCAGGTCCGCTTCGACCCGGGCTGCGAGGTCCTCGCTCTCCCTCGGCCACGCGAGATCCAGGCCGGCGATGGCGCGACCGAGACGCTCGTCGTCCAGGGCGTGGAGCGGCTCGCGGGTCATCGGTCCTCCTCCGCGGCGAGCTCGGTACGGAGGCGGGTCATCGCACGGGAGAGTCTCGACTTGACCGTGCCTGCGGCCACATCGAGCGCCTCGGCCATCTCGGCCTCGCTCAGGTCGAACAGCCACCGGTAGGCGATCACCATCCGGTCGTCGCCCTTCAGGCCATTCATCGCGCGGACGAGCGCCTCGGCGTCATCGCGCCTGAGCGCGGCGGCCTCGGGGTCGGGGGGTCGATCCCCGGCGGAGACCGAGGCCGCGCGCAGCGTGAGCGCCTGGCGGCGTCCCGCGGAGCGACCCCGGTTCTTCGCCTCGTTGGCCACGATCTTGCAGATCCAGGGGCGGAACGGCGCGCCCGGTCGGAACCGGGGGAGGGCGAACCACGCCTTCACGAACGCCTCCTGCACCGCGTCCTCCAGGTCGGCGGCGGGCGCGGCGACGCGGGCGACGCGCATCGCCAGCTCGCGGTAGCGCGTCACCAGCTCGGCGAAGGCACGCTCGTCCCCCTCGCGTGCGAGGGTGATCAGCAGGTCCTCGGGTCGCTCGTCCGCTCGGTCATCGATCACGTACCGGCCCTCCTACACCGCGGGCGGCCCCGCGGTTCCCGGCAGGGATCCGTGGTGATCCTGTGCTGACCCTACGTCGAGGGGTCTGCGAGCGAGCCTGGGGCGAACGGACCTATGGCACGGCACGTCTCGGCGTGCGACCATCGAAGCCGGCCGACGGTCATCGCCCGTTCAAGCCACGTTCACCGCGGTACCCGTAGAACGGAAGGAACACCCGGTGCAGCATCACGACGGACCGCTCCTGCCTCGGGAAGAGGTGCAGCTGATGGAAGGGCTCATGGCCGGCGACGACGCCGCGATCCGCGCGCTCTACGCGCGTTTCGGCCGCCCCGTCTACACGATGGGGCTGCGTCTGCTGGGCACGCGCGAGGCCGCCGAGGAGCTCACCCAGGACGTGTTCACCACCGCGTGGCGCAAGGCCGCGCGGTTCGACCCCCAGCGCGGCCGGCTCTCGACGTGGCTGATGACGATCGCGCACAATCTCGCCGTCGATCGCCTGCGCCGCGACACCGGGGTGACGCGCCCGACGCTCGTGCTCGTCGACGAGGTGCCCGAGGTCGCGGGCATCGACGAGGAGTCCGGCGTGATCGAACGCGACGCCGCGCTGCGGGCGATCGGCTCGCTCTCCGACGCCGAGAGGCGCCTCATCGCACGCACCTACTTCCGCGGTCTCACGGCCCGCGAGATCGCCGAGGCCGACGGCATCCCGCTCGGCACGGTGAAGACCAGGCTCCGGTCGGCGCTGATCAAGGTCCGCAAGGCGAACGAGGCGAAGGATCTGCTGTGAACTGCGCGAGCGTGCGTGAGCGGCTGCCCGAGCACACCTTGGGCATGAAAGGCTCCGACGCGGCCGCGCTCGAACGGCACCTCGTCTTGTGTGCGGCGTGCCGCAAGGAGGCGAGGGATCTGCAGACCGCGGCCGCCTCGCTGGCGGCGGCGCTCGCGCCCGCCTCGCCGCCGGACGGGCTCGAGGACCGCGTGGTCGATGCCGTGCACCGCGAGGCGGGGATCGTGCCGCGGCGGGCGCGACGCCGCCGCGGGGCGACGTTGCTGCTCGCCGCCGCGGTGGCGATGGCCGGCCTCGGCGGCGGTGCCGTGATCGCTCGCCGCCAGCCCGCCGCCGACCCCTCGCTCGTGGCCACGCGCCTGGGCGACGAGCGTGCGGGGATCGAGGACTTCATCCGGACCATCGAAGAGCAGGGAGCGAACATCCGGGGGATGCTCGGGGTGCTCCGCGCCACAGACGGTGGACCCGGCGGCGGTTCGGCGGTCGCCCTGATCTCCGACGCGGAGGACGACCGTGTCCTCGTCGTCGTGAGTGGGCTGCCGGCCGACGCCGGGCTGCCGTACCGGGTCGAGCTCGCGGACGGGAAGGGTCGCTTCATCCGCGTCGGCCGGGCGACCGCGCTGGACGGCGGCGGCGGCTTCTCCGAGGGCCTGGAGACCCCGGTCGCGCTCACGGGGTTCGTGAACGTGCTGGTCCGCGATCGCGACGGCCGCGTGGTGCTCACCGGGACGCTCCGAGACACACCGGTGAGCTCCCCGTCCGCCTCGCCGTAACCCTTCCGTATCCTCGTGGCATGCGTTTCGGGCTGGCGTTGCCGCACTACGGCTTCTCCCTGCCCGGCGACGCCCCGATCGCGTCGGCCGACGCGTTGGGGTGGGCCCGCAGAGCCGAGGACCTTGGGTTCGACTCGGTGTGGGTCTCGGATCATCTCTTCTACTCGTTCGGGCGCTATGGTGCCGATCCGGCACCGATAGGGTCGCTCGACGCCCTGACCACTCTGGCGGGCGTCGCGGCGGTCACCGAGCGGGTCCGCATCGGGACGCTCGTGCTCTGCAACGCGTTCCGGAACCCGGGGCTGTTGGCGAAGCAGGCCGCGACCATCGACCAGCTCGCCGCCGGCCGGCTGGACCTGGGGCTCGGCGCCGGCTGGCTCGAGGACGAGCTCCGCGCGTTCGGCGTGCCGTTCGGCACGGTCGGCGAGCGCTTCGGAGCGCTCGAGGAGACCGTCGAGGTCCTGTCGCGGTTCTTCGCCGATCCCGAGCCCTTGACCTACGAAGGCGCGACGGTTCGGCTTCACCAGGCCCCGCTCTCGCCGCGGCCCGCCCAGTCGCCGGTCCCCATCTGGCTCGGAGGCAAGGGCGGGCCGCGGCTGCTCGGCCTTGCTGCGCGCCTCGGGGCCGGATGGAACGTCGTGTGGCGCGTCGCGCCGGGCGACTACGAAGCGAAGCTCGCCGACGTGCAGGCTGCCTGCGAGCGCGAGGGGCGCGACCCCGCCACCTTCCGTCTCTCCATCGGCCTGTACGGCGTGACCGGCGAGGACGAACGGAGCGCACGGGCGGCGTTCGAGCGCGGGCGGGCTGCCTTCCCCGGAGACGCCATGTCCGGCGAGACCTGGGAGAGCTGGCGCGCCGACACGCTCTCGGGCTCGCCCGAGCAGATCCGTGAGCGCGTGACCGAGCTCGAGGCGCTCGGGATCGAGGAGATCGTCATCTCGCCGTGGGTCCTGCCGTTCGCCGTCATCGAGCCCGAGCAGGTCGACCTGTTCGCGGCGCACCTGCTCGGCACAGCGTGATGGAACCGCGCGACGCGGTGCTGTCGGTCCTCGGCGACGCCGCCGAGCCGCTGCACTGGACGGTCGTTCAGGACCGCGCGCTCCGCACCGGAGCCATCGACCCGTTCGCGACACACGACGTCAGGGGGGCGGTGCTCGGCGCGCTCCGCGAGCTCGTCGCGGAGGGCGTCGTCGAGAAGACCTCGAAAGGTGTCTACGCGATCGCGACGACCTAAGGCCGGTAGTCGATCGGCGAGAACCGCTCGAGCTTCTCGAAGCGGTGCTCGGCCTCGACGTAGCGGAGCGTCCCGGAGCGCGAGCGCATCACCATCGAGTGGGTCGAGGCGCCGTCCGGCCAGTACTTCACGCCACGCAGCAGGTTGCCGTCGGTGATCCCGGTCGCGGCGAAGAAGACGTCGTCGCCGGCGACGAGGTCGTCGGCCGACAGGACAGCGTCGAGGTCGTAGCCCTCCTCGATCAACGTCTGGCGCTCGGCGTCGTCCCGTGGCCAGAGGCGTCCTTGGATCGCGCCGCCGAGGCACTTCAGCGCGGCTGCGGCGACGACGCCCTCGGGCGTGCCACCGATGCCCAGCAGCACGTCGATCTGGGTCCGTGGCGTCGCCGCGACGATCGCGCCCGCGACGTCGCCGTCGGTGATCACCGCGATGCGGCAGCCCACCTCGCGGCACGCGGCGATGATGTCGTCGTGCCGAGGTCGGTCCAAGATCGTGACCGTGACCTCCTCGGGCTTCTTGCCCTTCGCCTTCGCGATCGCCCGGACGTTCTCCTGCACGGGTGCCGTGATGTCGATGACGCCGGCTGCCTCGGCGCCGACCGCGATCTTCTCCATGTACATCGCGGAGCCCGGGAAGAACATCGAGCCGCGCGGCGCGAGCGCGATCACCGAGACCGCGTTGGGTTGCCCGATGGCGGTGAGCCGCGTGCCGTCGATCGGGTCGACGGCGACGTCGGTCGACGGGCCGTGGCCGGCGCCGACCTGCTCGCCGTTGAAGAGCATCGGCGCCTCATCTTTCTCACCCTCGCCGATGACGACGACGCCGTCCATCGAGACCGTGTCGATCATCAGCCGCATCGCGTCGACCGCGGCCTGGTCGGCCCTGTTCTTGTCGCCGTGGCCGATCCACCGGCCGGCCGCGAGGGCGGCGGCCTCCGTCACGCGGACGAGCTCGAGTGCCAGGTTGCGGTCGGGTCGGTCGGTCATCGGAGCACCTCCAGGATGTCGCGGGGGTCGGCGCCCTCGAACAGGACGCGGTGGATAGCAGCATGGTAGGGCAGGTCGAGGCCGAGCTCCGCGGACAGGCGCTCGACCTCGCGGGTCGAGTCGACGCCTTCCACGGTGAGCCCGCGGCGCTCGAGCTCGGTGAGGGTGTCGTCGGGCGGGTCACCCGCACCGACCATCTCGCCGTACAGGCGGTTGCGGCCCCCCAGCGACGTCACCAGCTGGTCGCCCACCCCGGCCAGGCCGAAGGCGGTCGCCGCGAGACCGCCACTCGCGGTCACGAGCTCGACGATCTCATGCGCGGCCTTCGTGAACAGCGCCGCCTTCGCGTTCTTGTAGTCCTCCCCTGAGGGCGTGCCGAGCCCGTCCAAGATGCCGAGCCCGATCGCGGCGACGTTCTTCATCATGGCCGAGAGCTCCACGCCGATCACGTCGTGGGTGTAGGTCAGCTGGTAGCGGCGATCGTCGAACGCCGCACCCGCCTCGCGGGCCGTGTCCTCGTCGGCCGCCGCCCAGACCCCGGCGGTCGGGAGCCCGCTCGCGAGCTCCCCGGCCAGGCACGGTCCACCGACCGCGATCACCGCGGGGCCGGGGAGCTCGCTCGCGTAGACCTCGGACATGCGTGCCCCGGTCTCGGGCTCGAGCCCTTTCGCGACGCTGATCACGTACCGGGTCTCGCCCAGGTGATCGCGGACCATCCGTGCGAGCGAGCGGGCGCCGTGGGAGTTCGCGCCCATGACGGCGATCTCGGCCCCCGCGGCGGCATCGGCGAGCTCGTTCGGGCCGAACAGGCCGACGGCGTCGGGCAGATGCTCGGGGAGCAGGGGGTGCTTGCGGTCCCCCCTGAGGGCCGCGTAGGCCCTCAGGTCGTGCGGGTTGGCCCACAGCGAGGCGCGGTGTCCCATGCGGGCGGCGTGCATCGCGACGGCGGTTCCCATCGCGCCCGCACCGAACACCGCGATCGTGGTCACCCGCAGATCTTGCCATGATCGGCGCCGTGACCCGTCGGCATCTCTCGCTCCTGGTCGTAGGCGTCCTCGCGATCTCGACGTCGGCCGTGCTGGTTCGTCTGGCCGACGCGCCTGGGCTCGCAGCGGCGTTCTACCGCTGCACGTTCGCGTCGCTCCTGCTGGTGCCCTGGGCCCTCGTTCGGTACCGGGGGGCCCTGCGTGCGACCACGCGACGGGAGCGGTGGTTACTGATCGGGTCGGGTGCTGCCCTCGGCGCGCACTTCGCCTCATGGCTGCCCTCGATCAACCTCACGAGCATCGCCGCGTCGGTCGTGCTGGTGCAGACGACCCCGATCTGGGTCGTGGCGATCGGCCGCGTGTTCGGGGAGCGCGCGTCGCGGCGGGCGGTCGTCGGCATCCTGGTCGCGCTCGTGGGCACCGCGATCATCGTCTTCCCCGATCGCGGCGGCGGCAGCCAGGCGCTGCTCGGCGACCTGCTCGCGATCTTGGGGGCGATGTTCGGAGCGGTGTACGTGCTGCTCGGACGCTCGCTCCGGAGCTCGCTCCCCGTCGTGCCCTACACCGCGGTGGTGTACCCCGTGGCCGCGGCCGGTCTCGCGGTCGCGATGGTCGTGGCGCAGGTGTCGTTCACCGGGTACTCCTCGAGGCAGTGGGGGCTCTTCGTGGCGATGACGGTCGGGCCGCAGCTGCTCGGCCACACCGTGTTCAACCTGCTGCTCGGGTACATGTCGGCGACGGCCGTCTCGGTGGTCCTGCTCGCGGAGCCCGTCGGCGCGACGATCCTCGGCGCGATGGTGATCGGGGAGGTACCGGGCCTCACGACCGTCCTCGGCGGGGTCGTGGTGCTCGCCGGGGTCGTCGTCGCGCTCCGGGCCGAGGCGAGTCCCGACCCCGCCGTCGTAGCGCTGGAGTAGCCTGCGCTACGCATGGACGACGTCCCTCGCATCGTCACGGTCGACGACTACGAGCCGATCGCGCGCGCGAAGCTGCCGCGCGACGTCTACGACTACATCGCCGGCGGCGCCGGCGACGAGCGCACGCTCGATGAGAACCGCAGGGTCTTCGACCGGTGGATCTTGCGCCCGCGGTTCCTGCGCGGGATCGAGGCCGTCGATCCGTCGACCTCGGTGCTCGGCGTGCCGCTCGCGTTCCCGGTGATGGTCGCACCGTGGGCCTACCAAGGGATGGCGCACGCTGACGGGGAGGTGGGTACGCGCCGCGCCGCGTCGGACGCCGGCACCGTGATGGTCGTGTCCTCGACCGTCGTAGCATCGCTCGAGGACGTCGCGGCCGCCGCACCGGGGCCCGCGTGGTGGCAGCTGTACCTCGCGCGAGATCGCGGGCTCGCCGCGGGCATGCTGGCCCGCGTCGTGGCGGCGGGCTACGGCGCGATCGTATGGACGGTCGACTTCCCGGTGGCGGGCCTGCGGCACCGGGACACGCGCAGCGGCTTCACGATGCCGATCGGGCTGCCGGGCGCCGAGTACGAGTTCGAGCCGGCGCTGCGGTGGGAGGATCTGGCCTGGATCCGCGAGCACGCGCCCGGTCTCCCGGTGTGGATCAAGGGTCTGCTCACCGCCGAGGACGCGCTGCTGGCCGTCGAGCGCGGCGCCGAAGGCATCGTCGTGTCGAACCACGGGGGGCGGCAGTTGGATGGGTGCGCCGCAGGGCTGGACGCGTTGCCCGAGATCGTGGAGGCGGTGGCAGGGCGCCTGCCCGTGCTCGTGGACGGTGGGGTGCGGCGGGGGACCGACGTGGTGAAGGCGCTCGCGCTCGGTGCGGCCGCGGTGCTCGTGGCGCGGCCGGTCGCGTGGGGTCTGGCCGCGGCCGGCCGGGAGGGCGTCGCGAACGTGCTCGCGATCTTGCGTGCCGAGACCGAGAACGCGATGGCGCTCTGCGGGGTGCGCACGGTCGCGGAGGTCACCTCCGACCTCGTGGCCCCCGGTCCCTCGATGACGACGCGGTGACCCTGCCAGCGAAAGGGAACCATCCAGCCTGGTGCTCGGTTCGTTCGCAAGCTCTCCGCAGGGCTTGACGATCCGAACACATGTTCGATAGGATGGCGACACGTTCCTCCCCCGGATCGGACAGGTGCCAGGGTGCGCGGGAACGACCAGCTGATCGGCGCGATCGACGCCGTGCACGCACGCATCTCCTGCGCCCAGCGCGAGCTCTTCTGTCTGATCGGCGAGGTCGATCGCCGCGAGACCTGGCGCGATGAGGGCGCCCGCGACACGGCCCACTGGCTCTCGATGCGCTACGGCATCTCGGGCTGGAAGGCGCGGCGGTGGATCGGTGCGGCGCACGCGCTCGAAGGGCTCCCTCGGTTGTCCGAGGCCCTCGCGAGCGGCGATCTCGGGATCGACAAGGTCGTCGAGCTCACCCGCTTCGCCTCACGCGGGACCGAGGCCGGTCTCATCCGGTGGGCGAGCGAGGTCTCGTGCGCCGCGGTGCGCCGCCGCGGCGATCTCGCCGCCCGGGTCACACGTGAGGAGCTCGCCGATGCCGAGCGGGACCGTTCGCTCAGCTGGTGGTACTTCGACGAGGGGCGCCGGTTCGGCCTGGAGGCCGAGCTGCCCGCCGCCCAGGGCGCGATCGTGGCGCGGGCCCTGGAGCGCGTGGCCCGCCAGGTCCCGGTGATGCCCGAGGAGGAAGGCCCCTGGTCCGCGCCTGCCCGCCGAGCCGACGCGCTCGTCGCGTTCTGCTCGGCGCGGCTCGCGAGCGATGCCGACCCCGACCGGGCCACCGTCATCATCCACGCACGAGCCGAGGCTCTGCAGGACGGTTCCGGGAACGCCGAGATCGAGGACGGAACAGTCATCCACCCCGAGACCGTGAGGCGTCTGCTCTGCAACGCGCGGGTGCAGACCGTGGTGGAGGACCCGGTGGGCGACGTGGTGGGGCTCGGCCGGATGTCACGAGAGCCCTCGGCCTGGATGGTGCGTCAGGTCCGCTACCGCGACCGCGGGTGCCGGTTCCCCGGGTGCGGCACCCGGGCCTTCACCGAGGCCCACCACATCGTGTGGTGGCGCCACGGCGGGCGAACCGACCTGGACAACCTGCTGCTCATGTGCTCGTTCCACCACCGGCTGGTCCACGAGCACGGCTGGTCGGTCACACGCGGGCCCGATGGGGTGGTCCGGTGGCTGCGTCCCGGCGGCGCCCGCTACCGGGCAGGGCCCTCGCCCCGGGTCGAGGTCGAAGATCAGCATCTCCTCGTCGCCGTGGGTTGAATCGACGCCCCCTGGAGGCGATGGGCGGTCGCACCGAACTTCTGCCACCCTTCCTGGACGATGGATCGGATCGACCTGCACACGCACTCGACCTTCTCCGACGGGACCAACTCCGTCGCCGAGAACGTCGGCCTTGCCTTGGAGCGTGGGCTCGCCGGCATCGCGATCACCGACCACGACACCACCGGCGGCTACGACGAGGCCCACGCGGCCGCGGCCGGCTCCGATCTCGAGATCATCCCCGGCATCGAGTTCTCGGCCGAGTACGACGGCGCGTCGCTCCACGTCCTGGCCTACTGGGTCGACCCCACGCATCAGGGACTCCGCGACGAGCTGAAACGCCTGACGGACACCCGGTTCCGACGTGGCGAGCTGATGATCGAGAAGCTCCAGGAGCTCGGCTACGACATCTCGTTCGAGCGCGTGCGCGAGATCGCGGGCGACGATCTGATCGCGCGACCCCACGTGGCCGAGGCGATGGTCGAGGCGGGCATCGTCACCACCGAGAAGCAGGCGTTCGACGAGTTCATCTCCGACGACGGCCCCGCCTACGTCCCCAAGCACGCGCTCGATCCGATCCACTCGCTCGCGTTGATCCGCGACGCCGGGGGCGTATGCGTGCTCGCTCATCCCGGGATGTGGAAGGGCAGCGGATCGGTGCCCGATGCGCTGATCGAAGGCATGGCCGAAGGCGGCATGGGCGGTCTCGAGGTCGACCATCCCGATCACGACGATGCACATCGCGCACACTACGGTGACCTGGCGGCGCGACTCGGCCTGGTCCGCACCGGCGCGAGCGACTGCCACGGCTCGCGCTACGGGTACCGGCTGGGGTGCGAGACCACGCCGCGCGAGCTCGTCGACGAGCTCCGTCGCCGCACGCCCGGAGGGTAGGCGGCGTCGTGGTGGTCGAGCGGATCGACGATCCGAACGATCCCCGGGTCCGCGAGTTCCTGCACCTGCGCGACACGAGGCTCCGCACGTCGCTCGAGGCTTCCGAGGGCATCTTCATCGCCGAGGGGCCGACGACGATCGAGCGCGCGCTGGCCGCGGGGTTCGTCCCGCGCGCGTTCCTGGGCATCGAGGCGCACGCGACGCGGTTCGACGACCTCGGTGCACCGGTGTACGTCGTCGACGAGGAGGTCTTGCATCGGACCACCGGCTACCCCGTCCACCGGGGGGCGCTCGCGAGCTTCGCCCGCAGGCCCTCGCCGGAGCTCGGCGAGGTGCTCGACGGCGCCCGGCGCGTCGCCGTGCTCGAGGACCTCGTCGATACCACCAACCTCGGGCTGATCCTCCGAAGCGTGGCCGCCCTCGGGTGGGATGCGGCGCTGCTCACGCCCCGGTGCGCCGACCCGCTGTACCGGCGCGCGGTGAAGACCTCCATGGGTGCGGTCTTCGTCGTGCCGTGGACCCGCATCGATCATCAACAGGGCCCCGCGCTCTTGCATGATGCCGGCTTCACCCTGGCCGCGCTCACGCCCGAGGGTGAGACCGAGCTCACGACCTACGCACAGCCCGAGCGACTCGCGCTCGTCCTCGGATCCGAGGGTGCGGGCATCTCATGTCGGTGGCGTGAGGCGGCCGATGTCCGGCTCACGATCGCGATGCGCGATGGCGTCGACTCGCTGAACGTCGCGGCTGCGGCCGCCATCGCGCTGCACGCGCTCCGCTAGGCTTCGCGGGTGCCCGGCTCGGTCGACATGGTGTTCCTCGACATCGGTGGTGTCCTGTACGAGGACCAGGTCTACGCCGAGGCGTGGCGTACGGCGCTCCGTGCGGCCGGTGCCACGTTCAGCGACCGGGAGTTCGACGACGAGTACGCGGACGCCCGCGCCGCGCAGGACCGCTCGTTCCGCCGGCGCCTGGCCGACCGCTTCATGGGAGTGGGGGCCGACCTCGCGCCGCTCGAGGCGGTCGCCGCGAAGCATTGGGAGTACCCGCCGAACTCGTTGCACGACGACGTGCTGCCGTGCCTCAGGACCCTCCGCGACGCCGGGTGTCGCCTGGGTGTCATCGCGAACCAGCCCTCACAGGTACGCGCCGCGCTCGAGCGCGACGGGCTCGTCCCGTTCTTCGAGGTGTGGGGGGTCTCGGAGGATCTCGGGTTGCAGAAACCCGATCCGCAGCTGTTCGTGCATGCTCTGCGGACCGCGGGCGTCGCGCCCGAGCGTGCCGTCATGGTGGGCGATCGCCTCGACTACGACGTCGTGCCCGCGAAGACCGCGGGCATGCGGACGGTGTGGGTGCTGCGCGGCGAGGCGCCCGACGATCCGACCCCGGCACAGCTGGCGCTGGCCGACGCCGCGGTGCGCGACCTGACCGAGCTGCCCGATGCGGTGGCGGTGCTGGCCGGCGCCTAGGAG
>CAZZND010000062.1:0-13931 GCA_964655465.1 uncultured Actinomycetes bacterium
CCGCCCGCGTGCGCCACGGCGGCCACGGCGGCGATGTCGATGATCTTGAGCCGCGGGTTCGTGGGGGTCTCGAACCACACGAACCGAGTGCGGTCGGTGAGCGCCGACGCGAGCGCGTCGAGGTCCGTGAGGTCCACGGTCGTGAACGTCAGACCCCATGGTCCGAGCACCATCGAGAGCAGCCGGTAGGTGCCGCCGTAGACGTCGTCGCCGAGCACCACGTGGTCGCCGGGGGCAAGCGTCAGCAGCAGCGTGGTCTCGGCGCCCATCCCGGACCCGAACGCGAAGCCGCGCTCGCCGCCCTCGAGGGCCGCCAGCGCGCCCTCGAACGCCGCGCGCGTCGGGTTGCCGCCGCGCGCGTAGTCCCACCGTTTCGGCACCCCGACGGCGTCCTGCGCGTAGGTCGAGGTCTGGAAGACCGGGACGTTCACCGCACCGTAGAGCGCCTCGGGGTCCTGGGCGGCGTGGATCGCGCGCGTGTCGAACCCGTCGTCGCTCGGCCCGTTCACTCCTCCGGCGGAAGTTCCCACCCGCGCCTCCTCAGCTCGTCGAGCGCCTCGTGCCCCTCGCGGAGCTTCCGCCACAGCATGGACTTGCGCTTCGCGTCGTGACCGCGCGCGAACTGGCGGCCCGCGGGCACCTGCTGCTGGCACTCTCCGCATGCGCACCAGGCGAACAGCTTGCCAGCCGGGTCCTCGGTGGCGAGCACGCCGGGCCGGTACTTCGGCGCGGGGGCGTTCGTCGGGATCACGATGACGCCTTCGGCGGGGTCGCCGAACCCCGAGGCCTGCCCCTGCAGGACCAGCAGGCCGGTGAGCGCCGCGAGCGCGGCGTCGATCTGGTCGATGGTCGTGAGCTCCTCGGTGCGCACGCCGGCGAGGCGCAGCACCTTCTCGCGCCACGTGCGCTTGGTGAGGCCCTTGGGAGCGAGGCACCCGGCCAGGACCGCCGACGTGGCGTGCGGGAAGACCTCGATGGCGCGGCCCTTCCACGGGCGCGCGGTCGCGAGCGGGAAGCCGAGCTCCTCGACCGCCGAGAAGACCTCCATGCCCCGGCGCATCCAGTCGAACGCAGGGCCTCGGCCGTGGGCCTCGGACGGGGTGCGGAACGCGTGCACGTTCAGCCGGCCGAGCTCGTTCTCGGTGGCCCTGGACTTGCCGTCGCTCGCCCACCGGGGCGGCCCGTCGATCGCGACGATCGATGGCTTGCCCTCGCGCACGACCCGCTCGACGTCGTCGAGCCCGGCGTGCGGCACCACCACGAACGGCACGCGCCGCTCGTCGAGCAGCACGAGGTCGAGCCCCTTGCCGACCCCGACGTCGATACCGAGAGCCCGCACCTGTCAGGCCGACGGACCGGTCCGGCGGTGCGCCAGGTGATCGAGCAGGTCGCTTCTCGTGAGCACGCCGAGCACCTGACCCGCCTTCGCGACCAGGACGGCCGGCGCGCGCTCGAGCTCGGCGAATGCATCGTCCACGGGCGCCGACCACTCGACGGTGGGGATGGGCGGGGCCATGACCTCGGCGACGTCGGCCTGCAGGGCGTCGGGATCGCGGAAGACCCGCTCCAGCAACTCACGGTCGCGGATCGAGCCGACGAACTGGGTGACGTCGGCGGTCGGCTCCCGGACGACCGGCGCTTGCGAGATGCCGTGCTCCTGAAGCACGTCGACCGCCTGTCGAACCTTGTCGTGTGCGTTCACCGTGATCAGCGGGGGCAGCTCGCCGCCCTTGGCCGACAGCACCTGCTCGACGGTCACGACGTCGGGTCCCTCGAGGAACCCGTACTGGCGCATCCACGTGTCGCTGTAGAGCTTCGACAGGTACTGCCGTCCTGAGTCGGGGAGCAGGACCACGATGGTGACCCCGGGGTCGTCGATGTCGCGCGCGACCTCGAGGGCCGCGTACACCGCCGCGCCGCCCGAGCCGCCGATCAAGATGCCCTCCTGCCGGGTGACGGCCCGAGCCGTGAGGAAGGCTTCGCGGTCGGGCACGCGGACCCACCGGTCGACGACGTCGGGATCGAACGTACCGGGCCAGAAGTCCTCGCCGATGCCTTCGACGAGGTACGGGCGGGGGTCGTCGCCGGTGAAGACCGAGCCCTCGGTGTCGGCCCCCACGATCGTGACGCCCGGCTTCTGCTGCTTCAGGTAGCGGCCGACGCCGGTGATCGTGCCGCCGGTGCCCACCCCCGCGACGAACACGTCGATCTCGCCGTCGGTCTGTGCCCACAGTTCCGGGCCCGTGGTGTCGAAGTGGGTGGCGGGGTTCTCGTCGTTCCAGTACTGGTTGGGCTGGAAAGCGCCCGGGATCTCCGAAGCCAACCGGTCGGCGACCGAGTAGTATGACTCGGGCGACTCACGCGGGACCGAGGTCGGCGTGATGATGACCTCGGCGCCGTAGGCGCGCAGGAGCGCGATCTTCTCCTGGCTCATCTTGTCGGGCATCACGAAGATGCACCGGTAGCCGCGGATGGCCGCCGCGATGGCGAGCCCGTGCCCCGTGTTCCCGCTCGTGGGCTCGACGATCGTGCCGCCGGGTCGCAGCCGGCCGTCGCGCTCGGCAGCCTCGATCATCCGGATGCCGATCCGGTCCTTGACGGAGCCCCCGGGGTTCAACATCTCGAGCTTCGCCAGCACGGTCGGGCGCAGGCCCCGCGTGACGGTGTGCAGCCGGACGAGCGGCGTATGCCCCATCGCATCGAGGAACGTGTCGAGCGCCTGCATCGCTACCCCTCCCGGTCCACGTCGAGGGCTCCCATGGTCGCACGCCTCGGCCCTCATCGCCCTGACGCGCCCGGCAGGTCCTTCCCCGGCGGCCTCAGTTCACGGGGGTAAAGTGCCGATGCCTCGGCTGGAGCGGGGAACGGGCTTCGAAGCGGCATGTCGGGGCGAACGGGGGATCGAGTCTGGTGAGTGAGGTTCTGGTGAGTGAGGTCGAGCACGGGCCCGAGCGCGGGGGCGAGCATCTGCTCGTCGTCGACGACGACCCCTTCATCGCGCGCCTGCTCGAGATCGAGCTCGTGGCGGCGGGGTTCCGGGTCCGGGTGGCCAACGACGGCCAGCAGGCGCTCGACCTGGTCCACGAGGAGGCCCCCGACCTGGTCATCACCGACGTGATGATGCCCCACATCGACGGGTTCGAGCTGACCCGGCAGCTCCGCCAGGACCCGCGCACCGCCATGATCTCCGTGATCATCCTGACGGCCCGTGGCCTGTCCGCCGACAAGCTCGAAGGGTTCGCGATCGGCGCCGACGACTACATCGTCAAGCCGTTCGACACGCCGGAGCTGCTCGCGCGGGTGCGCGGGGTTCTGCGGCGCTCGAAGGAGCAGCGCGACGAATCGCCACTCACCGGTCTGCCTGGCAACGGGCGGGTGCAGGAGGAGATCGAGACGCGGCTCGCGAGCGGTGACGAGTTCGCGCTGCTGTTCGCCGATCTCGACAGTTTCAAGGCCTACAACGACCACTACGGGTTCGCGCGCGGCGATCAGCTGGTGCAGGCCACCGCGCGGCTGCTGGAGAACGTCGTCGCTGAGTTCGCGACCGGTGCTCCCGTCGTCGGGCACCTCGGCGGCGACGACTTCGTGATCGTCGTGCCGCCGTCCTCGGCGGCGCTCGACGCCGACACGATCGTGCAGCGATTCGATCAGATGGCCAGCGAGCACTACGACCCCGAGGACCTCGCCCGCGGGTGGATCGAGGTCCTGAACCGGCGGGGCGAGCCGCAGCGCTACAGCCCGGTCACGATCTCGGTCGGCATCGCGAGCACTCAACGCCGTCCGTTCGCGCACTTCGCCGAGGTCATCGCCGTCGCGACCGAGATGAAGACCTTCACGAAGCCGACACCGGGCTCATCGTGGGCGATCGACCGGCGTAGCGGCGGTTAAGCGAGCGGCGCCGGCTCGGCGAGGTAGTAGCCCTGCCCGTAACGCACCCCGAGGTCGATGAGGGTCTTCAGCTCGGCCTCGGTCTCGACCCCCTCAGCGACGATCGTCATCCCCATCTCGTCGGCGAAGGAGATGAGCGCCGACGCCACAGCGCGGCGTCCGCGGTCCCGGTCGATGTCGCGGGTGAGAGAGATGTCGACCTTGATGATGTCGGGGGCGAGAAGGAGCGTGTGACGCAGGCTCGCGAACCCCGCCCCGGCGTCGTCGATCGCGATCCGAACTCCGAGCGCCCGCAGCCCCGCGAGCGAGCTGAACAAGACGTCGTAGTCGTCCACGGGCTCGTGCTCGGTGATCTCGACGACGATCCGGTCGGCCACCGGCGCCAGCAGTTCGGTGAGCCCCTCGGAGCTCGCGGCGCGGTGCGAGCAGTTGACCGAGAGGTACGCGCCCTCGGGCACCTTCGGCAGCTGCTCGATCGCCTGCGCGATGGTGGCGAACTCGAGCTGGACGCCGAGCTCGAGGGCGACGGCCTCGGCGAACCACTCGTCGGGCGCGCGGAGCGGGATCGACCGGAACCGGGCGAGCGCCTCGACGCCGACGACGTTGCCGTCGAGAAGGTCCGAGATGGGCTGGAATGCCATCGAGAGGCCCTGTCCCTGGACGAACCGTCGGATCTCGTCGCGCCGGGACTCGCGCTGCTCCTCCTCGATCTCTTCGCGGCGGAGCTGCGAGCTGAGCTCGTGCACGATGCCGCCTATCACCTCGGCAGACAGGCTGGTGCCACCCTCGGCGACCCGCCGGATCGACCCCACGATCTCTTCGGCCGCCGTGCCTTTGACCAGGTAACCGACCGCCCCGGCACGGAGCATCTCGAGGACGGTAGGGCGGTCCTCGAACGCCGACAGCGCGATGACCTTGGTGGCGGGGGACAAGCGCTGGATCTCGCGGGCCGCTCGGGGCCCGCCCCCCGCGGGCATCTTGACGTCGACGAGGGCCACGTCGGGCAGCTCGCGACCGGCCAGCTCGATGGCTTCGTCCGCGTCGGCGGCGGTGCCGATCAGCTCGACGTACTCCTCTTGGGCGAGCAGCTCTGCGAGCGCCCCTCGCAGGGCGGGCTCGTCGTCGGCGACCATGACACGGATCATGACGGGCGCCTCCGTGAGGGTCGAACCGGGGGAAGGGCGGCTCACGAGGCTCGACGCTAGCCACTGCGGAGCTTCGGTGCAATCACCCGTCCCCCGGTGTGGCTAGGCTGAGCGGCCGATGGCGATCATGGTGGGCATGAGCGCGGGGGTGAACCGCCGGTCCGGCCGGACGCCGTTGGGCATCACGGTCCTCGGGGCTCTCTGATGGAGCTCACTCGCAGCGTCGAGCTGCCGTGCGACGTCGACCGTGCCTGGGCCGTGCTTGTCGACTGGGAGCGTCAGGCAGATTGGATGCGCGATGCCGACCGGGTGACGGTCGTCTCCGAGACGCGGGAGGGCGTGGGTGTACGGCTGGCCGTCCGGACACGGCTGCTCGGCATCCCCGCCTTCACCGAACCGATGGAGGTGACCGGATGGGAGCCGCCGAGACGGCTCGTCATCCGCCACGGCGGTCCCGTGGGCGGTGAAGGGGTCTGGCTCCTCGAGACATCGGGCGAGGGGACACGGTTCTCTTGGACCGAGCGGATCCGCCTTCGGGTCCCGCTGGTCGGCGAGCTGGCGGCGTGGTGCTATCGGCCTGTCCTGCGGATCTTGATGGGCCGGGCGCAGCTCGGGCTGCGCGACCTGGTTGCGGGGTAACTACGCCGGCGGTGGCGAGAGCACGAGCAGTACGACGCTGGGGTCGGGCGAGGCGTTGCGGAGCGTCAGGTCCTCGCCGGCCGGCACCGTGACCGTCTCCCACTGCTTCATGCGCGCGCGGCCCTTGCCGACCTGCACGGCGACCTCGCCGGACATCACGACGACGAGCCCGTCGGCTTCGACGTCACTCATGGGTCCGATCCCCTGCGTCCCTTGCAGGCACACGACCTGCGACCAGAGCCTGCCGGTCTCGGCGAGCACCTCGGTCCTCGGCGCGTCCTCGGTGAAGTAGATGAGCTCGGTGAGGTTTCGCGTCTTCATCGCGACAAGCGTATCGGCCACGGCGCCCGGCCACCTCGTTCCCCGGCTGTGCGGACTAGACTTCGCGCGCCTCAACCGATCGTGAAGGAGCGAGTCCGTGACCACCACCACCTATGTCGCCGGCTCTGCGCGCGACATCGCCGCCGGCCTGTTGATCGTCCCCGTGTTCGAGGGCCTCGAACCAGGACCGGGTGTCCGCGAGACCCGCCTGCTCGACGCGTACGGCGCCGCCCGGCACACGGGCGCCAAGGGCGAGAACCTGCTCGTGACCAAGCGTCGCGGCGATCGCTTCGCCGCCGACGCCGTGCTGCTCGTGGGCGTCGGCGAGAAGGACGCGTTCGACGTGACGACCATGCGCCGGGCGCTCGGACGTGTCGCACCGACCGCCCGGCGATTCGGCACCGTCGCCACCACCTTGGCCCAGGGCTTCGGCGTCCGGCACGCCGAAGAGGCCGTGCAGGCCGCGGCCGAGGGGCTCGGTCTTGGCGCGTACCGGTTCGACCGCTACCGGTCCAAGCCCGACGGCAAGGCGCTGACGAGGATCACGGTCGTCGGCTCGCTCCGATGGGACGCGAAAGCGATGAAGGCGGCGGCGAAGCGGGCCGACGTGATCGTCGACGCCGTCAACTGGGCCCGAGATCTGGTGAACACGCCGGCTGGGGATCTTCCTCCCGCGAAGATCGCCGAGGCGGGCCAGAAGATGGCGAAGGAGGTGGGGCTCACCTGCAAGGTCTGGACCGAGCCGCAGCTCCGTCAGGGCGGGTTCGGCGGCATCGTGGGGGTCGGGCGGGGATCGGGGAACCCGCCCCGCATGATCGAGCTGACCTACCGCGGTGCCGGCAGGGCCAAGCCCATCGCCCTCACGGGCAAGGGGATCGCGTTCGACTCTGGCGGCCTGTCGCTGAAGGACGGCGCCGGCATGGAGACGATGAAGTGCGACATGGGCGGGGCCGCCTCGATCCTCGCGACCATGAAGGTCCTCGCGAAGCTGAAGCCGAAGGTCAACGTGATCGCCGCGATCCCGTGCAGCGAGAACATGCCGAACGGCACGGCGCAGAGACCCGGTGACGTGATCACCCATCGCGGCGGCACGACGAGCGAGGTCCTGAACACCGACGCCGAGGGACGCCTGGTCCTCGCCGATGCGCTCGCGTACCTGCGCGAGAAGAACCCGCAGCTGATCATCGACACGGCCACGCTGACCGGTGCGTGCGTGGTCGCGCTGGGGACCGACATCACCGGGGCGATGGGCAACGACGACGACCTCGCCCAGGAGCTGGTCGCCGCCGGCGCAGCCGTCGGTGAGCCCGCCTGGCAGCTTCCCCTGTTTCGCGACTACCGCGCGTTGATCGAATCGAAGGTGGCCGACATCAAGAACACCGGGAAGCGCTACGGCGGGGCCATCACGGCCGCGCTGTTCCTGGCGGAGTTCGTCGGTGATACCCCGTGGTGCCACCTGGACATCGCCGGCCCGGCGTTCCTGGAAGGCCCGCACGACCTCGGGCCCGCCGGCGGTACGGGTGTGTCCGTTCGGACGCTCGTCCGCTTCCTCGAGGACCGCGCAGCCACGCGATGACCGAGGCGCCCGGCGGCCCGGTCCTCGCCATCTTCGCGCACCCCGACGACGCCGAGATCTGCGCGGGGGCGACGCTCGCGAAGTGGGCGGCGGCCGGCCGCGAGGTCCACCTGCTGATCCTCACCAACGGCGACCGCGGCTCGCAAGATCCGGCGCGCTCGCGCGAGGAGCTCGCCGCGGTGCGGGCGGCCGAGTCCGAGGAGGGCGCGCGGATCATGGGCCTCGCCTCGGTGCGGATCTTGTCGCTCCACGACGGTGAGCTCGAGAACACGTCCGCGCTCCGCGAAGCGGTGGCGCGGCGCGTGCGGGAGGTCCGTTCGGTCACCATCGTGAGCTGCGATCCGACCTCGGTGTTCTTCGAGAACCGGTACTACAACCACTCGGATCACCGGAACGCGGGGTGGGTCGCGCTCGACGCCGTGTCCCCCGGCAGCGGGAACCCGCACTTCTTCCCCGAGCACCTCGCCGAGGGGCTCGTGGTGCAAGACGTCCTCGACGTCTGGCTGGGGTGGACGAACGAGCCGAACCACCGCGAGGACGTGACGGGCTTCGTGCGGACGAAGATCGACGCGCTGGCCGCCCACCCGAGCCAGCTCTCCGAAGGCATCCGCCACTTCGAGGAGTCCCTCGAGGAGGAGGCGCGCGAGGCAGGGGAGAGGATCGGGGTCGAACACGCCGAAGAGTTCCGCGTTCTGGACCTCAGCTAGTCAAGCTCACTCCTTGGTGCCGATGGCGAGCAGGACCTCGCGGCGGTCGTGCAGGGGGTCGGGGAACCGCTCCGCGAAGGTCTCGCGGGCACGTTCGCGGAACGACACCCACGTGGTATCGCCCGCCATCCCCCGGGCGAACCTGGCGGTCGCCCACGTTTCCTGCCCGTCGAGGAACTCCTCCTGCGTGTAGGTCCAGTCGTACACCTCGCGCTCGACGCGGATCCGGCGGAATCCCGCGACGCGGAGCGCCTCCGTCAGCTCGCCCGGCCGGCGGAAGCGCTCGCGGTGCGGCACGGCGCCGGCGAGCGAGGGCTCGAGCATCTCGCGCGGCACGATGCCCCCGATCAACTCGAGCCACGTCTCGGTGAACGCGTCGGGTCCATCAGCCCAGCTTGAGACCGCGAGACGGCCGCCAGCCTTCATGACCCGGCGCACGTCGAACAGCGCCGTTTCGAGCCGTGCGAAGTGGGCGAGCACGAACCCTGCCGTGACCGCGTCGAAGACGGCGGCGGCGAACGGAAGGTCGACCGCCTCGGCGGCGGCGACCGCCACGTCGGGCCGCGCCTCGCGGGCGACGCCGAGCATGCCGAGCGACGGATCGATCCCTATGACGGCGCCGCCCGCCGCGAGCACTGCCTCGGCGACCACGCCGGTCCCGGTCCCGACATCGAGGACCCGATGGCCCGGGCCGATCTCGGCGAGCGCGACCAGGTCGCGGGCCGGCTCGGCGAAGCGGCGCGCGTGGACCCGTTCGTAGGTCGCGGCCACGCCGTCGTAGGAGCGCCAGTCGTCCATGGCGCCCCAGGCTACCGGCCCCGGCACGCGAACGGCCCCGGCGCGAGCGCGGCCGATAGGCTGTCGCACCACATGAGGGACGCGAGCGCGTGACGGGATCCGGCGGGGTCTTCGCCGTCGTTCTCGCCGAGATGGTGGCCGGCGGACTCGTGTTCACCTGGCTCTCGCCGCTGTGGAACGAGGCGAAGCGGTCGTACTTCACGATCTATGGGGCGATCATGACCGCGCTGTTCGCGTTGCCGGCCTGGTTCGTGGTGCGGAGCGCCTCAGACGGCAGCGCCGCCGCCCTGCGGATCGAGAGCGTCACGCTGCTGACGCTCGCGCTGGTGGCCGCCTCGACGCTGTTCATGCTCGCGCGGTGGCAGACCCCCGCACGGATCGCCGGTGTGCTCTCGGTGCTGGCCTCCCTCGCGGTCCTCGTGGCCTTCGCGGATCTCGGCGATCGCGCGTACGGCGCCTCGATGTTCCAGCTCCTCTCGGGCGCGGCGTTCCTCGGGACCGCCTACGACTGTCTGTTCCTCGGGCACTGGTACCTCACCGACCGTAAGCTCACCCGCGTGCCGATCCAGCGGTACGCGTTCGCCCTGATCGCCGCGTCTATCGTGCAGATGGCGGCCGTCGCGCTGACCGGGTTCTCGGGCGGGCAGGTGTCGAGCTCGCTGAACCCGATCCTCGCGACGGGTGATGTGGCGCCCTGGATCGGGTTGGGGATGGCCGGCGCGACGTTGCTCATCGCGGTGATGGCGAGGGCCGCCCTACGCGGCCAGCGCGCCGCCGCCGTGCGGTCCGCGACCGGGTTCTACTACCTGGCGGTCATCACCGCGCTCACGGGCGCGATCGCGGTGACGACCCGCTTCTTCCCCGGATGAACCAGTCGATCGGGCACGCGCTCGCGCTCGTCGGCATCGCCGCCACCTCCGCCGCGTGGTGCGCGGTCGCTTGGCGCGGCATCATCATCTGGCGGGTCATGCCGCCGGTGCTGGCGGCGCTCGGTGTGGCGACGCTGATCTGGGGCGACGTCGAGCTCGCCGGTCCTGCAGCCATCGCCGTTGACGCGGATCTGGGTCGCAGCGTCGGCGTTGCGGTGGCCACCGGTGCGCTCGTCGGCATCGCGTTGTTCGTCGCGACGCGGATCGTGTACGTGCCGCTGTCCCGCTGGGGCCGGTTCTCGCGCGACGCGCAGCACGAGTACGAGGCCGCGGCGACGCGGTCCCGACGCACGGGCCTTGCGTTCGCTTTCATCTCGGCCGCGAGCGAGGAGCTGTTCTGGCGAGGCTGGGTTCAGCCTGAGCTGCTCGTAACCGCTGCGGGCGCCGTCGGCGTCGCCTTGCTCGGGTCGTGGGGCGCGTACGTGGTAGCCAACCTGCTGAGCCGAAGCCTCGTGCTGGTGATGGGTGCGGTGGTCGGTGGCGCCGTATGGGTGGCGGTCGGGGCCGCGACCGGCGGGGTCGCCGCCCCGCTCGCCTGCCACGTCGTGTGGACGCTCGCCATGATCGCGCTGCCACCGGGGACCCGACGGTCCATGATGTCGCCGTGAGCTTCCTGTCCACGGCGGTCCAGGGTGTCTTGGAGCAGGGCCCGTTCTGCGCGGTCGCGACGATGACGCCGGACGGACCGCACTGCACGCCGCTGGTCTTCGCCGCGAGCGGCGGTCGCGTATGGCTCACGACCTCGCGCCGGTCCGTCAAGGCGAGGAACTGGAAGCGCGACCCCTCGATGGCAGGGCTGATCCGTCACGACGATCTCTCGGTGGCGTTCACCGGCACCGTGCGAGCCTACGACGCGCTCGATTCGCGGACGTGGGGCGAGGCGGTCGCCGGCGCGACCTCGATCGCGAGGGCGACCGCGACGTTCAGCCGCAAGAACGCCCGGTTCTTCACGGGCTACGCCGTGGATGCGAAGCAGGTGCCGCTCGCCTGGACGCCACCGGGTCGGGTGTTCGTCGGGGTCGACATCGAGCGGACGGCGCTGCTGGATGACGACGGCGTGCAAGAGGGCCGGGGCCGGTGGGGTGGTGAGGCGTCCTCGCACGCGTCGTTCCGCCGGCAGAAGAGCGGCATCGACGTGTGGGGCGTGATCCCCGAGGACGCGGCCTCCTCGCTCGGGACGACCGGCGAGGGGAGCCTGACGCTCATCGGCGCACGGGGCCCGGTGGTCCTGCCGGTCCGGTGGCGCGTCGACGCAGCGGGCGTGTTCGCGGTGCTGCCCGCCGAGACGCTCGCTCTGGCCGACGCTGAGCCCGACGCGCCCGCGGCGCTCACCGTCGACCGCGCCGCCGAGTGGCGCGCCAAGGACATGGTCGGCGCGATGGTCCAAGGCGTCGGCTCGAGCTTCGTGGTCGGTGCCGTCGGCTCCGGATCGAAGACCCTGACGACGATCGCGATCGAGGTCGCGGACGGCGCCGACGCCGTGGTCCGCATCCAACCTCGGCGGGTCGTGTGGTGGCATGGCTGGACGAGCGGGAGTCGTCGACTGTCGTGAGCACGGTCGAGTACTCGACCGAGGTCGACGCGCCGCCCGAGCTCGTCTGGGGATCGACGAGCGACCCCCGCAACCTGGCCTTCTGGGACGCGCGCATCCGCCGTGTCGATGCGCCTGAGGGCGGTCTCGAGGCAGGCGTCCGTTTCGACGCGGAGGTCGGCTACCGAGGCATCCGCACGGTGATCGCGTGCGAGGTGATCGAATGGGAGCCGCCCTGGCGCTCGACCGTGCACCTCGGCGGTGTCATCGACGCGACGGTGAGGACGTCGATCGGCGCGCTGCCGTTCGACCGCAGCGTGCTTCGGCACGAGGTCACCTACCGGTTCAAGGGGCGGCTCGGCGGTGTCGTGGCGGCCGGGCTCCAGGCCGTCGGCGGCGCCGACTACGCGCTTCGGCGCGGCACCCTGGCGCAGAAGCACGCCGTGGAACGCCGCGTCGCCGGTCGCTAGTCCGAGAGCTTCTCGATCGCGCGGCGCCGTCCGCTGCCGCGCCCGAGCAGCCACCCGATCACGAACCCGAGCCCGGCGCTCACGACGATCACCAGCCACACCGGCAGGTCGGCTTCCCAGAACAGGATGCTGATGCCGGCGGACTCCGCGTTCTGGATGCCGAAGATCACGAGCAGCACGACCACGACGATCGCGACGATGGTCTTGGGGCTCGGGCCCTCGCGGGTGATCTTCGGGCCTGGGGGTTCCTGGCTCATCCGTGTCTCCTTCCGCGCTTCTTGGCCACGTGGTCGGGCCTCGTCGCCGGGCATCATGGCATCATGGCCCGCGATGGGGGTTCGACGGATCGTCTGGGCGGGAGCGCTCGCGGCCGGTGCCGGCGCGCTCGGTCTCGGCGTTCTGCGTGACCCCGAGGGCCGCGCAGCCGACGCCGAGCTGTTCGGGCTCCTCAACGGCGGCCACGGCCCGGTCGCCGACCGGTTCTTCGTGGGCATCACCGAGATGGGATCGCTCTACGCGGTGGGTGCGGCCGCGGCCGCGCTGGCACTCGGGGGGCGGCCGCGCACGGCCGCACGCGCGGCCGCGGCCGCGACGACCACCTGGGTCCTGCTGCAGGGCGTCAAGAGGGTGGTGGCCCGTCCCCGCCCGAGCGATGCCGACCCCGGTGGCACCCGGCTGCTGATCGCGCAGCCGATGGCGACCTCATGGCCGTCGTCGCACCCGGCCGTCCTCACGACGTTCACCCGTGTGGCCGCGCGCGAGCTTGGTCTCGGGCCGATCCCGCGGGCGTTGCTCGGTGGCCTCGACACGGCCGTCGCGGCCTCGCGCGTGTACCTGGGCGTGCACTACCCGGGCGACGTGACGAGTGGCCTTCTGCTCGGGCGCACGGTGGCGCGTCTGTGGCCGCGGGGCCGAGGGTAGTGTCCACCCGCTGCTAGGCTCGCCCTCGATGGATCCCTTCCTCGCCGCGATCGGCTGGCCGGTCGTCGACCGGATCGGCATCGGCCCACTGCAGCTGTCGCCGCACGGGCTGTTCATCGCGATCGGGTTCCTCGTCGGCACGGTGCCCTTCGGGCGGCTGGCGCGGCGTCGTCAGATCCCGCCGATCGCGATCACCTCGGTCGCGTTCTGGTCGTTGATCGGTGCCATCGTCGGCGCCCGGGTGGGCTACGTCATGGCCCACTCGTCGGAGTTCGAGAGCCCACTCGAATGGCTGTACATCTGGCAGGGCGGGATCTCGCTGCTCGGCGGGATCGCCGGCGCGACGATCGCGAACGCGGTGAACATCCGTCGGTTCCACCTGCGCTTCTTCCAGGTCGCCGACACGATCGCACCCGCGCTGGCGCTCGGCATCGTGATCGGCCGGATCGGCGACCTCATCATCGCCGACCACCTGGGCAAACCCACGTCGTGGCTGCTGGCGTGGACGTACCGGGGCGGGACCATCGCCCCACCGTTCACCTGTGTGAACGATCTCTGTCAGGCCCAGCTGTCTGACGGATCGGTGATCACGGTCGCCCGTGACGAGGTCATCCTGCGCGACGCCGGCGGGGTGATCGCCCAGGGCGTGGGGCTCCATCAGACCGCGCTCTACGACATGCTGCTGGCCGCGGTCCTGTTCGGCGTCTTGTGGTGGTTCATCCGCAAGGATCGACGTGAAGGCATGGCCACCCTGCTGTTCGGCATCTGGTACGGGTGCAACCGGCTGCTCGAGGACTCGCTCCGGATCGACAAGCGGTTCGGCCCGCTCACGGGGTCACAGTGGACGGCGCTCACGGTCGTCGTGGTGTGCACCGGGGTAGCGGTCTACCTCGCGGTGACGAAACGGCCGGGTCCGACGACGCCCTCACGCTTCGCCGAGCCCCCAGAAGAGCCGGGGGAGCCCGACCCCGGCGGGCCCAAGCCCGCCGTGGCCGAGACCGGCTAG
>CAZZND010000063.1:0-13474 GCA_964655465.1 uncultured Actinomycetes bacterium
GCGAGCCCGCGACCCGGGTTCATCCCTCAGGACGCTGCGAGGGGAACATGATCAGGTCGCGCAGGCTGTCGGCGCCCGTCAGCACCAGCAGGAGCCGGTCGATGCCGATGCCGAGGCCACCCGCGGGGGGCATGCCGTGCTCGAGGGCGCGCAGGAAGTCTTCGTCCATCGGGTGGACCGCGTCGCCGAGCACCCCTGTCATCTGCTGCTGGAGCTCGAACTTGGCGCGCTGCTCGTCGGGGTCGGTGAGCTCACTGAACGCGGTGACGAGCTCCACTCCGCCCACGATCAGGTCGAAGTGCTCGGTGAGACCGGGGTCGGTGCGATGCGGGCGCGCGAGCGGGGACACCTCGCGCGGGAAGTCGCAGACGAACGTCGGGCGCTCGATCGTTTCCTCGACGAGCTTCTCGAAGAGCTCCTGCACGATCTTGCCGGGCCCCCACGTGCCCTCGATGGGCACGTCGTGGCGATGCGCGATCCCGCGCAGGTCCTCGTGGTCCAGCGTGATCTCTTCCCCGGTGGCCTCGGAGACCGCCTCGAGGACCGTGACGCGCGCGAAGGGCGGTGTGAGATCGATCGCGCGACCGTCGACGGTGACGGTGAGGTCGTCCGGCACGCGTCCGTAGATCGGGTTGACCGCGCGGCAGCACTCGACGACGAGCGCCTCGGACAGCTCCATCATCGAGTGGTAGTCGCCGTAGGCCTGGTAGGCCTCGAGCATCGTGAACTCGGGGTTGTGGTCACGGTCGATGCCTTCGTTGCGGAGGTTGCGCCCCAGCTCGTACACGCGCTCGACGCCGCCGACGAGCATCCGCTTCAGGTACAGCTCGAGCGAGATCCGGAGCTTCATGTCGATGTCGAGGGCGTGGTGGTGGGTGAGGAACGGGCGCGCGTTCGCGCCGCCGGCCACGAGCTGGAGCATCGGCCCCTCGAACTCGACGAAACCGCGCTCGTCCAGGATGCGCCGCATCGTCTTCAGGACGGCGGCGCGGGCGAGGAAGGCCCGTCGCGGGGCCTCGTCGGCGATCAGGTGGAGGTAGCGGCGGCGCTGCTGGAGATCGGGGTCCTGCAGACCGTGCCACTTCTCCGGAAGCGGCCTGAGCGCCTTCGTGAGCATCGCCCAGCGGGTGGCGAAGACGCTCAGCTCGCCCCTGCGGCTGGTCCCGACCGGTCCGGTCGCACCGATGATGTCGCCGAGGTCGACCTCTTGCAGCGAACCGAAGACGTCGGCGTCCATCTCGGCGGCGCTGAAGATCACCTGCAGCTCGCCGGTGACGTCGCGGATCGTCGCGAACACGAGCTTGCCCATGTCGCGCTTCAGGACCACGCGGCCGGCGATGGTGACGACGTCGTCGGTACGGACGTCGGCCCCGAGCTCGGCGTGGTTCGTTCGGATCGCCGTCAAGGCGTCGGGGTGCTCGGCGCCGAGGACGTCGGCGAGCGTGATCGCGAAGGCGCGGTCGCGCCCGAGCCGCTCGAGGCTCGCGCGGCGCGCGGCCAGGATCTCGGCTTCTCGGCCCTCAGGCTCACGTGGATCGTCAGCCATCGGTGTTCCGTTCGAAGACGAGCCGGAGCCCTTCCAGCGTGAGCCACGGCTCGTGGTGGTCGATGGTGGTGCAGTGCGGGATCACGACCGGGGCGAGCCCACCGGTGGCGACCGTGGTGGCGTCGGGCGCCTGCAGCTCCGCGCGGATCCGGGTGACGATGCCGTCGACCTCGCCGGCTGTCCCGTACAGCAGCCCGGACTGGATCGCCTCGACCGTGCTCTTGCCGACCGGCGAACGCGGCGGCTGAAGGTCCACCCGGGTCAGGCGAGCGGTGCGGCCGACCAGGGCTCCCGCGCTGATCTGCAGGCCGGGCGCGATCACGCCGCCCAGGAACTCGCCCTTGTCCGAGACGACGTCGAAGTTCGTCCCCGTCCCGAAGTCCACGACGATCGACGGGCCGCCGAAGCGTGTGAACGCCGCCAGCGTGTTCACGACTCGGTCGGCGCCGACCTCACGCGGGTTGTCGGTGAGCACGGGCACCCCTGTCTTCGTGCCGGGACCGACGATGACCGGCTCGAAGTCGAGGTAGGCGGCCGCCATCTCGAGGAGCGACGACGTCACGTCGGGTACGACGCTCGCGATGCACAGGCCGGTCACGTCCTTGCGCAGGTCGAGGTCGCGGTGCTCGAGGAAGCCGGCGAGCTGCAGCGCGAGCTCATCGGAGGTGCGCTCGGGGCGGGTGGACAGACGCCAGGTGTGCGCCAGCGAGGGGCCGTCGAAGACCCCCAGCACGATCTCGGTGTTGCCGACGTCGGCGGTGAGCAGCACGCGCGTGACGATAGCGCAGCAGCATCGGGTTCGAGCGGGCTCAGTCGGGCGGGACCGGTAGAAGCAGGTTGTCGATGAGCCGCGCGCTCGCGAACCGCGCCGCGACGAGCGCGCGCGCCGGACGCCCGAGGGTCGCCACCGGCTCGAAGGTGTGCTCGTCCACCACCGCGGCGTAGTCGAGGGATGCGAGCGGCGTCGCGCCGATCTCGCGGGCCATCAACGCGACGAGCACCCCGGCGTGGCGCTCGCCCGCGCGCGCAGCCTCCGCCGCCTCGGCGAGAGCGAGGAACAGACAGGTGGCCTGCTCGCGCTCGGCCGCCGACAGGGACGCGTTCCGCGACGACAGCGCGAGCCCATCGGGGTCGCGAACCGTGGGACAGGCGACGATGGTCATCCCGGGCAGGTCGTCGATCTCGTTGACCATCTGCCGGATGAGGAACAGCTGCTGCGCGTCCTTCTGACCGAAGTAGGCGGTCGAGGGACCGGCGACGCTGAAGAGGCGGTGCACGACCTCGAGCACGCCGGCGAAATGCCCCGGCCGGGCGAGCCCCTCGAACGCCTCGCCGACCGGCCCCGGGTCCGGCTCGAGCAGCAGCACGCCGGGCGGGTAGACCTCGTCGACCGGCGGGGCCCAGACCGCGTCCACCCCTTCGCGCTCCGCGAGGCGGAGATCGCGCGCCTCGTCGCGCGGGTACCGGTCGAGGTCCCCCTCGGCCACGAACTGCAGCGGGTTCACGAAGAGCGTCATGAGCACGCGGTCGTTCTCCTCTCGGGCCCGGTGCAGCAGCGACCGATGTCCGTCGTGCAGGGCGCCCATCGTCGTTACGAGACCGACGCGCAGCCCCTCGGCGCGCCATCCGTTGGTCCGCGCGCGGGTCGCGGCCGCGCCGCGGATCACCTCCTCCACCGGGCGAGGACCTCCTCAACGCCGGCGCGCCCTTCGGCGTCGAGCCGGCCGGCTGCCGTCCCGACGTCGAGACAGACCCGGCACAGCACGACGTACGGGGTGACGGCTTCGGGCATGGCGGCCGCGAGCGCCTCCAGGTTCTTCTGCACCGTGCCGGCGTCGCCACGCACCGCCGGCCCGGTAAGCGCGGCGCCGGTGCCCATCGACGTCACGTTCTCGAGCGTGGCGAGCTGCAGCGCGCCGAGCGCGGCGCCGGCCTCAGGCACGCCCGCCCGCTCGAGCGCCTCGGTCGCGAGCGCCGACAGCGCGACGAGGTCGTTGGATCCGATCACGGCGGCGGCGTGATACAGCGTGCGATGTTCGGGTGCGAGCCGGAAGGGACGCCCGCCCAGGTCGTGGCCCAGAACCTCGCCGAGCGCGTAGCCCTCCTCGTCGTCGGCCGTCACGGCCACCGCGCAGCCCGCCAGCAGCCCGGCCGCGCGCTCGACGTCGGGGAAGGTCTGGAGCGGGTGGATCGCGATCCGCCGTCCGCCCGCAGCGTCGAGCACGTCCAGTCCGGCCGCGCCGGACAGGTGGGCGATCCAGGTTCCCTCGCCGATCGCCCCGGCGAGATCGGCGGCGACCGGAGCGATGCGGTCGTCGGGCACACCGAGCAGCACCAGATCGGCACCGGCCGCGGCCCGCGCCGGCTCGACGACGTCGACCCCCGGGAGGTACGTGGCCACGCGAGCGCGCGTCGCGTCGCGTCCGCTCACCCCGACGATGTCGTGCCCCGCGCGCCGCCACGCCGCTGCGACCGCGGTTCCCACGCGGCCGGCCCCGATCACGGCGATCCTCACGACGCGGACCCCGCCGGTATCCACAGGACGGAGTTCGCCGGCGAGGGCGCACCCTCGGGCGCCTCGGGCGCGTTCGCGAGGCCATCGCGGATGACGAAGAAGCGCCCGTCGAGCACCGCCACGACCGCACCGTCGGGCGCGACCGACGCGCTCACGTTCGAGGCGTCGGTAGCCGCGATCAGGGTGGGGACGAGCGGCCCGTCATCGGCCTCGGGGACCGACCAGATGCCCCGGGTGCCGTCGTAGGTCCCCAGGACGAGCGTGTCCACGCCGAACCGGCCCCAGGAGAGGAGCTCCTCGAACGCGAGGCCCTGTCTCTCGTCGCTCCCGACGCGCACAGGTTCGCGGATCGGGCCGGAGGGGAACCACAGGACCGACAGCGCCGGGCCGACGTCGGCGTCGTTGGCCGAGGTCGCCGCCACCACGAAGAGGTCGGTCCCCGCGGCGCCCACCGGCAGGTAGCCGGTCACGATCGGATCGTCCCCGTAGCGCGAGATCTGCGAGATCTGAGGCGCGCCGCCGTCGGCGAGCGCGACGTACTGGTACGGCGAGGTGGCGCCCAGGCTGACGAGGTCGGCGCAGGAGCGCCCTACGGTCGTCTCCGAGGTGGTCGAGGCGGCCGGCACGAAGGTCCGCATCTCGATCGGGCTGCAGCCCGGTGCCTTCGACGCGGCGACGGCTCGGCGGCCGTCCGGGGACCAGACCACGTGGTCACCTCTGAGCACCGAGGTCGCGGTGTCGGCGGAGCCCAGGAACCGGATGGTGTCTGCTGAGAGGCCGTCACCGGCCACCGAGATCGAGCCGATCAGGCCCGGCGAGACGCCGGACATGTCGATCATCTGGAGCGGCTCGTGCAACCGTGGCCCCTTCTGGACCGTGCCGGCCGCGAGATCCCAGATCCAGAGCCGGTACCACTCGGACTCGACCTCGTCGGGCAGCGCATACACCACCCGTCCGCCGACGGCGGCGGCGAAGGCATCGGGAGCAGGAGGAGGCGCGCCGGCGCGCACGATCGCCACCGCGATCGCGGCGACCACGAGGACGATCGTGACCGGGAGCCAGGTCCGGCGGCGGTCGGGCTCGGGTCCGACCCCGTGGGTCGACGGGTCGGGGGTCGGTGCGGGGCTCGGCGCGGCCACCGGCTGCGGCGAGGGCTCGGCGTCGGCGCGTGGACGGCGGGCGCGGCGACGACCCTGGAACCACGCGAGGGGTCCGCGCCGCGCCCCCCGCTCTTCGGTCGATCGAGGGAGCCACAGCGCCGTGCCGCACGACGGGCATACCCGGTCGCGGGTCTCGCCCTCCCAGTCGCAGCGCAGACAGACCTTCTCGACGGTCTTCACGGCAGTCTCAACGGGGCGTAAGCCGGGCGGGCGTCGCCGTCAGGCGTGGGCAGGTCGAGCACCCGCGTGCCGTCGGGCAGCACCGGGTCGGCGTCGAGGTCGAGCAACGGCAGCAGGACGAACGCGCGCGCGGTCATCCGGGGATGCGGGATCGTCAGCTCGGGGTCGTCGCGGACGACGTCGTCGACGAGCAGCACGTCGATGTCGATCGTGCGCGGCCCCCAGCGGATCTCACGGGTGCGACCGAGCTCGGTCTCGACCTGGTTGGCGGCGTGCAACGTGTCGGACGCATCGCCGTCGGTCTCGGCCACGATCACGGCGTTCAGGTACGCGGGCTGGTCCTCGGGCTCGCCGACCGGCGCGGTCTCCCACACGCGGGAGGACGCCGTCGCGCGAACCCCGTGCGCGGCCAGCAGATCCACCGCGCGCTGCAGCGTGGCCAGCCGGTCACCGAGGTTCGATCCGAGACCGAGCGTCACCTTCGTCACGTGATCACCCCGGCAGGGTCACCGCGGCCGCGACCCCGTCGATGCCCAGGCGCGCGGCCGCGTTCGGCTTGTGCACCACGACGCTCGCGCGCATGACGCGCTCGAACGCGAGGCAGGTCCGGGCGATCTCCTCGGCCATCGACTCGATCAGGTCGAACGAGCCCTGGGTCACGACCTCGCGGACGCGGTCGGAGACCTGCCGGTAGTCGGCCGTGCCCTCGATGGTGTCGTCGCCCACCTCGACCTCGAGGTCCAGGTCGACGACGAACGGCTGCGGCGTGTCCTTCTCGCCGGGGCGCGCACCATGGTGGCCCTCGGCGTGGATGCCGGTCAGGAACAGCCGTGCTCGGCTCATGCGTTCGGTCCCACCTCCTGTTGCTCGTCGCTCGCCGCCGGCTCCTCATCGTCGTCCTCGTACGGCGCCAGGTCGACCCAGGCGGGCTTGCGCTCGAGCTGCAGCATGACCACCCCCTCGTGGCCATGCGGGGCGCCCTGATAGCGGGCCCGCAGGTACTCGTGGATCATGACCCCGACGGGGTCGAAGGCGTCATCGAGCAGGAAATGACCGCTCTCGGGCACGAGCCCGAGCGTCGAGCCGGGGATGGCGTCGGACAGTCGCTCGGCGAGCGCGACGGGCAGGTACGGGTCCTCCTCGCCCCAGAGCAGGAAGATCGGGAAGTCCCATGCCGCCATCTCGCCGGTGTGCGGCGTCAGGTCGAGCGGCGCCGGCGGCGACCCGGCCGCGGCGGCGTACGCGTCCAGGTCCGCCGGCGGGAGGCCGGCGATCTCGACGGAGCCGCGCTCCACGAAGGTGCGAGGGTCGAGATCGACCGGCGGGGCACGGTCGAACGCGATCGGGTCGATCAGGACGAGGGCGTCGAGCCCGACGCCCTCGAGCGCGAGCAGCTGGGCGACACCGCCGCCGTGGGCATGGCCCACGGCGGCGTAGCGGGTGATCTCGAGCTCGCGGAGCATCGCCGCGACCTCGGCCGCCTGCGTGCGCAGATCCGGATCGGTCAGCTGGGGCACGACCACGCGGAACCGCGAGGCGAGCAGTGGCGCCAGGCGTCGCCACGTGTGGACGCCGCCCGGCCAGCCGTGGAGCAGGACGACGACGTCGGTGCCTCGGGCTCCTTCGTCGGCGAACGCGAGGCTCATGCCTCCTCCCGCGCGATCGCGTCGGCGACCCGCAAAGCCCGGACGGTCTCGCCGACGTCGTGCACGCGGAGCACGTCCGCGCCGGCCACCGCACACCAGACCGCCACCGCGAGCGACGCTTCGAGCCGGTCCGCGGGATCGTCGATGCCCGTGAGGGCCCCGAGGAAGCGCTTCCGGCTGGCGCCGACGACGATCGCGGCATCGAGGTCGCCGAAGATCGGGATCGCCCGCAGCAGCGCGAGGTTGTGCTCCAGATCCTTGCCGAACCCGATGCCCGGGTCGACCGCCAGCTGCTCCTGCGAGAGACCGGCGAAGATCGCCGCCTCGACCCGCTCGCGGAGGTGCTCGTGCACCTCTTCGACCACGTCGTCGTAGCGCGGATCGTCCTGCATCGTCTTCGGCTCGCCGCGCATGTGCATCAGCACCATGCCGGCGCCGGCATCGCGGACGACGTCGAACATCACCGGGTCGTGCCCGGCCGTCACGTCGTTCACGATCGCGGCGCCGGTGGCGAGCCCCGCCTTCGCGACCTCGGACCGGCGCGTGTCCACGCTGATCAGCGCGCCGGGCCGAGCGGCTCGGAGGCCTTCGATCACCGGGACGACCCGTGCGAGCTCCTCGTCGACCGGCAGCTGGTCGGCGCCGGGCCGGGTCGACTCGCCGCCGACGTCGACGATGGCCGCGCCTTCGTCGATCAGTCGTGCACCGTGCGCGACGGCCACCTCGCGTTCGGCGAACATCCCACCGTCGCTGAAGGAGTCGGGTGTGACGTTGACGACCCCCATGACGAGGGTGCGGGCACCGAGCTCCAACGTCGTGTCACGACAGCGCCAGGCTCGCGTGCTCATGCGGCCATCGTAGCGGCGCATGGAGCGAGCAGCCCGGGAGCCCGCCGACTACGGCTGAGTGGGTGTGATCTGCAGCTTGGAGACGGTGTCCTCGTAGTGGACGATCCACACGCTGTTCGTGCCGGGATCGAACGCCGCGGCGATCCCCGCGGCCTGGTCACCGGGATCTTCGCCCGAACGGGCGTCGACCACCCCGTCGGCGTTGACGTGCCAGACGCCACCTGGCTCGCCTTGGTCGGAGACGCCGAACACCCAGACCCCGCCGCCCCCGTCCGCCACCATGCGGAACAAGCTCTCGGCAGGCAGACCCCGGACGGGGCTGAGAACCTCCTCGCCGGTACGGACATCGATCGCACGGAGACCGCCCCGGTAGAACCACAGGCGATCACCTGAGGGCTCCGCGCTGAAGAGATCGCTCCCGCCGAGCTCGACGACCTCCGCGATCAGGTTGGTCGCGGGATCGATGCGGAACAAGGCCTCCGCCGGGGCGGCACCGCTCGTCGAGCCGAAGACCCAGATCGACCCGCCCGCGGCGAACACGGTCTGCGACCAATCGGCCGGCACGTCGATGCGGGTGACGGGTTCGAGCGTGGTCGGATCGAACCGGTAGAGCCACATCTCGTTCTCCCCCTCAGAGAAGGTGAGCACCCACACGCCGGTCTCGTCGGCCCAGACGTCGCTGTCGCCTACGCCGGGTCCGACCGGGATGGTCTCGGCGACCTCGTTCGTGGCCGGATCGACCCGCCGCAAGGTGACATCGCCATCGCAGCAGCGGCCTTCGTCCGGCCGGCTCTCGTAGCCGAGCACCCACACGCTCCCCAGTCCGATGGTGATGCCGCCCCTACCGAACTCCAACTGCGGGAGCGAGGGCATCGCGATCCGCGCCTCGATGTCACCCGTGACGGGGTCGATCCTGACGAGATCTCCACCGGGCTCCCCGCCGTCGCGCGTCGCGACCCAGATGGCGCCTTCCCCGATGGCGATGGCCTCCGGATACTGGCGGCCGGTGTCGACCGTCTGAGTGATCACTGCCTCGATGGCCTCGGGCTCGTCGATCGGCGAGACCGGCACCAGCTCGGGCCGGAACGCCCGCACCACGAGGTAGCCGGCCACGGCGACGACCACGAGCGCGACGATGCCCGAGGCCACTCGGCGCGACGGCGGGGTCGGGAACGTCATCGGGGGACGCGCGCCGATCCGCTCCGCGCGGTTCCACACGTCGGGGACGCCCACCTGGTCGAGCTGCTCGAATCGTTCGCGGAGATCAGTCATCGTCGTCCTCCAACAGCTCGCGCAGCCGGCGGCGCGCCCGGCTGAGATGGACCCGGACGGCCGTCGACGACAGCCCCAACGCCCGGGCGATCTCGCGTGGCGGCAGATCGGCGTAGAGGGACAGCACGGCGACCGCGCGCTGGTTCGGGCTGAGCCGCGCGAGCGCCCGGACCAGGTCGACCGCGGGCTCGGGCATCTCGTAGGTGGTCTCGATCACCCACGGACCCGTCGCGCCGCGGCGCTTCAGCTCGCCGGCCGCGATCTTGAACGATGCCTTCCAGATCCAGGCGGCGTGATCGCGCACCCCGTCACCCCGCCCCAGGGCCTGCGCGAAGGCCTCGGCCATCGCGTCGCTCGCGACCTCGGGATCGCCCGCGTAGGCCAGCAGCGAACGCCACAGCCGCGGACCCTGCTCGATCCACACGGCGTGCACCGCCTCATGCGATCCGGTCACCACGGCTGCATCCTGCACCACACCCTTCCAGGGAGCGGACAGGGTCCGAACGTGAAGGGCTAGCGCATGCCGATGTGGTGCATGGCCTCCTGGCGGGTTCGGGCGTCGGAGCGGAACAGCCCGCGAACCGCCGAGGTCACCGTCACCGCACCGGGCTTCTTCACACCGCGCATCGTCATGCACAGGTGTTCGGCCTCGATCACCACGAACACCCCGCGGGGCGAGAGCGCCTGTTCGATGGTGTCGGCGATCTGGGTGGTGAGCCGCTCCTGCACCTGGAGGCGCTTCGACAGCACGTCGACGACACGGGCGACCTTCGACAGCCCGGTGATCTGGCCAGAGCGGTTCGGGACGTAGGCGACGTGCGCCTTCCCGTTGAACGGGATCATGTGGTGCTCGCAGAGCGACGTCAGCGGGATGTCACGGACCATGATCATCTCGTCGAAGTCGGCGCCGTCGACCACGGTCACGATGGGCGTCGGGTCCGCCCCGATGCCCCCGAGGATTTCCTCGTACATCCGGGCGACGCGCGAGGGGGTCTCTCGCAAGCCGCCTCGTTCGGGATCCTCGCCCACCCCCTGGAGGATCAGACGGACGCCCTGCTCGATCTTCGCTCGGTCGACGCTCATGGCTCGATGCTAACCGTCGGCGCGGGAGACACGCCCGGTGTGCGGCAACCCTCGGCGATGTCCCCGCCGTTGGGACAGCGGGCCGTGATCGCGAGGAAGACCACGCCGATCACGATGAGCACCACGATGGCCACCGCCGCCTTGAGGATGAACCCGAGCAGCGCGAACTCGTCGGTGTCCGAGACGGGACGCTCGGCGGGTGGGGGCGGTGCCTCGAAGGGCCGGTGGGAAGGGCGCGCGGCCGGGCCGCGCACCGTCGTGCTGCCCGTAGGCCCCGGGGCCGATCGCGCGGCCCGGGGACCGTGTTGCGCGGCCCGGGCCAGGTCGTAGGCACGCCGGCCCGCCGGGTCGTGCAACAGCTCGTACGCAGCCGTCACGTCCGAGAACCCGGCGGCGGCGCGAGGATCGCCCGGGTTCGCGTCGGGATGCAGCCGCCGGGCGATCGCCCGGTACGCGCGGTGGATCTCGTCGTCGCTCGCGAGCGACCCCACCCCGAGGATGGCGTACGCGTCGAACGCCGGATCCATCACGCGGGCACCAGCGCGTCGAGCACGTCGGGCAGCGTGGACAGGTCGGGGAGCTCGGCCGCGCGCGGCAGGGCCGACGTCTCACCCCGCCGGTCGATCCACACGCACGGGAGTCCCAGGGCCGCGCAGGGCTCGACGTCGTGGAACAGCGACGCCGCGACGTGCACGTGCCGCCGGCGGTCGGCGCCGGTCGCACCGAAGAACGACTCCCAATGACCGAACGCCGGCTTGTAGGACCCGATCTCGGACGCGACCACGCTGAGATCGACCGGGACGCCGATCCGCGCGAGCGACGCGTCCAGGTAGTCCGGATCGGTGTTCGACAAGATCGCGAGTCGCCAGCCACGGGCGCGAAGCTCCCGGAGCGCCGGGGCGACGTCGGAGAAGGCGGGCCACGACGGGAGCGAGCCGGCGAACGCCTCGCCGCCAGGCGGGACCTCCCACCCCTCGGCCTCGGCGATCGCCGCCACCGCGTCGGTCAGCACCCGCCGGTAGGACCGCGTGCCGTCGCGCTGCAGGGCCGGCTCGACCTCGTGGTAGCGAGCGAAGGCTGCGTCTTCGCGGCCGGTGAAGATCCGCCCGAGGGCCGCCCGGGCACCACTGTCCCAGTCGATCAGCGTCCCGTAGCAGTCGAACGTGGCCCAGCGATCCACGCGGCGAGTGTAGGCCGGGGTCAGATCAGCGGATGCCCGTGTCGACCGCCAGGTCCAGCTGCGCGTCTTCGCCCTGGGTCACGGTTACCGATGCGGGAACACCGAACGGGGGCGATCCATCGCCGGTCACCGCGACGACCTCGTACGTGCCGGGCGGCAGGGCGAGCGAGTACGCGCCCTGCTCATCGGTCGTCGTCTGGTGGGTCTCGCCGTCGGTGGCGGTCGCGCGGACGGTGCCGGCCCAGGGTGCGGGCGGACACGGTGACTCGATCGTCTCGACCGGACAGGTGGGGCCGGCACGCACCGTGCCGTGGATGCTCGCGGTTGCCTCGGGGCCGGAGCCGCACGCGGTGAGCACGAGCGTCAGGGCCAGGGCGGAAGAGAGGCGCCGCATCGTCCTGGGACGACGGCGTCGCGGCGTCGGGTTCCCGATCTCAGCCACCGTAGGCGGCGGGCTTCAGCGTCCCGATGTACGGCAGGTTGCGGAAACGCTCGGCGTAGTCGAGCCCGTAACCGACGACGAACTCGTTCGGGATGTCGAACCCCACGTAGCGCACGTCGAGCTTGACCTGCTGGATGCCCTCCTTCCGGAGCAGCGCCGCGACCTCGAGCGAGGCTGGCTTGCGGGCGGCAAGGTTCTTCAGCAGGTACTTGAGCGTGAGCCCCGAGTCCACGATGTCCTCGACGACGAGCACATCGAGATCCTTCAGGTCGTGGTCGAGATCTTTGAGGATCCGCACGACCCCCGAGGTCTTGGTTGCTGCGCCGTAGGACGAGACCGCCATGAAGTCGAACTCGATCGGCAGCCGGATCGACCGAGCGAGATCTGCCATCACGACGAAGGCGCCCTTCAGCACGCCGACGAGCAGGATCGAGCGGCCTTCGTAGTCCTTCGTGATCTGCTCGCCGATCTCCGCGAGCTTGGCCTCGATCTCGTCCTCGGTGATGAGGACCTTCTCGATGTCGTCGGCGTAGGCATCCATCGGAGGGCGCGAGTGTACTCGGGGCGCTCAGGGCTCGCGCGTGATGCGGACATGCGTTCGGTCGCGCACGGCGACCCGGCCGAGCGGAAGATCGCGGCGCCGGCCCGGACGGCCCTTCGCCAGGTCGAGGACGGCGGCGAGCGCCTCACGCGAGAAGGGCGCGGTGTCCTCGACCGTCAGCACGTCATACGCGGCGAGACGGATGACCCGCATCGCGAGCGACGGCGGCAGCGCGCAGAGAGCCTTCGCGTCGAGCCTGACCTCGCGCCCGCGCTCCCCCTCGACAACGCCCTCGAACGCGTCGTCCGTCGCCGCGTAGAGCTCGTCGCGATCGGCGCGGAGCGCCTCCGCCGTGCGCGCGATCGCGCCCCTGACGTCGCGACCCGTCGCCCGCTCGATGGCTGGCAGGACGTCGTGGCGGATCGCGGCGCGGAGGAAGCGCCGGTCCTCGTTCATGGGGTCGCGGCGTGGGCGCAGATGCAGTGCCCTGCAGAACGCCTCCACATCGGAACGCTCCACGTCGATGAGCGGGTGGATCCAGCGACTCCCCCGTCCGGGGTCGATCCCGGCGAGTCCCTCCAGGCCGGTGCCGCGGAGGAGGTTGAGCAGCACGGTCTCGGCCTGATCGTCGAGGGTATGACCGTCGGCGATCGCGCCGGCTCCGATCGCACGGCGCACGTCGTTCGCTGCCTTCTTGCGCGCCATCGTCGCCCACGCCTCGACCGACACCCCCTTCGCCGGCGCGTCGCCGGCGGCGCGGAGTTGGAACGGAACACCCAGACGCGCCGACAGCCGCCGCACGTATGCCGCGTCCGCGGCGCTATCCGCCCGCAGGCGGTGGTCGAAGTGGAACACCGCGAGCCGGACCTTCAGCAGCCGCCGGAGATGCCACAGCGAGTAGAGCAGGCACACGCTGTCGGGGCCGCCCGAGACGCAGACGAGGACGAGGTCGCCCGGCGCGATCATCTCGTGAGCACGCACGGTCGCGGTGACGCGCTGCAGGACACGCGCGACGGCCGGCGGACGCCGCGTCGCTGCCATGGTTCAGCCTCCGACCCGGG
>CAZZND010000064.1:0-13353 GCA_964655465.1 uncultured Actinomycetes bacterium
AACTACGACAAACAGGCCAGCGAGGACCAACACCGCCCGTGGCAGTGATTTTCCCTCTTGAAGTCGCTTCGTTCGTGCTGCCATTACAAGCCTCCGTGCTACCAGAACTCACTTATCCGCGCGCGCAAGTATACGTCTTCCTCTAACTTTGTCAACCCACAGCTGTCGTTCAGAATGGGTCTCAAGTCGCGCAGTTCCTTTCTGATAATCAAAGGGACGCGGTTCGCCGGAACCGTGCCAGCTCCCGCGTGTCGGCTCTTGCCGGCACGCCTCCCGCTGCTATCCTGACGTTTATGTGCGACCGCTTCACGCTGACCGAGAAAGACCCAGCCCAGCTCGCCCCAGAGCTCGGCGTCGACACGGACGCCTTCGTCGACTACCGCCCGCGCTACAACATCGCCCCGACCGACCCGCACTGGATCATGCGCGTGAAGTATGAAGACCGCGAGCTCCTGCCGGCGAAGTGGGGCCTCGTCAACTCGTGGGCGAAGGACAACAAACGCGCCGCGCAGCAGATCAACGCGCGGGCCGAGACGCTGGAGAGCCGGAGCGCCTTCAAGGAAGCGTTCCAGAAGCGACGCTGCGTCGTGCCGGCGGACGGCTTCTTCGAGTGGACCGGGCCAAAGACGGCGCGACAGCCGCTCTGGTTCCACAGGCGTGGAGGCGGCCTTCTGCTATTCGTCGGCCTCTACGAGTATTGGCAGCCGCAGCCTGAACAGTGGGAGCGCACGTTCACGATCGTGACGACGGATGCAAACGACCTGATGCGGCCGGTGCATGACCGAATGCCCGTGATCTTAACGGAGGACGCGGTCGATCAGTGGCTATTGCCAAAGCAACACGCAGACGCACTGCGGCCGTTGCACGCGTGTCGCCGCGCGCGAATTCTGTCAAGAACGACGATCCTGGCGTGCTCGAGGAAGTCGCTAGTCCCGGTCTGATTTGACCGGGAACGCCTCCGGCCCGGACTCCGCGATCGCCGCCAGCGCAGCAAGCATCCGGCTTCGCAGCCCCTGGCGCGTCAGTTTCGGCTCCGCGAGGGCAGCGTCAAGCGCCCGCCGGCCTTTGCTGGCCTCCACTACGCGGGAGTACTATCTGTGCCATAGAGGGACCCGATAGACAGCGAGAAACAAGACGTTGGTTCAATACTGCCTTGGCTGCGGGAGTCAAAACGCCGGATCGATGCCGCTCTGCGGGCGCTGCGACCGGCGCCGACGAAACGCATCGAAGTTGCCATAATACCGAGCGATCTCGTCGCGCTTCTACTGTAGCATCGCAATGTACCCAACGGTCAGTAGGAGAGAAGTTCATGCCGAAGCTCGCGGTGCTCAGCGTGTTGGCTTCGTCCCCCTCGCGGCTTCGCCCGACGACCGCTCAACCCCGGATCTCCCAGCCGAGGCAGCGAGCGTCGCTATCAGCGGCACGCCTGCACACACTGACGCGGTCAACACCCCCGGTCACGTCGACCAGTCGGGGCTCTTTCGCGAGCCGACCGGCTCGTATCCGGCGAGGATCGTCGCGGACAAAATTATCTTCAACGGTGATGTAGCAGCCGGCTTGCTCATCAAGATCAGCGACGCGGCGCTGTACGTCTCCCGGCCCCATCGAAGGCGGCAGACTGGGCCGCACGCCGAACTGAGCTGCAAGGCGAACTGAGCTGCAACCGGGAGTGGTGGGATGGCTGCACTGGAACTGAGCGGAATCGTTCGGCCGGACGGACGGTCGAGGAGCACCAGCGTTGTCGGTTTCCGGATCGACGCGCGCGTCACTCGCAGCGCTCGGATCACGCCGACGGACGACGAGACGATCGAGCTCCTCAGCACCGGCAGCGGCGTCGTCGACGCCGACGGCGCCTTCCGGCTGACCATCGGCGGCGATGGCGAGCCGCGCCCGCCGATCACCGTCACCGTCTCGACCCCCGAAGGCGTGCAGGTTCACACCGTCGACCTGTCGCTCGACGAGGCGGTTAAGCCGATCACGCTGCGGGTCACGGGTCTGCCGGCATTGTCGATCGCTCCTTCCGGTGACCCGACCAAGGGCGGACGGGTCAGGCTGATGGGGCGCGTCATCGACGAGAAGGGCGGCACGGTCGACAGCGGTCTGCCGGTGGTCCTCTGGGCGGTCGACGCCGACGACCATCCGGTCGCCCGGCCGGTCGTCGTCACGCAGACGCAAGCGGGCGGCTACTTCTCCGGCGACTGGGTGGCCGCGACCTTTGCCTCGGCGTTCGGGCGCGTCGCCGGGAGCGAGCCCATCCCGATCGCCCTCGACGACGCGAAGCGTCTGCCGCGCAATGTGCTGCTCGTCCTCGACGTCCCCGACTTCCAGAAGGACGGCGACCGGGGTGGTCGCCCGCCGCTCGCCCTGACGCCGGCCGACCTGACGGCGAATCCGGCCGAGTTCTCGCAGGACCTCGGGGGCGGCTGCATCGATCTCACCACGCCCAACCGGGCCGTCGAGGAGTTCATCTACACGCTCGTCGTCCGGACCTCCGAGCCGGCCGTCAAGGGGGTCACCCTCGGCGTTCGGCGCACCGTGCCGGCCGGCGCCCTCGCCGGTCTCCTCGAGGCCTCCGTGCTGCATGAGGCCTTCACGATCGGTGCGGCGAGCACGATCCCTGCGACCGATGTGAAGGAGCTCAGTCTCGACGTCGACACGGCGAGGCACCTCGTCAGCAGCGATCAGCCACCGACGTTCGCGGACATCAAGCGGGCGGGGTGGCTGTCCGAGGTCGGCTGGCTGAAGGACCTGATCGGCGGGGTCGTGGCGAGTCCGCCGGTGCGTCAGCCGATGGATGCAGACCATCCGATCGACTGGGATGACACACCGACGATCTACCAGGCCATCACCATCGCCCGCGGACACATTCTCGATTTCCGCGAGGTCTGGCGCGCCGACGGTTACTCGCTCGGCGATCTGCTCCATTCGCTGCCGCTCGCGCCCGGGCAGCGGCGGCGGGTCGCGATCGTCGACTGGGAACGGCGGACCACGACCACCCGCGAGGAGGCGCTCGAGTTCGAGGAGCAGTTGAACGCCTTCAGCGGACGTGATCGCGACGTCAGCGAGATCGTCGGCTCGCGCCTGTCCGAGGAGGTCGCGGCGGGTTCGAGCAACAGCACGTGGGGTGTCGCGGGCGGAATCGGCGCCGGCTTCATCGGCTCCGGGTTCGGCATCTTCGGTGGTGTCGCCGGCAGTCACGGCGGCTCGGAATCCAGCGCCTGGCAGGACTCATCGCGGAGGTTCGCCAGCGACTCGCTCCAGAGCCTGCGTGACCGCGTGATGCAGCGCGCGTCGTCCGTCCGGGATCAACGCTCGACGGTCGTCCAGACGGTCGCGCAGGGCGAGACGATGCGCGCCATGACCGAGACGGTGGCCAACTACAATCACTGCCACGCCATGACGGTCGAATACTTCGAGGTCCTCCGGCACTTCCTCATCACCCACGAGATGGCCGACGTCAGAGAGTGCCTATTCGTCCCGCTGCCGATGCGCGAGTTCGACCGCGGCAAGGCATTGCGCTGGCAGACGGCCCTGACCGGTCGGCTAACGGACCGCAGCCTGCTGCCCGGCTTCGACGCGATCCGCAGGGTCGCCGACAACTGGGAGGGGTGGGATTACCCGCTGTCGCGCTACAGCGAAGAAGCGCCGGAGATCCTCGACGGCGAGCTCCGCATCTCGTTCATCCTGCCCCGACCACGCGATGCCGCAGACGGCGGGTTCCAGCTCGAGAACTGGCAGCCATACATCGGCTGGTTGTGGGGCGGCGCGTTCGAGATCTGGACGGCCCAGATCCAGGAAGGCATCGCCGACATCAACGCGCAGAACATCGCCCGTCGCGACCGCCAATTCCGGCAGAAGGTAGCGCCGGAGATCGCCAAGCGCGTCATCGACAAGCTCCGGTTCTGGTACGTCACCGAGGACGGCGGTGAGATCGAGGTGCCCCTCGACGCGACGCTGGTCTCGCGATACGCCGAGGGGACGCCGCTCTACGTGACCCTCCGCCCGCGCGGGGCGTTGCCGCCGATCGCTCGAGAAAAGATCAGCCAGTTCAAGATCACGCTCGATACGACGTTCATCCCGCCGTTCAACATCGCCCTGTCGGTGCTGCCTCCGGACGCTCAGGTCATCGTCCACTCCGGCAAGGCGCGCTACCAGACGGAGCACAAGCAGTTCCTGCTCTTCAACGAAGGCCGGATCCTCAACGACCTGTCCGAGAACGACGCCGTCTTCATCCCGACGCCGACCTCGTGGTCCGAGCGGCGAAACCCACGAGATGAGGACCGACGGCTCACGGATCGCCTGGTGGCCCACCTGAACAGTGCCCTGGAGTACTACCACCAGGTCATCTGGATGTGGCTCGACCCGGAGCGTCGGTTCATGCTCCTCGACGGCATCCTGGTGCCGGGCCTCGGTGGCAAGAGCGTCGCCTCGGTCGTCGTGAACCGGGTCATCGGCATCGCCGGCAACTCGATGATCTTCCCGGTTGCGCCCGGGATCCGGATCGATCCGCGGGTCAACACCGAGAGCGAGGGCGATCTCCGCGATCTGTACGCCGCGGACGCGCCGCCGCCCATCCGGGTGAGCGTTCCGACCCGCGGCGTCTACGCGGAGGCCATTCTCGGCGATTGCGATGGCTGCGAGGAGATCGACGACTCCCGCTACTGGCGCTGGACGGACGCCGAAATGCTCGCCCCACCGAAGATCGAGCCGGTCTCGACCGAGACGCGCACGGATGGCGAGGAGCCGCTCACCCCGACGCCCCTGCCGAGGCCGCTCGTGTCGATCCAGAACGCGCCCGAGCTCCCAGCCCCGGTCGGGCTCGCCGACGTCTTCAAGGTCCTGGCGAAACCGGATCTGTTCACGGACATCACCGGCCTGGAAGGCACCCAGAAGAACGCCCGCACGGCGTTCGACAGCGCCCTCTCGGCGGCGTCGGCGGTGGCAACCCAGGCCGCCGGGCTGGCCAAGCAGAACATCATGGCCACCAGCGGCGAACGGATGCTCGATCGGATCTCCCAGGCACAAATGGACGGCCTGCTGACACCCGGTGTCGCCCGGGACCTGTCGCAGAAGGTCCTCGGGACGATGGTCGGCAAGCCCGACGAGGCAGCCGACAAGAAGGCCGACTCGCCGGCCTCCGATCCCGACGTCCAGAAGGCGATCGACAAGGCCGCCCAGTCGGACAAAGCCGCGATCAAGATCTCGACGAACGACGAGAGCCTCGAGATGAGCTTCGACGGCGGCGACACGAAGGTCGGCGGCGGCCCCGCCACGGTCGGGCTGTTCGAGAGGGACGGCTTCATCGACGAGCCGGTCCAGCTGGACGATCTCGACCCAACCAGCTCGCCGGACGCCTACGTCATGACCAAGACGACATTCCCGACGCTCGCGACCCTGCGGGCTGCCTACGGCTCCGACGTCTCAGCCATCGAGCCGAAGTTCCTCATCCCCAACAAGGCCGACACGACGAAGTACCAGCTGTACCGACGGCTGCGGATCTCGTACCCCGCCGATGCCAAGGACACGAAGAAGGTCTCCGGCAAGGGACGGATACCGCTGGCGGTGCTCGTCCACGGTGCCCATCAATCGTGGGAGCTCGGTGGGGAGGTGCGAAGCCACGACGGCTACGCGTATCTGCAGGAATATCTCGCGCGGCAGGGCATCGCGTCGGTCTCGGTCGACGAGAACGCGGCCAACTACTTCGGCTCCTTCGTCGATATGCGGGCGCGGATGGCGCTCGAGGCTATCGACGCCCTGAAGAAGATGGATCAGGATCCCACGAGCCGGTTCCACAATCGGATCGACTTCGACCGCATCGGGCTCATGGGCCACTCGCGGGGCGGGGACGCGGTGGTTCAGGCGGCCCTGTTCAACAAGGCCAACAAGCACGGTGTCATCAAGGCGGTTGCGTCCCTCGCCCCCACCGACTTCACCGGCGCCCTTGCCAAACCCACTGACCGGAACGTCGTCGATGAGGTGGCCGCGGGCTTCTACCTCGTGATGTACGGCGGCCTGGACGGCGACGTGTCGGGCGTGGGAGGCGCACGACAGTTCACCGGCACCGGTTTCCGCCACTATGACCGGGCGACGGCGCCTCGGGCGATGGTCTACGTCCCCTTCTGCGATCACAACCGGTTCAACGACATCTGGTCGGCCGATGAGCACGGCGTCATCCCGACGGACGTCGCCCGTCTGCACAGCCGGGCGGACCATCGCCAACTGGTGATCGAGTACGTCGGTGGCCTGTTCGAGTGGAAGCTGCTCGGGGTGAAGGGCAAGGCCAACCTCTTCAACGGTCGCGCGGCGAACTCGCTCGGCCACGACGTCTCCATCCAGTGGGCCTTCGGAGCGCAAACGAAAGTCGTCGAGGACTTCGAGAAGCCGACTGGAACGATCGGAACCCGAAAGGTGGTCGACGCCGACATCGCCTTGTTCGCCGACGTCAAGGTGAAGGGCGCCAAGCTGGAGCCGAACACGTCCCACCAGACGACGATCCTGGCCGTCATCGAGAACATTCCCGGGCCTGCGCCGACGACGCTGGACCTCGAGTTCCCGGCCGGCCAGCGTGACTGGTCCGCCTACGAGATGCTGCTCCTCAACCTGGGAACGTGGCTGGATGTGACGAGCCAGGCGACGATCAACGGCGGCGACCCGCAGCCGCCATTCGACCTATTCCTGATCGACGGCGCCGGCGGCTCCGCGAAGGTCAGCTCGGCAGGACTGACGACCCCGGATCTGCCCGGCCGGCCGGTGTTCCATCAGGTCGACGTCGCCAGGTCCGGCAAGCCACCGAAGCTCATCAATGCCTCGCTCCACAGGCTCGCGACGACCGCGATCACGCTGGCGCCACTGGGAATCAAGCTCGATGACGTGCGCAAGCTCCAGATCGTGCCCGGCGTCGGGTTCAAGCAGCGGATCTTCTTCGACGCCCTCAGGCTGGTGAAGCTATGAGCGTCGATACCGCCACGTTCGAGATTCTGGCCGAGCCACCGATGCCCGATTGGATCGTCCGGGTAACGGCACAGTTGGAGGGGTACGAGATCCGTGCCGTACCACTCGTCGCTCGCGTCGGTGACGTCCCCGTCGTGGGCCTTCGCCAGAACCACGACCTGACAGGCTTTGTCGGATACCTCACGACCATCCCGCCGGACGGAGCCCACCTCTTCGTCGGCTACGCCGACGACCTGCAGGACACCGGCATCGCGTTCGAAGCACCGCCGATCGTGTAGGGGGTCTACGCCATGGCAGCCACCATCGTCAGCGGCAAGCTCGTCAACGCCGCGATCACCGACTTCAGTAACTACCGGGTCAACGCCGACTACTTCATGGTCGGCGTGCCAACCCGCCAGAGCACGGCGGCCGCCCCGGACGGCACGTACACCATCACACTGCCCGAGGCAGGGACCTGGAGCGGGCCGCTCGCCCTGTCGGTGACGGCCCTGTCGGGTGTCACCCTCGGCAGCGTCGACGGGTTGGCGGCGGACGGCACACTGACCAGGATCGACATCGCCATCGCCGCGGACACCGACCCGGTCGTCGTCCAGCCGAGCGACGACCCGACGCTCGGTGCCGTTGCGCGCTTCTCTGGTCGCGTGATCACGTCTGCCGGCGAGCCGCAGCGCGCGGGGCTCCTCGTCGTCCTGTGGGGCGTCGCGCCGGGCGCGCCCGAGGCCCACGCCGTCGCCGTCGCGGACACGATCGGTGGCGGCTACTTCGCCGGCGACTGGCCGTCGGAGGTCCTGTCCCGGGCCTTCGCCCGTGTCGCCGGCGGGCGCTCGGTGGAGATTCCACTCGACGGCGATCGGCTGCCGCGACGAATCATCCTCGTCGTCGACGAGGTCCCGGAGGCCGCGGGTGACGGCTCCTCACCGCCTCGCGCGCCGAGCGCGGAGGATCTGGCCGCCCAGCCAGATGCCTTCGCCGACGACGCCGGCGAGTGTGTGTCGTTCACAATCCCGAACCGGACGGTCGAGGAGGTGATGTTCGAGGCGGTTGTCCGCACGACCCAGCCGGAGATCCGCGGCAGCCGGCTGCGACAGCGCCCACCCGTTCCGCCGAAGCTGATCGACCGGCTGCACAGCCTGGTGGCGGCCGCCCCGGAGGCGGTGGCGATCCGGGAAATGCGCGCCGACGACGAAGTCGCAGCCCGTGAGGACGCGCCGGTGACGGTCCGCGCGAACCGGATTGCTCGAATGACGCGGGAGACGTTCACCGAGGCGGTCACCGCCGATGACCGCGCCCTAGCGCTGATGAACGCCCGCGGCCGATCCGTCGAGCTCGAGGGCTCTGTGCTCGCGGAGCTGGCACGCGAACCGGGCGCCATCACGCCGACCCGGCTGCTGACCGCCCAGAAGTCAAGCCTGGTCCGCACCTTCCGAAATCAGATCTCGACGCTGATGTTCAACCGCGTGGCCAGGTTCGACCTCGACGCCGATCACCAGGCCGACTGGGACGCGGTGCCGTACGGGGACCAGGCGACGACGGTCGCCCACGGACACATCCTGACGATGAAGCAGGTCTGGCGAGCCGACGGGTATTCGCTCGGCGACCTGCTGTACTCGATGGCGCTCGCTCCGGGCCAGCAGAAACTCGTCTCCTTGCTGGACTGGGAGCGCCGCGAGGCGGCCACCCGGACCGAGCACCGGATCACGACCGAGGCTCTTGCCGCCGACCTGTCCCACGATCGCGATATCACCGACATCGTCCGCTCCTCGCTGCACGAGCACATGGATGCGCACTCCGAGGCCAGCACCTCCGCGGTGGGCGGAGCCATCGGCGGATTCATCGGTCCAGTCGTGTTCGGCGCCGCCGGAGGCGTGTCGAACGCCAGCTCGACCGCGAACCAAGCGTCGGCCCGCGACATTGCGGCGACCGCCCTGAACCAGGCCCGCGACCGGACGTTGCAGTCTGCGTCGGCGGTCCGAGGCCAGCGCACGACCGTGGTACAGACGGCCCGCGAGGGGGAATCCGTCCAGGCCCAGACCGAGGCGATCGCCAACTACAACCACTGTCACGCCCTCACCATCGAGTACTTCGAGGTGCTCCGCCACTTTCAGGTGAGCCAGGAGCTTGCCGCCGTCCGGGAGTGCCTGTTCGTTCCCTTCGAGATCGCGCCGTTCACCGACCAGAAGGCGCTTCGCTGGCGGCGCGTCCTCCAGGATCGTCGGGTCTACTTCGGTGGCTCCGTGGTCAACCTGCGGTCCAAGTTCGACGCGCTCGCTCGCGTCAGCGAGAACTGGGCCAACGCTGACACGCCGGCGCAACGCTACGCGGACGACTGGGTCCGCTCCATCAGCGGGGAGTTCTGGGTCCAGCTCTCCATCCCCAAGCCGAACGACAACGCCGACGACACGTACAACGACGCGGCCTGGGTTCCGTACCAGGACCTGCTCAGCGAGCCGCGCCACGGCGTGTGGGACCGCTATCTGGGCAACACCCTGGCCGCCGACCGGGCATACATCTGGAACACCCGCATCGCCCCGGCGATCGCGAGGCGGTTGATCGATCACCTGACGGTCGAGGTGTCGGCCGACGACGGCGCGACATTCACCAGCATCGGCCTCGACGCCACCCTCGTCACACCGTTCAGTCAGAACGGCCAGCTGCTCGTGACCTTCCGCAGCTCCGGAATCATCGTCGGCGTCACGCGCGCCGGCATCACGAGGGTCCGGATGAGCATTGGCGGGGTGGCGGTGCCGGCGGCGGTCGAGACGATCGTCCAGTCGGGCTCGATGCGGTATCGCACCGACTACCTGACCGGCGATCTGTTCGACGCCTACCGCATCCAGAACGACCTCAGCGCGTCGGACCCGGTGGACGTCGCCACGCCGTTGACAAAGTTCGAAAAGTCCAACCCGCGAAAGAACGATCGCAAGGACGCGCGGCTGTTGCTCGACATCCTCAATGAGCGGGTCGAGTTCTTCCACCGCGTCATCTGGCTGACCATGGACCCGAACCGGCGATACATGTTCCTCGACGGGGTCCTGGCACCCGACGCGGGTGGCCGCAGCGTCGCGTCCGTCGTCGACAACCGGATCATCGGCATCGTCGGCAACAGCCTCGTCATGCCCGTCGTGCCCGGCCTCCAGCTGGACCCGACGTACACCTTCGCCAGGCAGACACAGGACGACCTGCGCCACCTCTACGCCAGCGACCGGCCGCCAGCGATGCGGATCAGCGTGCCGACCCGTGGTGTGTTCGCCGAGGCCGTGCTCGGCAAGTGCAACAGCTGCGAAAAGATCGACGACACCCACTTCTGGCACTGGGACGAGGCGCCGATCCCCGACTCGCCCACGGCGATCCTCCCGCTCTCGACCGCGTCGAGGCGGCGGACGCCACCGTCGGTCACGCCGTCCGATTATCCGGATGCACTCGTACGCTACCAGAACGTCCCCTCCGCGCCGGATCCGGTCGGGCTGGCCGCCGCGCTCAACCTGCTGGGCAGTAAGGACCTGTTCCGCAATCTCACCGGCCTGGCGCTCAACCAGGAGAACGCCGCGTCCGCCCTGAAGGGCGTGATGTCGGCCGCCCAGACGTTCGCCTCACAGGGCGCCGCGCTGGCCCAGCAGAAGTTCCTGTCGAACTCAATGGACCGCAACCTCGGGCTCATCAAGAACGCGCGCGACAGGAAGCAGATCACCCCGGACGACGCCCAGAAGATGACCGAGAGCATGTTCAAGGGTGCGCTCGGCGAACGGCGACCGGAGGCGGCGCCGGTGACGGACAACCCGGCGGTCAAGCGGGCGGTCGAGCGGGTCACCTCGAGCGAGTCCGGCGAGATGCGGATCACCCGCCCGGGCGGCACTGTCGAGGTCAAGACCGGCAACAAGGCGGCGGCGACGGGGATCGACGTGTCTGTCGACCCGCCGGTATCGCCGGTGAAGCAGAAGTCGAGCATGACGTGCTGGGCCGCCGCTGGGACGATGATGGCGTCGTGGAACGCGAAGGCCTCGATGACGCCCGAGACGGTCCTCGACGGCCTCGGCGGTGGCTGGCGGGCCAAGTACGACGCGAACCAGGGCCTGACGATGTCGGAGCTGCATGGCTTCGCCGCCGCGCTCAACCTGAAGGAGGAGGGGCCAGCCAGCTACAGCGTCGAGGGGCTCGCCCGACTGCTCCAGCAGTACGGTCCGCTCTGGGTCATCTCCGACGACACGTTCGAGAACAATCAGATCGTCCACGCCCGAATCGTCACGGCGATCAAGGGCGACGGCTCCGTCGACGGAACGACGGTGACGCTCGTCGATCCGATTAGTGGTGGCTTCGTGACGGAGGGGTTCAGCCGCTTTGCCCAGCGGCTCGAAGGTGCAGATGCGGTGAAGTTCGGGGTCGGCATCTACCACTGGTGACCTGACCGGCTCGGCGCGAGCGCACCGATCCACCAATCGTGCGCACCGGCGCGCGGGTGCGGCCGGGCCTAGTCCTTAATCGCTCCCGAGGAGTATCGACGCCCCGAGAACCCTGGCAGGGAGGCTTGAAATGAAGAAGGGTATTCTTTCTGGCGGTGCTCGTGGCGTCGGCAACTACCGCCTGGTGCGCCACCAATTCTGGCACTGACGCGGCGAGCCCGTGGGACCAGGACCGAAGCTTACCAGAAGCGACAGATATGAAGTCAGGAGTTACCACATCGAGGCCGAGATAGTTGGCGTAGGAACCGGTCTTGCCGGAGTCATAGTCGGCGCCATCGCTGCGTTTGTTGGCCAGAAGTACATGGCAGACGCCGATCTCAAACGCGGACGGGTAGGAATGGTGAGAGCCCTAGTATCGGAGCTGCAAGACAACGGCAGATCGGTCGTGGCTCTGCCCTTAGGGGGCAATGCAACGGAGTACTCCAATGAAGTATGGCGAGCCACGAGATTCGAGCTCGGAACATTCCTCCCAGGAAACCTCTACGACGAGATCCATCTCCTCTACATGACCTTGCCAGAGACTTCAAACCTGGCCGCGAGTTGGCTCAGAGACGCCCACCTGACTGTAACAAAGTTGCTAAGTCTACCGGAATCGAATGCGTTTCGTGAGAGCTATCAGACGGCTTTTTCGCTCTCGCAAGAGGAGCCCAATGACTGACCCCGCCTACCGCGACCTTTCGTTCCTCGAATTCGTCGACCAATTCCTGAGCTAGTCCGGCAAGCCACTCCGCCACGACTGCTCGTAGCGCACACGATGATGTCATAGTGCGCGTGGCTTCGCCGTGGTAGAATCAGCGCCGGTGACCGACGCACTACGGCTCAAACTCGTGCTGATCCTGATCTTGGCTGCGATGAACGTCGGTGCGTGGAGCGCGGTGGCGGCCGTCTATTTCCTGTAGGTCCGATCGACGAGGCAGAGCACCTTCCGAGAAGGCACAGCAACGTTCCCTCGGCGTATCATCTGGAACATGAGCGAAGACCGGTCAAACCGTTGGCTCCAGGAGCGCAGCGTCTCTGGCGAAGCCTACGACGCGACGTATGAGCGCCGGGCGGCTGCAGGCGAGAACGTCCACGGTGAAGCCGACTTCGTGGAGCGGTTTGCGCCGGTGTCCGTTCTCGATGCCGGTTGCGGGACTGGTCGCGTTGGGCGCGAGCTCGCTCGTCGCGGTCCGGACGTGGTTGGCGTCGACCTCGACCCAGAAATGCTCGCTACTGCGCGCGCAAAGGCGCCCATGGTAGACTGGCGTCTCGCTGACCTAGCAACCGTTCACCTCGGCCGTTTCTTCGACGCCATTGTCATGGCCGGGAACGTCATGATCTTCCTCGCTCCAGGGAGCGAGGCCGCCGTTGTCTCAAACATGGCACGTCATCTGCAACCGGAGGGCGTGCTCATCGCCGGGTTCCAGATCATGCCTGGGCAATTGACCGTTACGCGGTACGACGAGCTCGCTGGCCGTGCGGGGCTCGCGCTCGCCGAACGCTGGTCAACCTGGGATCGCGACACCTGGGATGGGACGTGTGACTACGCAGTCTGCGTTCACCAGAGGGCCCGGCAGAACACGCAGCGGTAGCGCGCGGTCTCCCCGGGAACCAATCGCGCCTTCATCTGCTGCGCGATTTCACACGCCACTAGGCGCCGCCATCCTCAGCCGCGAGTACCCGAACCAAACTGCATCACCACGCCGTCGCGTGCTCCACCTCGCGCTGGACGAGATCGCGCACGAGCGCCAGTGCCTCCTCGTCCGGCTCCTCTAGCTCGAACGGCGGCAGGTACGACTGTAGGTCGCGGTGCAGCTCCTCCAGGTCGCTGTGGCAGTGATCGATCTCGTGCCGCAGCACCGGGACGCACGGGTCTTCACCGAACTCCTTAGCCACTTCGTCGACGACCAGCTCCGCCGCGCGCAGCTCGCTCCAGCGCGCCAGCACGCCGTCGTGGAGCGCGGCC
>CAZZND010000065.1:0-3558 GCA_964655465.1 uncultured Actinomycetes bacterium
CATCATCCGCGAGTCCGGGATCACGGCCGATCTCCACGCGCAGCTGGCCGAGATGGTCGGGACGATCGCGCGCTCGTCGTCCGCGGAATCCATGCTCGACGAAGCCCAGCTCCGCGGCGACACCGCCGAGCGGCGCGCGGACATGCTGGCGGGCGAGCTCCGGCTCCGCGTGGCCGAAGCGGCCGAGCTCCGCGAGCGCTGCGCCGTCCTGGAGACCGATCTCCGGGCGGCAACCGCGCAGGTCGCCGAGACGGCGTCAGGATCCTCGCGCGTCGCACAGCTCGAGCGGGACCTCGAGGCGTCCAGGCGTGAGGCGGAGGAGCAGCGGCGCCGGGCCGTGGCCTGCCGCCTCATGGTCGCCGAGGCGGAGGCCAAGCTCGAGGCGATCAACGCGAGGGTGGACGGCATGCAGGCGCGGCTCGTGGCGCTCGCGGCCAAGACGCCGCCCGCATCCGGCGCGATCATCGACCTGACCGCCGAAGCCACGGCGCCGAAGACATCGCCTCGTGCGGACGACCTGTGGGGTTAGCGGGTCGCCGCGAGCCTACGAGGCCTTCTCGGCGGGGAACACGTTCACGTAGACGAGCCATGCGATCAGAGGCGCGACCGCTAGGCCCATCATCAGCCCCATGTAGATCAAGATCTCGGTCGTGTGCTGGAGCCATGGCCATGGGATCCAATCCGTGAGGGTCGTGATGAGGTCGGTCAGCATCGGTCCTCCGCTCGCGGATAGGTGGGTCATCCTAGCGCCCGGAGACGGCGGCGGCCTCGTGCTCTTCACGCGACCTTCACGGAGCCGGTGCGCCGCAGATGCCGACCCGGTCTTGCCAGGTGTTGCGCACCGTGGAACACTCCCGGGGTCCGGGCCATGCCCGGGCCTGACGGCGGCACGACGCGGGCACGTGCCGCCGTCACCCTTTCCGGTCGCGGCGCCTCCCGAGCAGGCGGCGGCCTCTCGACGCAGCCTCGCTTGCTATCGTGGCGCCCGTATCCCGGGCGCGTAGCTCAGCGGGAGAGCGCTCGCCTCACACGCGAGAGGTCGCTGGTTCGATCCCAGCCGCGCCCACCGTTCGTTCCTCCGACGCGGGACTTGCCATCCCCGATTCTATCTGCTAGATATCTCTTCTAGAGAGAGATGACTGCACGGACGCCACAGACGGAGATCGCGGTGCTCGGCGCGTTGAGCGTCGAGCCGATGACCGGGTACCGGGTGCGCGAGCTCATCCACGAGGTGCTCGGGCACTTCTGGAGCGAGAGCTACGGGCAGATCTATCCGACGCTCGGGAGGTTGGAAGGGGAAGGCTTCGTGCGACGTCTGGGCGCATCGCGGACCGGGGCCTCCACCTTCGAGATCACGCCGGCGGGGATGGGGCGGTTGCGCGAACGCCTGCACGAGCCCGCCGCGATCGCCCCGCCTCGCAACGGCCTGCTCCTGCGCCTGTTCTTCGGCCGCCACCTCGGCCCCGAGGGCTGCCGCCATCTCGTGCAGACCTACCGCGACGAGGTCGCTCGGCATCTCGCCGGATACGCTCGTATCCGGGAGGAGCTCACCGCCGAGGACACATCGGATGACACGCCGTACTGGCTGCTGACGTTGTCGGCAGGCGAACATCACGCCCGCGCGGCGATCGCGTGGGCCGACGAGAGCCTCGCGGCGCTCGATGTGATCGAACAGCGCACCACCACCGGAACGACGAGACGACGGAGAGGAACCACACGATGAGTGATGCCACCGCAGCGCGCGCCGTCGCGCTCACCAAGGTCTACGGGGAGGGCGACGCCGCGGTCGAGGCGCTCCGCGGCGTCGACGTGACGTTCGCCGCGGGCGAGTTCACCGCCATCATGGGGCCGTCGGGCTCGGGGAAATCGACCCTGCTGCACTGTCTCGCCGGACTGGATACGCCGAGCGCGGGCCAGGTCTTCATCGGCGAGACCGACATCACGCAGCTCAGCGAGAAGGCGCTCACGCAGCTCCGCCGCGATCGGATCGGGTTCGTGTTCCAAGCCTTCAACCTGGTGCCGACGCTGACGGCGGGGGAGAACATCACGCTGCCGCTCGACATCGCGGGCCGCGACACGGACCCGACGTGGTTCGACACCGTCGTCGACGCCGTTGGGGTTCGTGACCGTCTCGGTCACCGGCCTTCGGAGCTGTCTGGCGGACAGCAGCAGCGGGTCGCGGGCGCGCGAGCGCTGGTCTCACGTCCCGACATCGTGTTCGCCGACGAGCCCACGGGCAACCTCGACTCCAAGAGCGGGGGCGAGCTGCTCGGGTTCCTCCGCCGCGCGGTGAACGACCACGGGCAGACCATCCTGATGGTCACGCACGACGCCCATTCGGCCTCATACGCGGACCGCGTCGTGTTCCTCGGCGACGGCAACGTGGTGGACGAGATGCACGAGCCCACCGCCGAGCGCGTGCTCGACCACCTGAAGTCGCTGGAGGGGTAACGGTATGTGGCGGGCCACCATCAAAGGCGTATTCGCCAAGAAGCTCCGTCTGCTGCTCACGGCGTTGTCCATCGTGCTCGGCGTCGGTTTCGTCGCCGGCACCTACGTGCTGACCGACACCATGAACGCCGCGTTCGACGAACTGTTCGCGCAGACGGCCGCGGGGACCGACCTGGTCGTGCGGTCCGAGAACGCGTTCTCAGGCGAGGCGGCAGGTCCCGGTGGTGGAGGAGGCGGGGATCAACGCGTGCCCCTCGACGAGTCGCTCGTCGCCGAGGTCGCGGCCGTCCCCGGGGTCGCGGTCGTGGCGGGCGACGTCGCGGGCTACGCCCAGATGGTGAACCCGACGACCGATGACGTGATCGGCGGGGTCGGGCCGCCGACGATCGGCACCAACTGGTCCGAGCTCTCGGGCGGCGTGCTCGACCTTCGCGAGGGGAACCCGCCCACTGGCGACGGACAGGTCGTGATCGACGCCGGGACGGCGTCGGCGAACGACCTGACCCTCGGGACCGAGATCACCATCTTGTTCCAAGGCCCGCCTGGGTGGTTCGAGATCGTCGGCATCGCTGGGTTCGGCGAGGCAGACAACCTGGGTGGCGCGACGCTCGCGCTTTTCGACACGCCGACCGCCCAGCAGGTGCTCGGCAAAGAAGGCGTGGTCGACACGATCAGCGTCCTCGGTGAGGAGGGCGTCGACACCCAGACGCTCGAGGCCGACGTCCGGGCGGTCCTGCCATCCGGCGCCGAGGTCTTGACCAGCACCGCCGTCGCCGACGAACAGGCCGAGGCGCTGCAGGACGCGCTCGGGTTCTTCCAGACCGCGCTCCTGGTCTTCGCGGCCATCGCGCTGTTCGTCGGCGCGTTCATCATCTTCAACACGTTCTCGATCATCGTCGCCCAGCGGACGCGCGAGCTCGCGTTGCTGCGAACCCTCGGCGCCAGCAGGGCCCAGGTCATGGCCTCCGTGGTCGGCGAAGCCGCGGTCGTGGGTCTCGTCGCCTCGGCGGTGGGCATCGTCGCGGGGATCGGGATCGCGATCGGGCTGCAGGGACTCCTCGCCGCGTTCGGGATCGATCTGCCGAGCACCTCGATCCAGCTGCAGCC
>CAZZND010000065.1:3568-13249 GCA_964655465.1 uncultured Actinomycetes bacterium
GTCGCCTTCGTCGTGGGTGTCGGGGTGACGCTCGTCGCGTCGATCCTGCCCGCACGCCACGCTGCGCGGGTGGCGCCGATCCAGGCGCTCCGCGAGCCTGACACCTTGCAGCGCCGGGGCGGACTCGGCCGGCGGATCGCCGTCGGCCTCGTGGTCACGGCTGCGGGGATCGCGGCGCTCGCCGGTGGGCTCTTCGGCTCGACGGGCAGCGGAGTGCAGCTCGTCGGGCTCGGCGCGGCGCTCACCTTCGTCGGTGTCGCGATCTTGTCACCGGTGGTCGCACGACCGGTCGCGGGGGCGATCGGCCGGCCGTTCCGGGGTCGGAGCGTTTCGGGCAAGATCGGGCGCGAGAACGCGATGCGCAACCCGCGGCGCACGGCCTCGACCGCGGCCGCCTTGATGATCGGGCTCGGGCTCGTTGCGATGGTCGCGATCTTGGCCGCGTCGCTCACGGTATCGTTCGACGCCGCGCTCGGCGCCACGTTGCGGGCCGACCTCACGCTGTCGACCACCTCCTTCACCCCCTTCTCTCCCGATGTCGCCGAACGCGTGGGCGCGCTCGACGAGGTCGGCGCGGTGTCGCCGTTCCGCCAGAACGGCTTCCGTGTCGATGGCGCGACGGACTTCATCACGGCGCTCGATCCGGCCACCGTCGATCGAGTCACCGACCTCGGGGTCATCGAGGGTTCTGTGGACGAGCTCGGGGGCGACACCGTGATGATCTACGAGACCATCGCCGAAGAGCGAGGGTGGGGTGTCGGCGACGAGGTGCCCGCCGCGTTCCCCGCGGTCGGCGATCGTCCACTCGAGATCGTGGGCATCTACGGGGAGAACTCCCTCGCGAGCAACTACGCCGTCGCGCTCGAGACCTATGAGGATCTCTACACCGAGCAGCTGGACATCTTCGTGCTGGTGAAGGGTGCCGAGGGCGTGCCCGGGGCCGACGTGACGGCCGCCGTCGAGGCGGCGGTCGCGAGCTATCCCAACATCGACGTGCAAGACCAGGCAGCGTTCCGTGAGAAGCAGGCCGGATTCATCAACCAGCTCCTCGGTCTGGTCACGGCCCTGCTGATGATGGCGATCATCATCGCGCTGTTCGGGATCGTGAACACGCTGGGGCTCTCGATCTACGAGCGCACCCGAGAGCTGGGGCTTCTGCGGGCGGTCGGCATGGGGCGGACCCAGGTCAAGCGGATGATCCGGTACGAGTCGGTGATCATCGCGTTATTCGGTGCGTTGCTCGGGATCGTCGTGGGCGTCGGGTTCGGGTGGGCACTGCAGCAGGCCCTCGAGCCCGAGGGCGTGACCGAGCTCAGGGTCCCCGTCGGCCAGCTGGTCTTCTACCTGATCTTCGCGGCGCTCGCCGGCGTGGTCGCGGCGATCTGGCCGGCGCGACGGGCGGCGAAGATCGACGTGCTCAAGGCCATCTCCTACGAGTAGCGGCGCGCCGGGAGGGCCGAGGGCGTCGGCTATCCTTCGGTCATGCCGCGCCTGACCTTGCCCGACGCCACTCCGGTCGAGCTCCCCGATGGGGAGCCGGTCGGGAGTGTCCTGCCGCCGGGCGCGATCGCAGCGCGGGTGGACGGTGACCTTCGCGACCTGTCGTACGTACCGGCGGACGACGCGGTGGTCGAGCCGGTTGACCTGCGGACCGACGACGGCCTTCACGTCCTGCGGCACTCGAGCGCGCACGTGCTGGCCCAGGCGGTCTGCCGGCTGTGGCCGGGAACCCGGCTCGGGATCGGACCCGTGATCGCCGACGGCTTCTACTACGACCTCGACATCCCGGTCCACGTATCGGCCGACGACCTTCCCCGCATCGAAGAGGAGATGCGCGCGATCGCCGCAGAGGACCAGCCGTTCGTCCGGATCGACGTCCCGCGCGCCGAGGCTCTGAGCCGTCTTGATGGCCAGACCTTCAAGGTCGAGATCGTCGAGGGGCTGGAGGAAGGCGAGGTCGGGGCGGGCGACCGGGTCTCGTTCTACCGCAACGCGGATGCGTGGGAAGACCTGTGTCTCGGCCCTCACGTGCCCTCGACCGGCCGGCTCGGCGCCTTCAAGCTGACGGGGGTCTCGGGCGCCTACTGGCGGGGCGACGACGAGAACCCGCAGCTGACCCGGATCTACGGCACCGCGTGGGCGACCCAGGAGGACCTCGACGCCTACCTCGAGCGCCTCGAGGAGGCCGAGCGGCGCGACCACCGCAAGCTCGGGGTCGACCTCGACCTGTTCTCGTTCCCCGAGGAGATCGGCTCGGGGCTCGCCGTGTTCCACCCGCGCGGCGGGCTGGTGCGGATGATCATGGAGGACTACTCACGGCGCCGGCACGTCGAGGGCGGCTACGAGTTCGTCTATTCGCCGCATATCTCGAAGCGGCACCTGTTCGAGACGAGCGGCCATCTGACCTGGTTCGCCGAGGGCATGTTCCCTCCGATGGAGCTCGACGGCGGCACCGAGTACTACCTCAAGCCGATGAACTGCCCGTTCCACATCCTGATCTTCCGCTCGCGCACCCGGTCGTACCGCGAGCTGCCGCTGCGTCTGTTCGAGTTCGGCAGCGTCTACCGCTACGAGAAGTCCGGCGTCGTGCACGGCCTGACGCGCGTGCGCGGCATGACCCAGGACGACGCCCACATCTTCACCACGAAGGAGCAGATGGGCGACGAGCTGGCCTCGCTCCTGACCTTCACCCTGTCGTTGCTGCGTGACTACGGACTGGACGACTTCTACCTCGAGCTGTCGACGAAGCCCGAGGGCAAGGGCGTCGGGACCGACGAGGAGTGGGACGAGGCGACCGAAGCGCTGCGCCAGGCTGCGCTGAAGATGGACCTGGACGTCGTGATGGACGAAGGTGGCGGCGCGTTCTACGGACCCAAGATCAGCGTGCAGGCCCGAGACGCCATCGGCCGCACCTGGCAGATGTCGACGATCCAGGTCGACTTCCAGCTTCCGCAGCGCTTCGACCTGCACTACGCGGGCGCCGACAGCAAGCGACACCGGCCGATCATGATCCACCGGGCCCTCTTCGGGTCGATCGAGCGGTTCTTCGGCGTGCTCACCGAGCACTACGGCGGCGCGTTCCCGCTTTGGCTCGCGCCCGAACAGCTGCGGCTCGTGCCCGTGGCCGACCGCAACGTCGAGGCCGCGCACGCGATGGCGGTCGAGGCGCGGGCGGCGGGCCTGCGGGTCGAGATCGACGACTCGAAGCAGTCGGTCGGCAAGAAGATCCGCGCCGCGCAGCTGATGAAGGCGCCCTACGTCGTGGTCGTGGGGGACCGTGACCTCGAGGCCGGCACCTTCACGGTCCGGCGGCGGGGCGGCGACGAGACTCCGGGCGTGCCGTTCGCGCGCGTGATCGAGGTTCTCGTCGCCGAGGCCGCCGAGCGCCGGCTCGAGCCGTCGTCGTTCGAGGGCTGAGGGGTGGAGCGCCTGTGGTCGCCGTGGCGCATGGAGTACATCCAGGCGAACAAGGACACCCCTGCTGACGATCGAGGGTGCGCTTTCTGCGCCCTGCTTGCCGGTGAGCTGACCGACCAGACGCCGCCGCTCCGGGTCGAGGAGCTCGCGTTCGTCTCGCTCGCGAAGTATCCCTACAACCCAGGGCACCTCGTGGTCCTGCCGACGCGCCACACGGGTGAGCTGGAGGACCTGACATCGGAGGAGAACGCCGCGATCTCGGCGCTCCTGCAGCGGAGCGTGAAGGCGCTGCGGGCGGCGGCCGACCCGCACGGGTTCAACATCGGACTCAACCTGGGACGTGCAGCCGGCGCCGGGATCCCCGAGCACCTGCACTGGCACGTGGTCCCGCGCTGGGGCGGCGACGCCAACTTCATGCCGGTCGTCGGGCACACGCGCGTTCTGCCGGAGCTGCTCGCAGAGACGCAGGACAAGCTCGAGCCGTTGTTCAGGGAGGACTGATGGAGAGCTACGTCGAAGTACCGGACGGCCGGCTCTTCGTCGAGGATGTGGGCGCGGGCCCGGTGGTGACGCTGCTTCACCCGGGGCTGTGGGACCGGCGGACCTGGGACCCGCAGATGACGCCGTTGCTCGACGCCGGGTTCCGGGTGCTGCGCTACGACCAGCGCGGCTACGGCCGGTCGAGCCGGCCGACGCCGGGTGTGCCGTACTCGGCGGTCCGCGATCTGACCGCGGTGCTCGACGCGCAGGACGTGACCACGACGGCGCTCGTCGGCTGTTCGATGGGCGGCGCACTCGCGATCGACGCCACCTTGACCTTCCCCGAACGCGTCTGGGCGCTCGTGCCGGTTGCCGCCGGCCTCGGCGGGTCCGAGTCCTCTCGCGAGGAGGACGACTGGTACGAGGATCTGGTGGCGCCGATCGACGAGGCGATCGAGGCGGGCGACCTCGAGCGAGCGCAGGAGCTCCGCTTGGAGCTGTTGTGGGCTCCCCTCGGCACCGACGACCCGGCCGGGCGACGCATCCGCGAGATCGCCTTCGACAACCTGCACGAGCTCACGATGGACGAGAGCTGCGCCGAGGAGCTCGATCCACCTGCCGCGCGCCGGCTTCACGAGATCGACGCCCCGACGCTGGTCGTGAAGGCCGAGGCCGACCCCCCGGACATGCACCGGATCGGCGACCTGATCGCGGCCGGCATCCCCGACGCGCGGGCGACGATGATCGAGGGCGCCGACCACCTCGTGAACCTACGCCAGCCGGAACGGTTCGACGCCGCGGTCATCCCGTTCCTGGTGGAGCACCGCCCGTGACGAGGACGGTGCTGATCCTCGCCGGCTCGTACGGGTTCCTCGGAGTCGCGGTGGGCGCGTTCGGTGCGCATGCGCTCCGGTCGCGGATCCCCGCCGAGCGGCTCGAGCGACTCGAGACGGGCGTGCGTTACCTGTTCTTCAGCCTGCCTGGGTTGGTGCTCGTCGCGTGGCTGGGCACCGACTGCGAGGGGGGGCTGTTCGAGACGATCGGGGGCTGGGCGTTGGGGCTCGGCATCCTGGCGTTCAGCGGCAGCCTCATCGCGCTCGCGCTCACGGGGAACCGCCGGTGGGGCGCGGTGACCCCGATCGGTGGCGTGCTGCTGCTCATCGGGTGGGCGTGTGTGGTCGCCGCCGCACTGCTGCTCTCAAGCGGCATCGGCTCAAGCAGCTTCACCGAGCTCGTCTCCTGCTGAGCTACTACCGCTTGTGCGCCTCCTCGCGGGCCGTCTGGTAGGCCTCGATCACCTTCGACGCGAGGTGCGACGGCATCTCCTCGTAGTGCGAGAACGTCATCGTGAAGGCTCCCCGGCCCCCGGTCATCGCGCGCAGGTCGATCACGTAGCGGGCGACCTCGCCCTGGGGCACGAGTGCGTTGATCCGTTGCTTGCCGCCGCCGATCTGCTCTATGCCCTGGATCTTGCCGCGCTTGACGTTCAGGTCGCCCATGATGTCGCCGGTGAAGCTCTCGGGCACGACGATCGCCAGCTGCACGATCGGCTCGAGCAGCGCGACCCCCGCCTTCTCGACGCCCTCCTTGAGCGCGAGCGATCCCGCGATCTGGAAGGCCATGTCCGAGGAGTCGACGGCGTGGAACTTGCCGTCGGTCAGCAGGACCTTCACGTCGACCATCGGGTTCCCGCTGAGCACGCCCTCGGCCATCGTCCTCACGATGCCCTTCTCGATCGAAGGGATGAACTGATGCGGGATGGCGCCGCCGAAGATCTTGTCCTCGTAGACGAAGCCTTCGCCATGCGGCAGCGGCTCGATCTCGATGTTGCACACGGCGTATTGCCCATGGCCGCCGGTCTGCTTGACGTGGCGCCCGACCGCCGCGGCCTTGCCCTTGATCGTCTCGCGGTAGGCGATCTTGGCCGGGCGGTGCTCGACCTCGACGCCGAACTTCGACCTCAGCCGGCTCATCTGGACGTCGAGGTGGGCCTCGCCCATGCCGTAGATGACCGTCTCATGGGTCTCGTCGTTCCGGGCGACGCGGAACGAAGGATCCTCCTCGCGCAGACGTGAGAGACCGGTCGCGAGCTTGTCATCGTCGCCCTTGCTCTTCGGCGCGATGGCGTAGGCAAGCAGTGGCTCGGGCAGGTCCATCGGCGGCATGGTCACGGGGTCGTCCTTGGTCGCCCAGGTGTCGCCCGTGTGCGCGTGCTGCAGCTTCGCGACGGCGCCGATGTCGCCGGCCGGGACCTCGGATACCGACTCGTGCTCCTTGCCGATCTGCGTGAAGAGCTGGCCGATCCGCTCCTCGGTTCCTTGCGTCGAGTTGAACGCGGTCGTGTCCGGCCGCACGCGGCCGCTGAAGACCCGGAACATCGTGATGTGCCCCACGAACGGGTCCGAGACCGTCTTGAAGATCAGGGCGCATGTCGGTGCCGTTGGGTCGCACGCCCGCTCCTTCTCGTCGCCGCCCTTCGCGATGACCGGGACGGCGCCATGATCAACCGGCGAGGGGAACTCTTCGACGATGAAGTCGAGCAGCCGGTCGATGCCGATCGCCTTGGCGGCCGATCCGCACGTCACCGGTGCCAGGCGGGCGTTCACGAAGCCGGCCTTCGCGCCCGAGACGATGTGCTCCTCGGGCAGCGTCCCCTTGTCCAGGTACTCCTCGATCAGCGCGTCGTCGGACTCGGCGACCGCCTCGATCAGCTTCTCGCGCGCGGGGTCGGCCATGGCGTGCAGGTCGTCGGGCCACTCCGACTCCTCGGCCTCGGGACCGCTCGGGTACAGGTCGGCCTTCTCGTGCAACAGGTCGGCGATGCCCCGGAACTCGTGCTCCGCGCCGATCGGCAACTCGAACGGAGCGACCTGGTTCCCGAAGCTCGACACCAGCTGGGCGAGGGTGCCCTCGAAGTCGGCCCGCTCACGATCGAGCTTGTTGATGAAGATCGCGCGAGGAAGCCCGGCTTCAACGGCCAGCTCCCAGGCGTACTCGGTCTGGACCTCGACGCCGTCGACGGCCGAAACGACGACGATGACCGCGTCGGCGGCACGGACCGCCATGCGCAGGTCGCCGACGAAGTCGGCGGTCCCTGGGGCGTCGAGCACGTTGATCTTCGTGCCCTTCCACTCGATGGGCGCCATCGAGAGCGAGACCGAGATCTGGCGGCGATGCTCGTCGGGGTCGTCGTCGGACACGGTGTTGCCGTCCTCGATCGTGCCCATCCGCGTGATCTGGCCGGCGGTGAAGAGCATGGCCTCGAGCAGCGTGGTCTTGCCCGCGCCGCCGTGGCCGACCAGCAACACGTTGCGGATGTCCTTCGCGTCGTACGTCTTCAACGCGGGCTCCTTGTCATGCGGGGTCCACCAGGGTGCCGGGATACTACCGACTGCTACGCTCGCGCGGTTCCCATGGTCCGCTTCCAACGACAGCCGCCGGGCACGGCGATCACGCGCGGCGCGCTCCTGGTGGGAGCGGCCGCCGCGCCATTCGCCGCCGTACTCATCGTGCGGGGCGACCAGGTCGCGGGGGGCGCCGCCTCGGCGGCCTCGGCGATCCTCCTGCTGCTCGGCGGGCACCGCGCCAATCACGGCGCGGGCGGGCCCGTCGACCGCGCGATCACCGAGTTCGCCGACCGTCTGTGGGACGGCGCGGTCCTGGGTGCGATCGTGTGGATCTCGACCGATGAGCCCGGACTCGCCGTCGGTGCGCTCGTCGCGCTGTGCGCGAGCTTCTTGTCGAGCTACGTCCGCGCCAGGGGCGCGTCGCTCGGGTACTCCGTCGAGGAGAGCCACGTGACCCGCGGTTTCCGTTACGCCCTGGTCTCGCTCGGTCTGCTGACGGGCGCCCTCGCCGTGACGGTCTGGGCGGCGGCCGTCGTCTCGGTCGTGGCCGTGCTGGTGCGCACGTCCCAGGTCGCACGCGAGGAGCGGGCGGCGTGAGGCTGCGCGAGCCGGGGGAGACGTGGGCCGAGGCGCTCGAGTACCACCGGTTCGCGGCCATCGCCTGGCTGTCCCGGACGCTGCCGACCCACACCGGCCGCGCGATCGCGAAGCTGGCCGGCACGGCAGCGTTCCACCTGGCCGGTGGCGCTCGGCGGATCGTGGCCGCCAACATGGCGCAGGTGCTCGGCCGCGACCCCGACGACCCCCTCGTGCGCGGGACGACGAAGGAGGCGTTCCAGCTCTACGCCCGCTACTGGTACGACATCTTCCACATCGCGACGTGGAGCGACGCCGAGCTGCTCGACGCGGTGCACTTCGAGGGGATGGACGCCCTTCACGACGCCCTCGCGGCCGGGACCGGCGTGATCATCGCCTTTCCGCACTCCGGCAACTACGACGTCACCGGCCGCGCGTTCGTCGCGAGCGGGATCCCGGTGGTCGCCGTCGCCGAGAAGCTCGAGCCTCCGCGCCTGTTCGAGCTGTTCCTGCGCGTACGACGCGACGAGATGGGCATGGAGGTCATCCCCTCGACGAAAGACGCGCAGGTGGGCCAACGCTTATCCGCCGCATTGAAAGCCAACAAGGCGATCGGGTTGGCCGCCGATCGCGATCTGAACGGTCGCGGGGTCAAGGCCGAGATGTTCGGCCGCGAGCGCCGGTTCCCCGCCGGGCCCGCGATGCTGTCGATCTCGACCGGCGCGCCGATCGTGATCGCCGAGGTCTACCAGACCCCGTCGGGCTGGACCATCCGGATGAGGCGGCTCCCCGAGGTCGAGCGAACCGGCGACCGCCGTCGTGACGCGAGAGCGTTGATCCAGCAGATGGCGAAAGCGTTCGAGGAGGGCATCTCTGCGGCGCCGCAGGACTGGCACATCTTCCAACCCGGCTGGGAGGACTGAAGCGTGCGGGTCGCGCTCGCCTGTCCCTACGCGTGGGACGATCCCGGCGGGGTCCAGGTCCACGTGCGCGAGCTGGCCGTCAGGCTCCAGGGCCTCGGTCACGAGACGCTCGTGCTGGCGCCGGTGCGCCGTCACGCCGCCGAGCCCTGGGTGGTCGCGGTCGGGCGTCCCGTCGACATCCCCTACAACGACTCCAACGCCCCGATCGACCCCCGACCCTGGTCGCGCGGCGCCGTGCGCGGTGCGCTGGCGGCGTTCCGCCCCGACGTCGTCCACGCGCACCAGCCGACGTCACCGTCCACGGGGATGTGGGCCACGCTCGAGGCGACGGTCCCGGTCGTCGGCACGTTCCACTCCGGGGCGACGCAGGCTCGGCTGTACGACTGGGCCGCGCCCTTGCTCCGCAAGATCGCGGCTCGCCTCGCGGTGAGGATCGCGGTCTCCGAGCGTGCCGCTGCGTTCGAGCGGACGCGGATCGGGGGCACGTGGCGCATCGTTCCCAACGGCGTCGAGACGGCGAGGTTCGCCGAGGCCGTGCGGCGGACCGATCTGCCCGAGGGGCGGCGGCTGTTGTTCGTCGGTCGGCTCGACGAGCGCAAGGGGTTCACCGTCGCGGTCGAGGCGTTCGCCTTGATCGCACGGGAGCATCCCGACGCGGTCCTGATCGTCGTCGGCGAGGGCCCGGCGCGGTCGGCGGTCGAGACGCTGCCGACCGGCGTGCGTGAGCGGGTGCACCTGCTCGGCGTCGTTCCGAACGAAGATCTGCCGCCCGTCCACGCCGCCTGCGAGCTCTACCTGGGGCCCGCGACCGGCGGCGAGTCGTTCGGGATCGTGCTCGTCGAGGCGATGGCCGCAGGGCTGCCGGTGATCGCGAGCGCGATCCCCGGCTACGACGAGGTTGTGACCGACGACGTCGAGGCCCTGCTGGTCCCGCCACG
>CAZZND010000066.1:0-13179 GCA_964655465.1 uncultured Actinomycetes bacterium
CGATCGCCTTCTTCGAGCCGCTCGACGAGCGGAACGAGCGGCTCGAGGAGCTGCTCGAGAACCCCGACTGGTGGTTCGGCGATCGCGCGCGGTTCCCCTCGTTCGAGGCGATCCGTGACTCGCTCGAGTCGCTCGTCGCGCGACGGACCGACGTGACGTGGATCGGCGCGCACGCCCTGTGCTCGGCCGAAGATCTCGCGTGGGTAGGTCGCATGCTCGACACATACCCGCACGTCCATGCCGACGTAGCGGCGCGGATCGCCGAGCTCGGGCGCGTCCCGCGCGCGGCGCGAGACCTGGTGGTCCGCCACCCCGACCGGTTCCTGTTCGGCACCGACGAGACGCCGCCCTCGGCAGCCGTCTACGCGGTGCACCGCAGGTTCTTCGAGACCGCGGACGAGGCTTTCCCCTACGACCCCGAGCCGGATGACGCGCCGACACAGGGCCGCTGGATGATCAGCGGTCTCGACCTTCCGGCCGATGTGCTCGAGCAGGTCTACGCAGCGAACGCCCGCCGCCTGATCGCCTTCGGGGGGGAGTCGGGGTAGCGTTGCGCCGTGAGCCGGCGCCCGTGCCGGCCGGGACGGGAGGCGTAGCTGTGCGACGTGTGATCGTCGGTGCGATCGTAGCCGGGCTGCTCGCGGTTCCGCTGGGGGCGGGCGCGCACCACAGGCCCATCACGGTATGTAGTCAGACGGGCGACATCTGTCAGTCGACGGCGAGGGTCGACGGGGTACGGTCGCTCCGGGTGACGCTGTTCGCGAGGTTCTTCACCCGCTACCGCCTGTGCGTGAAGGGGCCCTCCTCCACGACGTGCAAGGACTTCCGTGTGCACGAGACGCCCGGTGGGCTGTTCGCCTCGCGGGTCAACTGGGCGAACCACTTCCCCGACGAGGGGTCCGGGGCCTACACGGTGAAGTGGCTGTCGCTGCCGGGTGCGGTCCGCGTCGGGAGCGTCCTCGGGTTCCACGAGCAGTAGCTCTCGGACACGAGACCTGCCTCGTTCGCCGAGAGCCACGCCAGGTCGTCGCGAACGATCCGCACGGCGCCTTGCCGAAGGAAAGACGCCCAGGGCTCCTTGCCGTCGGCGCCCCACCCGAGCGTCCGCTCGAGGTCACGCTCGTGCAGGGCGCGGACCTGTCGCAGGACGTCCTCCGGTCGAACGCCGCCTCCGTAGGTCTCGCACAAGATCCGCAGGCGTTCAGCGCGCGGCACCTCGCGGTCGAACCCTGCCTCGGCGGCATAGCGATCGTGGCGGAGCGGGATGAGCTGCAGGGCCAAGAACGCGATGTCGAGCAGGGGCGGTCCCGGCTCGGCCAGATCCCAGTCGATGAGGCCGACGATGTGTCCATCGCGCCAGATCGTGTTCCAGGGCCCGAGATCCCCGTGGCACACGATCTCGTCGTCTCGGAGAGGTCGCGGACCGATGCGCCAGATCGGGTCGGCCGGCCGGAAGGCGGCGACGGCGTCATGGAAGCGTCTCGTGAGCGATGCGAGGGCGACGACGCCTCGTTCCTCGAACAGGGCCTGGGGCCAGGGTCTGAAGGCGGGCTCGCCCTCGATATAGCTGAAGGTCTCCCGGCCGGCCCCGTCGAGGCCGAGCGGCGCCGGCGCCATCTCGAACCCGACATCCGCGAGGTGACGGAGCAGCGCCTGCACGGTCGGCGTCCACGGACCGGCGGGCTTGCGCACCGTGTCGCCGACGCGCACGGCGCCGATCACGCCGCCCTCGAGCGGCTCCTCGACATCGCTCACCTGGCCGAGCTTAGCGGCGGATCGGCTCCGGGATCAGGTCCCCGTGCGCCTCGAGCAGTTCGTCAACCATGTTGACTATCTGCTCGGTGGTGAGCGTTGCGCCCGTGTTCGGGTCGAGCAGCGCGGCCTGATACACGAGGTCACGTGACCCCTCGAGCACCGCCTTCACCGTCAGCTCGACCGTGTTGAGGAACGTCCGGTTGAGCGCGAGGCATTGCGGCGGGACCGCGCCGATCGCCCGCGGCACCCAGGCACCGTCCGCCACCGCGACCGGCACCTCGACGCACGCGTCCCCGGGCAGCCCTTCGATGAGGCGCTCGTTCCGTACGTTCCCGTACAGCTCGATGGCCTCGCCGGTCTCGAGCGCGACGATGAACTGCGACGCGAGCTCATCGTTGCGCTCCAGCTCGATGTCCTCACCGGCGTCGAGCTGAGCCTTCAGCGCGGCCCACTCCTCGAGGTTGTCGTCGCTGCGCCGGATGTACTCGTCGATCTCGCAGCGGAACCGCTCGACCTGGTCGGGATGGTGCAGGAACCACGGCACGTACTCGCTCGAGTGCTCCGAGCTCTCGGTGGGGAAGTAGCCGAACCGCTTGAAGAGCTCGACGCGGACGCGAAGGCCGAGTCCCTCCGGGTCGGCCTCGACGATCGCGCGGAGGCGCGGATACAGGTCCTCGCCGGTCTCGCGGTCGCGGAAGACGTAGACGAAGCACTGGTGGTTGAAACCTGCGGTCAGGAGCTCGACGCGCTCGAGCGGGACGCCGACCGTCTCGGCCAGGAACGCGTGCGTGTCCCGCACGCTGTGGCACACGCCGATCGTGCGCGACGCCGGCCAGTCGCTCCCCGCCCAGATCCCCCACGGCACCATCGCCATCGGGTTCGTGTAGTTGAGCAGGAGACCGTCGGGACACAACGTCGCCATCTCGTTGCCCATCTCGATCATCACGGGGATCGTACGGAGGCCGCGCATGATGCCGCCGATGCCGATCGTGTCGGCGATCGTCTGGCGCAGGCCGTAGCGGGCGGGGATCTCGAAGTCGCGCACGGTGGCGTCGTACCCACCCACCTGGATCTCGTTGATCAGATAGTCGGCGCCATCGAACGCCCCGCGGCGGTCGGCGTGCACGCTCACGCGGTTGCCGGCGCCGAGCCGGTCGACGACCTGCCGGGCGGCGCGCTCGGCGTAGGTGAGGCGTTCGTCGTCGATGTCGTGCAGCGCGAGCACGAGCGTGCCGTGCAGCGGCTCGGCCGAGCACAGGTCGGTGAGGATGTTCCGGGTGAACTCGACGCTGCCCGCGCCGATGATCGCAACCTTGGCCATGCGGCGAGTCTGGCATCGGGCCGAGCGGCCCGTCGACCCCGAGCACGCATCGCCGTGCACGTTCCGGCCCGCCGCGCGACACGGCCCCGGTAGCATCGTGGCGACGATGACGAGCCGTCTTCACATCCTGGCCTTCGATCACCGCGTTTCACTTATGGGGTCGTTCTTCGGGGTCGAGGGCGAGCCGTCCGACGATGACCTGGCGCGGGCGTTCACGGCCAAAGACGTCATCGCCGAGGGGCTCCTGCGCGCGATCGCCGGCGGGGTCGCCACCGACACGGCCGCGGCCCTGGTCGACGCGACCTACGGCGCCGGCGCGATCGAGACGCTCCGCGCGGCCGGCGTCCGCATCGCCGTGCCCGTCGAGGCGAGCGGCCGCGCGGAGCTCGCGTTCGAGCACGGGGACTGGCGTGACCGGCTCGACGTGCTCGATCCCACGTGGGCCAAGGTCCTCGTCCGCTACAACCCCGCCGGCGACGCGATCATGAACGCACGCCAGCTCGAACGGCTCGTCGAGCTGCACGACCACTGCGCGGCGACCGAGAGGCCGCTGATGCTCGAGCTCCTCGTGCCGCCCGAGCCTGCGCAGGCGGGCTCGGCCTTCGACAAGGGGGTCCGCCCCGGGCTCGTTGTCGACGCGATCGGGGCGATCCGTGGTGCGGGCGCGACGCCTGCGCTCTGGAAGCTCGAGGGGTTCACCGAGAAGCGCGACGCCGTCGCTGCGGCCGCCGCGGCCGGCGCCCCCTGCGTCGTCCTCGGCCGCGGTCAGGACCCGGCGGCGGTCGACCGGTGGATCCGGATCGCGTCGGGCGTCGAGGGGTTCGTCGGGTTCGCGATCGGCCGGTCGATCTGGTGGGACGCGCTGCGCCGGTTCATCGCCGGTGACTCGGGCCGCGACGAGACCGCGGACGCGATCGCCGCGGCCTTCGCGCGCACGGTCGCGGTCGACGACGAGGCCGTCGCCGGGAGCGCGACCACCTGAGCGGCCGTCGCGTTCCGCGCTGTTAGCCTCGCTCGATGCGCCGCCCCGAGATCCGAGACGACGTGCAGATCCGGGGGCTGTTCCTGTTCTTCGGGTTCGTCATCGCGTCGTTCTTCCCGTTCTTCTCCCTGTACCTGCGCGAGCATCACGGGCTGACCGAGGGAGAGATCGGGACGGTTCTGCTGCTCGCCGGCGTGGTGCGGACGGTGGCGAACCCGATCTGGGGTCACCAGGCCGACACGCGGCTCGGCCGGCTGACCGCGTTGCAGATCGGTCTGGTTGGCGCCGGGCTCGCGGCCCTGTGGCTGAACGCCGTCGTGGGGCTCGTCATGGTGGCGGTCGTCACCGGCGTGCATTCGCTGTTCATGATCGCGCAGGGCTCGAACCTCGACGCGATCACGCTCGAGCATCTCGGCGACGACCGCATGTCGCAGTACGGCCGCGTGCGCATGTGGGAGAGCACGACCTACGCGACGGGCTGTGTGCTGTTCGGCGCGATCTTGCAGGCGTCCGGGATGGTGTGGGCCATGCCGCTCTACGCGCTGAGCGTCGCGCTCGTGCTGCTGTGGTCGACAACGGTGCCGCGCGACCGAGGGCGAAAGCTCGAGGACGCCGGCGGGCTCGGTGCGGTCGGACAGGTCTTCCGCGAGGCGCCGCGGATCTGGGGGTTCCTCGCGGCGACCTTCCTGGTCTGGACCGGCTTCAACGCGGCGTGGAACTTCATCGGGCTCAGGATCGACGACGCGGGCGGCGGGCCCCTGCTCATCGGGCTCGGCGCGGCGCTCGGCGGTCTGATCGAGGTTCCGACCATGTGGGTGTCGTCGCGGCTGCAGTCCCGTCTCGGTCTGCGGAAGGTCTACGTGATGGGCTGTCTCGTCTACGCGCTCGGCTTCCTGTTGTGGGGCTCGGTCGAGGACGCCACGATCCTGTCCCTGCTGACGGTGCTCGAAGGGGTCGGGTTCAGCCTGCTGTTCACGACGAGCGTCATCGTGGTCGGCCGGCTCGTCCCTTCGCGTCTGTATTCGAGCGGCAACTCGGTAACCGGCATGGTCGGGTTCGGGATCGGCCCGATCGTCGGCGCGTTCGCCGGAGGATGGGTGTACGAGAACCTGGGGTCGGCGGTGACGTTCGGGATGGCATCGATCCTCGCGGTGCTCGGCGCGGTCGTCGCGTGGTTCGCCCTGTCAACGCCGGTGCTCCGCGACCCGATGCCGGCCGAGCCGGTTGTGCTGGGACCGGACACGGGACCGCTGCCCTGACATGGACCATCGAGGGCTGATCGCGCTCCGGTTCCCCTCGCCCGGGCTGACCTGCGGGTTTGCGCGAGGGTGCGCCCCCCGACGACCATGGATCCCCGGGAGCGAGGAGGCGGCACTCATGGTCAGTGCGTACATCCTGATCCAGACCGAAGTCGGCAAGGCGGGCCAGGTCACCGACCACGTGAGGAAGATCGAGGGTGTCGTCGTGGTAGACGCGGTCACGGGGCCTTACGACATCGTGGCGCGGGCCGAGGCCGCGGACCTCGACGTCCTCGCGAAGGGCACCGTGATGCCCATGCAGGAGCTCGAGGGCATCACCCGAACGCTCACCTGCCCGATCCTGCAGCTGTAGTACTGGTCCAAGCCGAGCCATGGCGTAGCCTCTTCGGGTGCGCCCGCGTTCCCGTGTTCTGACCGTCGTGCTGATCGGCTTCGTGCTGGTGCCCGCGTCGTGGGCGCCAGCCGGAGCATCGCGATCGCCCGGCCGCCGTGCGCCCACGCTCATGCCAGGCCCCGCCGACACCCTGACCCGTGCGCTCGTTTCGGGGTCGCTCTCGCCCGCGCGGTACGCGCTCGAGCGCTGGGCGAGCGTCGTTGATGCCGGCTCGGTGCGACCGCGGTTCGGCCGGCTCGCGCCCCCCGACCCGCGGTCCGGCACGCTGCTCGCACGCGACCTGCTCGTGCGACTCAACGAGCTCGGTCCCCGCGCCCGCGCCCGCGCCGAGCGGCTGCTCGCTCGACCGACCGACGGCGTCAACGACCCCGACACGCCACCCGGCACCGACGTGGGGTACTCGGTTGACGAGGCGACCCCGGTGTGCGATCCGAACGTCTGCATCCACTACGTGACGACGACGGCGAACGCGGTCCCCGTGGCCGATGCCGCGGGCACGATCGGCGTGCCCGACTACGTCGAGAGCGTCGCCGGCGTCATAGCCGGCGTCTGGGCGTTCGAGGTGGACGAGCTGGGCTACCGGGCCCCGAAGTCGGACGCGACCTCCTCGAACGACGGCGGCGGACCAGAGCTCGACGTCTATCTGACGAACCTCGGCGACGATGGGCTGTACGGGTACTGCACGAGCGACGATCCCCGTCTGAATGGCGGCTACCGCCACTTCGACTTCAGCGCGTACTGCGTCTTGGACAACGACTTCTCGCCGGCGGAGTTCGGCTACCGCGACACCACCCTGCCGCTGCAGGTCACGGCCGCACATGAGTTCTTCCACGCCGTGCAGTTCGCGTACGACCTGTACGAGGACGCGTGGTTCATGGAGGCGACGGCCACCTGGATCGAGGACGAGCTCTACGACACCATCGACGATAACCGGCAGTACCTCGCGACGAGCCCGCTCTCGAACCCCACGATCGCGCTCGACAAGAGCGCCGGCCTCCGCGTCTACGGCGACTGGATCTTCTTCCGGTACCTGAGTGAGTCGCTCGGCGCCGGTCCGGCCGTCGCTCCCGATGTCGTGCGCGAGATCTGGCTGAAGGCGGACGGCGCGCCGGGCGGCCGCGACCTGTTCTCGAGCGAGGCCGTCGCCGCGGTGCTCAACAACTCGACGAAGTCGGGGCAGCCGTGGTCGTTCGCAGGGGCGTTCCGCGACTTCGGAGCATGGAACGTCGCGCCCGCACGCTTCTACAGCGAAGGCGGCGCCTACGGCCCGGTGCCCATACAGGTCTTCCGCACGCTCACGCCCGGTGGATCGCCGTTCACCTCGGATGGGTCGCTCGACCATCTGACGCACCGGTTCATCCGGATCGGCCGGGGTCGCGGCGTGCACGCCGGCGCGCGCCTCCGGGTCTCGGTGAGCGGTCCACCGTCGGGCACGACGCCCTCTGCGACGTTGGTCGTCGTCGCCGACGATGGCTCGGTCGGCCTGCGACCGATCGTGCTGAACCGTTCCGGCGACGGTGCGGCCACCGTCGGCTTCGGCTCCGAGGTCCGTCGCATCGTCGTGGTCCTCGGCAACGGCAGCGTCCGCTACCAAGACTGCTACGACTTCTCGGGGCCGTACGCCTGCAACGGCGGTACGCCGCGAGACGAGAACCAGTCGTTCTCGATGACCGCGCGCCTGCTGCAGTAGCGGGTCAATCCTCGATCCGGACCGGGAACGGCAGCGCCACCGGATCCACGAACGGCGACCGGCCCTCGTCGTCGAACCGATCCATGCGGAAGTCGCGCGGACGACCGACGACCCGGGTCCGCCGGCCGGTCGCATGGTCGGCGGCTATGCGCGCCACCGCCGGGCCCCACATCATGCCGTGACCGCAGGCGCTCGCGATCGAGACGTCGTCCAGCTCCTCGCCGTCGCGCGTGACGAGCGGGCCGGTGATCGGCTGGTGGTCGGGGGTGTACTCGATCGTCGCCGCCCACGCCTTCTTGATGCCGAGCTTCCTGGTCGCTGGCACGAGCCGGTGCAGACGTGCCTCCATCGCGCGAAGGTGGTTCCAGTCGATCCGCCTCGCGGCGCCCGGGGTCTCGGCGGGGTTCGACATGCCCCACAGGAACCCACCCTCCTCGGGTCGCCAGTAGATGCCGGCGCCGATGTCGAACGCCATCGCGGTCGTCTCGGGATGCAGTGCGGGGCTCGGCTCGGTCACCACGACCTGGTGCCGGGCGTAGCCGACCCACGCCTTGGCACCGGCGAGCCGCGCGACCCCGTTCAGCCCGGGACCGCCCGTCAAGAGCACGTGACCGGCCCCGATCGGCCCTGCGGTCGTCTCGATGCCGGTCACGCGACCGCTGCGTCCGCGTCGCAGGCCCGTGAAGGTCGTCCGTTCGCGAAGCGTCACGCCCGCCCGGTGCATGGCGAGCGTGTACGCCCCGACGTTGCGGGGCGGGTCGACCCAGCCGTCGGTCGCGACGTAAGAGCCGCCTCGATAGCCGGTCGCCGCCATCGCCGGGATGAGCCGGCGGACCTCGTCCCGGTCGGCCCAGCGGACGTCGAGCCCCGTGCCCCGCTGCATGGCGATGCGCTCGTGGGCGGCGCGCTCGTCGGCGGCGGTGACCGCGAGGATCACGTACCCCCGTCCGACGAACCCTGAATCGGCGCCGTACCGCGCAACCTGGCGGCGGTAGAAGTCGATCGACCACGACCCCAGCCGGACCGTGTCGGGGGATCCGCCCTGTGCTCGGACCATGCCCCCGGCGCGGCTGGATGCGCCCGCACCCGCGAGGTCGCGGTCGATCACGATCACCCGCTCGGCGCCGAGCTCGCGGGCGAACACCGAGGCCCAGCCGCCGACGGTACCGGCACCGACGACGACGAGGTCCGCGATGCGCGACGCCATGATGAGCGAACCCTACCCGAGGGCGTCACCTAGGCTGTCGCCCATGCGTCCCGCTGTGCCGGCCCCGCCCGATCTGCCGCGCCGGATCCTGGCCGAAGAGGTGCTCGTCGTCCTGTCGCTGTCTCTGCTCCCGTCGGCGATCGTCGCGGTCCGGAGCCTGCTGGAACGCCCGGTCAGCGGCATCATCGTCCCGGCGGCGAACCAGTCGGCGAACTTCCTCGATCAGCTGCTCCCGTTCGTCTTCGGTCTCGCGCCCGTGTGGCTGGTGATCCACCTCGCCCGCCGCTCCGGCGAGGGGATGGGTGCGTTCGGGTTCGACGGGCAGCACCGCAGGCGCGACGCCGCACTGGGCCTCGGGCTGTTCGCGGTCGTCGGCCTCGCAGGGATCGGGGTGTACCTCGGCGCGGTCGCGCTCGGCGTGAACCGGTTCGTCATCCCCGCGCCGCCCGAAGGCTACTGGTGGACCTGGCTCGCCGTGGTGATGAACGCGGCCGGCGCGGCGCTCCTCGAGGAGACCGTCGTGCTCGTGTACCTGGTGACCCGGTTGCAGCAGTTCGGCTGGTCCGCCGCCGCGGCCATCGGCGCCGCCGCCCTCCTGCGGGGCTCGTATCACCTGTACCAGGGGTGGGGAGGCTTCCTCGGCAACCTCGCGATGGGCCTGCTGTTCGGATGGTTGTTCGTGCGGACCCGGCGGGCGTGGCCGTTCGTCGTCGCCCACCTGCTGCTCGACGTGGCCGCCGCCGCGGGGTTCCTGCTGTTCCGGGAGCACCTGCCCGGGTTCTGACGAGAGATCGTGGCGACCTGCCCGAGATGGCTGCGGCCCGGGGGGTAGCATCGCCTCAACCATGTCGGACGTCATCTCGTACTTGCTGGGCAGGGGCGTCGCCTTCCTCGTGCTGCCGCATGCCGGGGCGGTCACGCCCGCCGACGCCGCGCGCGCACACGGGTTGGATCTGTCCGAGGTCGTGCGAACCGAGGTCGTGACCGGGGCCGCCGGTCCGTGCCTCATGGTGGTGCCCAACCCCCGGTACCTCGATCTCGAGCTCGCGCAGGAGGCGCTCCGAGACCCGACGGCGCGTCCGGCAACCCATGCCGAGATCCGCGCGCTCGCGCCCACGTGCGACATCGGTGCCGTCCCACCGCTGTCCCTGTTCCTGATGGCGCCCATGTACGTCGACCCGGCCGTAGCGGACCGCACACAGCTCGTGTTCCCGGCCGGACGCGCGAGCGTTCTCGTGGTGGTTCAGCGCGCCGAGCTGCTTCGCGACGACCCCTACGTCGTGGCGCCCCTCACGCGCGAGAGCTCGATCCCCGAGCCGGCCATCGCACCGTCGCGGCGCCAGATCCTCTCGGACGAGGGGCTGCTGCCGGTCCATCTGAGCGCAAGCCGGGGCCCTCCGGAGGACGTCGGGTGACGGTTCGGCGTCGGGGCGGACGTCCGCCCGTCGCCCGGGTATACTCCGAGTCGAGGTACCTCAACCAAGACCGGCCCCGGCATCCGTGCCGGGGTTCCGTGTTTCCGGGGTCCTACTGGCGATCCCGCGGGAACTCGCGCTCCCAGGTCCGGTGCCACCGTTCCTGGTCGTCTTCGCTCACCACGAGGTCGATCGACAGCCCGTAGGTCCGGGCGTCCGAGCGCAGGCGCGAGGTGACCTGGGCGCGGCAGGTGGCCTCGGGGAAGACGATCTCGAAGTCGGCGGTCCCTTCCGCCCACGCATCGCCCGGATCCGAGGCCGAGACCCCCACGGTCCCTCCGTACACACCGCGTATCGCGGGCACCGCGTCCTTAGCCGCGCTGTCTCCGCCGTAGCCGGCGACAGCGGTGCGGGTTCCCTCGATCACGTCCTCGACGATCCGCCATGTCGCCCAGCCGGCCGGCGAGTTGGCTCGCGGGTCGACCTGCGGCTGCGCCGAGGGGGGGAGCGACGGCTCGCCGTTCACGGGAGCCGGCCCGGCGAGCACCGGCAGCTCGAGGCTCGTGTGCACGCGGTCGATCGTGACGGTCGCCGACTCCGGTGGGGCCCAGGCGTTGGGCCAGTCCGCGCCGGCCAGATCGAGCCGGAGCCGATGTCCAGCGTCGAACGTCCATGCGACCGCCTCGAGCTCGAGTTCCAAGTCGTACGCGACGCCGGGCTCGATCGGGACGCGACCCGAGCGGGGGTCGGCGTGCGCCAGGTTCGCCATGCCGCGCACCACGAGTGACGCCGCCCCGTCGGGGAAGACGTCGACCACCTTCGCAGACAGGTAGGTGACCGGCCGGTCCGTCATCACCCGCGCGCGGAGCACCGGGTGGCCCATCATCACCAGCTCCTGGTCGAGGGGCTCCCAGGTGTAGCAGAGCGACATCGCCTCGTCGGGTCCCTGATCGGAGGAGACCCCCCACGGCATGGAGCCGGCGCACGAGATCCATGCGGTCGCCCCGACGTCCCCGCGAGTCGTCAAGGCATCCTGGGGCCCCGGGCCCGATGCCAGCCCGCCGGGCGCCGCGTCGGCGAGCCGCAGCGAGTGCGAGCGCAGCCGCTCAGGTGGCCAGGTCGGTTCGTAGCGCCACTCGCCGCGCATCTCGGTGCGCAAGGGGTCCGGCCGGGTCGAGCGCTGCTGGAAGACGGTGATGGGTGGCTCGTCGTCCACGCCCGTGTCGACGTCCTTCAGCCAGCGGTCCCACCAGCGCAGCATCTCGGCGACCAGGTCGATGTTCGGGCCGGGGATGCACGTCTCGACCGAGGCGTGCGGCCACGGGCCGATCAGCAGGCGCTTGGGACACCGGAGCTCGGGGAACGATCGCAGGCAGATGTTGGTGTACCCGTCGGTCCAGCCCCCGACGAGCATCGTGGCCGCCTCGATCCGGTCGATGCCTTCGCGAGCGCTCCCGTACCGCCAGTAGGCGTCGTCGGTCTGGTGCTCGAGCCACGTCAGCATCCACGGCTGGGTGCCCGTCACGCGCCGCTCCCACTCCTCGCGCCAGCCTTCGCCGTAGACCGACGGCACCGGGGGCAGTGCGTTGAAACCGACCATGTACGTCGGGTAGTCGACGGTGTCGAGCGCCTTCAGTGCGCCGCCGTAGTAGTGGACGTCGTCGTGGTAGCGGTCGTCGCTCGCGAAGATCGACACGATCGCCTTGAGCGCCGGTGGCTGTTCGATCGCGAGCTGCAACGAGTTGAACCCGCTGTAGCTGGTACCGAACATCCCGACCGCGCCCGTGGACCAGGGCTGCGTCGCGAGCCACTCGATCACGGCCATCATATCCCCGCGCTCGCCCGCGGGGTACTCGTCGGTCGCGATGCCTTCGCTCGACCCGGTGCCACGCACGTCGACGCGGCACACGACGTAGCCGGCCTCGGCGAACCGCAGGTACTCGGGGCGGTAGGACGCGGTCATGTCGTCTTTGCGGTACGGCAGGGCCTCGAGCAGCGCGGGCCAGGGACCGTCGCCGTCGGGGAGGTACAGCGTGGCGGCGAGCCGGACGCCGTCGGGCGCAGGCAACATCAGGTGCTCGGTCGAGGGCATCGGGCGCGAAGCCTACCGGCTCAGATCCACCCGGGGAACCACACGATGGTGGGGTAGCGCAGGTCCGAGATCTGCCCCGCGGTCAGGATCGGCCAGAACCACGCGAACATCGCGACCGCCGCGATGACGTAGATCCAGACGAAGGGCCGGTACACGAAGGCGGTCGAGACGGCCGGTTCGCCGGTCTCGGGGTTGCGGGCCACGACGCCTCCCGGTTCCCGCACCACCAGGGTCGCGTCCGAGAGATGGCGCAGCAGGAACGTGACGGCGAGCACCATCAACGGCACCAGCGGCAGCACGTAGAAGAAGAACGTCGGTCTGCTGACGCGGAGCCACGGCAGGAACTGGACGAGGAACGGCACCGCGATGAACCCTGCCCGCCAGTCGCGCGTCCGGCGCCACGCGAAGAGCAGGTACGGCACGGCGAGCAACGACCCCCAGAACAGGGCAGGGTTCCCGATGCCCAAGATCTGCTGCATCTGGGGTCCGTAGTCCTGGTAGTAGAACGAGGTCGGCCGTGCGAGCACCAGCCACCCCAGCGGCCGCGCGTAATAGGGGTGGCTCGGCGTCATCTCGCCGGTCTCCGGATCCTTCTCGAGCTCCTCGATCCCGTCGGTGAAGTGGAAGTCGTAGGACTCGGCCTGCGTATGCGCCCACTTGCCCATGTCCCAGTCGAAGTGGTGGAGCCACGGGACCCAGGTGAGCATGAAGATCGCGACGGGCACGATCAGCAGGGCGAGCATCGCGCCCAAGCTCTCGCGGGCGACGGCGCGTCCGAAGGCGGCGGGCCAGCGTCGCTCACCGACGTGACGCCGGGCGGTCTCCCAGATCAGCGTGAGCAGCACCACCGCGACCAAGATCATCGCGCCCGACCACTTCACGGCGATGGCGGCGCCGCCGGCGGCGCCGCAAGCGAACCGCCACGGCCGCCACAACGGGGAGTACACGGCGGCGGCGGGCGCCGGGTCGCCCTCGGCGTCGCTCGTCGACGCGGCGTCGACGAGCACCTGGCGTCGCTCGAGCCAACGGCGCAGCTCGGGCTGAGGGTATTGGAACCGAGCGTA
>CAZZND010000067.1:0-13172 GCA_964655465.1 uncultured Actinomycetes bacterium
GGCCGCGGCGGCCGCGCGGAGGAGGCTCGAGGACGCGCGGGCCGCCGGCGCGGCCACCGCGGCCGACACCGCCAAGCTCGCGGCGCGGCTCACCGGGGCCTGGGGCCGCCTGGGCGAGACCGTCGAGGTGGACCCGACCCCTGAGGGAACGCGGACCGCCTTCGCCGTGCTCGGCGATGCCCTCGTCGAGCGGCTGGGTGCCGCGGAAGCTGCGTTCGAGGGCGCCGCCGCCGATGCCGGCCTGGCACGGGTGAAGCTGGCCGGTCACCTCGAGAGCGTCGGGCTCGGTCCCGGCGACGACTTCGTCGAGGCTCGCAGCGCGGCCAAAGCTGGGCACGCGGCGGCCGCGGAACGGGTGCGGGGGCTCGAGGCGACCATCGCGGCCGCCGCCGACCTCGGGACGCGCCTCGACGTGGCGACCCGTCGCCGGGACCTCGCTCGCCGGGTCGCCACGGACCTGCAGCCACGAGGGCTCCTCGCGTACGCGCTCGAGGAGGAACGGGCCGCGCTTGCCGAACTGGGGAGCGTCCACTTCGAGGAGCTCACCGGCGGGGGCTATCGGTTCGCCGACGACGACACGTTCGCGATCGCAGACATGAACGCGGGCGGCGCCCTCCGCTCGTCCGATTCGTTGTCGGGCGGCGAGACCTTCCTCGCCTCGCTCGCGCTCGCGCTCGCCCTCGCCGAGATGGTCGCGCGCGGCGGCGGACGCCTGGACTCGTTCTTCCTGGATGAGGGGTTCGGGAGCCTCGACCCCGAGCACCTCGAGCGTGCGATGGACGGGATCGAGCGGCTGGTCGCGGGTGACACGGACCGACTCGTTGTCGTCGTGTCGCACGTCGAGCAGATGCGCCAGACGGTCGAGGACGTGATCGAGCTCGGCAAGGACGACCGTACCGGCGACACCCGGGTGCTCTCGGGCGCCACGCCGAGCGAAGGCGCGGGCTAGGCCCTTCGGTCCCCCGAGGGGCATCCGGACCGGGCCATAGGTCTAGTCGAGGAGTCGCCGAGGACTGCCGATAACCACCTCACGGGACCGGCTCGATGTGGCGAGCGACGCAGCGACACGTGGTGGATAAGGCGGGACACGGATGATCGCTTCGCTGAAGGGATATGGGAGGATCGCGCGGACGGTGCTTACCGTCATCGGCGGTCTGCTGGTGCTGGGGATCGTCGGATCGTTCCTCATGTCGTTCCGCGCGACGGACCAGGCGCGCGCGGCGGTCGTGGCGCAGGCGACGCAGATCACCGACAGCTCGCTCGCGCTGGCGTTCTCACCCGATGACCTGAGCAGTCCCGTGTCGCCCGACCGCGCCGTGGAACTCGCCGGGCAGGTGCAGTCGATCATCATCGACCCGAGCGATTTCACGGACGTGACCGTCTTCTCGCCCGAGGGCACCATCCTGTACTCGACGAGCCAGAGCTTGATCGGCACCCAGCTGCCCGGTGAACGCGAGCGGATCCGCGAGGCGCTGCGCGGCGTACCTCAGACGAAGGAGTCCGAGGGCGCGATCTCGATCCTCGTCCCCTTGACCCTGCGCTCCGGCGTCGGCGATCCGGCGGCGGTGGAGCTGACGCGACCCGATGACCCGATCGCGGCCGCGCCGGGACCGTGGCGTACGAACGCGATGTTCTTGTTCGCGATGCTCATCCTGTTGAGCGTCGCGGTCTTCGGGGTGGCTCGCGTGCTCGCGGTCGTGACCGAGGGGGCGGAGGTGAAGCCCCAGCTGGCTCCACAGCCCGCGCCCCAGCCCATGCGGCAACTGACCCCGCCACTCGCCGGCATGCGGGAAGAGGGTGAGGCCCGTCGCCGGGCCGAGGACCGCGCCCGTGCGGCCGAGGAGCGGCTCAGCCTCCTCCAGGAGCAGTACCGCAAGGCGCTCGAGGATCTGCAGGCCTTCCAACGCCAACCCCGTGACCCCCAGGTCGCGAGCGACCCTCGGGTCGAGGAGCGCGCGCTCCGCGCCGAAGGTCAGGTCGCCACGATGCAGCAGCAGGTCCAGACGCTCGCCGCAGAGCGCCAGCAGCTGGCCGCAGAGCTCGAGGAGCAGCTGCGTCGCGCCCCCGACGACGACACCGAGCTCCTACTCCGTGCAGCCGAGCGTGAATCGCAGTCGCTCCGCGCCGACATGGCGAACGCGCACGCCGAGCTCGCACGGACCGAAGCCGAGCTGGAGACGCGCAAGGCGAGCGCCGGCTACGCACCGGAACTGCAGGCCGAGCTGGATCGGTCGCAGGTCGAGCTGATGCGCGCGAAGGACTCGCTCGCCTCGGCCCAGGGCGAGCTCGACCGTTCCCGCCGCGAGCTCGAGGACGGCAGGGTCGAGCTTCGGGCGCTGCGGAACGAAGAGCAGCGGGCGGCCATGCTGGACGACGAGCTTCGCGCGGCGAAGGCCGAGATCGAGAGCTTCCGAGCGTCGCACCGCGCCGACCTGGTCGAGCGTGAGGCCGAGTTCGAGGACAAGGTCCGTTCCACCCGCGAGGAGTTCCAGCGTCAGATCGCGGCGATGCAGGCGTCCTACGAAAGCCAGGTTGGCCAGAAGGAGGCTGAGCTCGCGAACAGGATCGCGACCGCTGAGCTCAGCGCGCAGCAGGCTACGATCGAGCTCGAAGAGGTTCGCTCGGAGATGGAGGCGGCTCGTGCCGAGGCAGCCTCGCGTGAGCAGCGGCTACTGCAGGCGATCGACCAGATCGCGGCGATGCGCGCCCAGGCGGCCTCGCTCGACGCCGAGATCAAGGAACGAACCCTCGCCGTGGCGCAGGCGCGCAAGGAGACCGACGACCTCCGGCGTTCGCTCGTCTCGATGCAGGCCGACCTGGCCCTAACCGACGGCTCCGTAGGCACCATGGAGGGTGAGCTCGACCAAGCACGGACTCGGGCCTCCGAGGCCGAGGAGACGCTCGCCTCCACGGAACACGAGCGTACCGGGCTGCGGGAACGGGCCGAGAAGCTGGCCGCGATGCTCGAGAGCGCCGCCGCGGAGAACGCCGATCTCAACCGCCGCCTACAGGAGATCGAGTCGCGCCGGCAGCTGGAGCTCGCGGACGACGAGGGTCGCTCGCAGATCGACGACCTGCTGCGCGTGACGCAGGAACGTCTGGCCGGTCAGACCGAGAAGCTGATCGCCGCCGAGGAACGGGCCCGGGAGCTGGAGGCCGTGAGCACCGACGCGCGCGACCGCGCCGACATCGCGGAAGGGGAGCTGCGGACCCACCAGATGTCCGAGGCGCTCCGCGAGATGCGCGAGCCCGAGACCGCCGACGCCGCGGCGACGGCGACGGCGTCGGCGTCGGCGTCGGCGGAGACCGTCGTCGAGGACCGCCGCGCCACGACGCCGTTCCTGAAGGAGCTGTCGCTCGACGCCAAGAAGAGCCTGTCCCGGATCAACGGGATCGCCCAGCTGCTCAAGCACAAGCGCGACGCCAAGGACCAGTCGCAGCTGCTCAAGCAGCTCGCAGCGAACATGCGCCGGCTCGACTACGCAGTGTCGGACATGACCGACTCGGAGCGCCTGGTCCGCGGCACCGTCGACCTCCAGATCCGCAACACCGACCTCGATGCGCTCGTCCGACGCGTGGTCGAGGAATCCGAGATCGGGGCGGACCACGAGGTTCGGGTGCTGAGCGATCCGGTCTCGATCCGCGTGGACGCGCAGCGCGCCGAGCAGATCGTGGCCAGCCTCTTGCGCAACGCCGGAGACCGCACGCCCAACGGGAAGCAGGTCACCGTGCGGTTGCAGCCCCAGGAAGGTGGCGCGCTGCTCGCCGTCGAGGACCCGGAGCCGTCCTCGGACGCCTCGATGTCCCCGGTCGTGCGGCGGCTGGCCGAGATCCACGGTGGATGGGCCAAGGTCGAGAGCCATGAGGGTGGCGGCTCGTCGTTCCGGGTGTTCCTGCCCGACGCCGAGGCGCCGGTGAGGCAGACGAACGGCGAGCAGCCGCTCGCGCCGGAGCTGAGGATCGTGGTGGACGACGTGGCCGCGCCCCCGGAGGAGCCCTGGGAGCCGAGCGGCGAGCAGATCTTGTCGCAGGAGCTCCGCCGGCTGGCGACAGAAGGCCCCAAGGAGCCCGAGCGTTCTTCGAGGCGGAGCCGCGCGAAGCGTTAGTCGCGACGCAGCACCAGCGCGTCGCCCTGCCCGCCACCGCCGCAGATGGCCGCGCCTCCGAGCGAGGCCGCGCGCCGAACCATCTCGTAGGCGAGCGCGATCGTGATCCGCGCCCCGCTCATCCCGATCGGGTGCCCGAGCGCCACCGCGCCGCCGTTGGGGTTCACGACCGCCTCGTCGACGCCGAGCATGCGGGTAGCGTGGACCGCCACAGACGCGAAGGCCTCGTTGATCTCGACGACCTCGAGGCCGTCCGCGGTGGCCCCCGCCTTCTTCAAGGCGCGCTCGAGCGCGAGCGCGGGCACCGTGTGCAGCGACGCGTAGCGGTCGGCGCTCATGCCATAGCCGTCGATCCGCGCCAGAGGATCGAGGCCCAGGCGCGCGACGGCTTCCTCGCTCGCCACGACACAGGCGGCGGCGCCGTCGCTGATCTGCGACGCGTTCCCGGCCGTGACGGTGCCGGCGGCGGTGAAGGCCGGCCGCAGCCCAGCCAGCGCCTCGGCGGTGGTGTCGGCCCGGATCCCCTCGTCGCGCGCGAACATCACGGGATCGCCCTTGCGCCGAGGCACCTCGACGGCCACGACCTCCTGCGCGAGCGACCCGTCGGCCCAGGACGCCGCCGCGCGGGCGTGAGACCTCGCCGCCCAGGCGTCGGCGGCGTCGCGAGACACCCCGTACTCCTCGTTCATCCGGTCGGTGCCCACGCCCATGTGCTCGTCGTCGAACGCGCACCACAGCCCGTCCTTCAGCATCGTGTCGACCATCGCGGTGTCGCCCAGGCGTGAGCCCGACCGGGCGTCGGGCAGGACGAACGGGGCGTTCGTCATGGATTCCATGCCGCCAGCCACGACCACGTCGACCTCGCCGGCGCGGATCATCTGGTCCGCCGTCGCGATCGCCACGAGCCCCGAGGGACACACCTTGTTGACCGTGAGCGCCGGGATCTCGATCGGGATGCCGGCGGCGACGGCAGCCTGCCGCGCGGTGATCTGTCCCTGCCCCGCCTGCAGAACGTGCCCCAAGATCGTGTAGTCGACCTGGTCGGGAGCGACGCCCGCGCGCTTCAAGGCCTCGCGGATCGCGATCGCCCCGAGGTCGACCGCTCGGAACCCCGCGAGCGAACCCTGGAACTTCCCGATCGGCGTCCGCGCGCCGGCCACGATGTAGGAACGCGTCACGCGTCGAGTCTAGCCGCCCACCCGCGCCGGACCATCTCGAGCTCCGAGTCCGGGTCGGCCGGCACCGGACTCAGTCTCGGTTCGCGAGAGCCTTCTCGATGACGCGCAAGATCTCGTCGCGGACGAGCTCGTCACGCTCGATCAAGGTGTCGCGGAGCGCTGCGTGCACGTCGCGGTTCTCCTCCAAGACGGCGCGAACACGTTCGCGCTGTGTCTCGAGGATATCCTCGACCTTCTGCTTCGTCTCTGCGTTCGCGAGCACCTTGCCGACCAGGTTGGAGCGTGAGAGAGGCCCGTCCGCGACGGCCTCGTAGCTGATCAACGAGCCCGCCATCCCGAAGGACCCGACCATCTGGGCCGCGAGCGAGGTCGCGGTCGAGAGGTCACCACCGGGGCCGGTGCCCGATTCGCCGAGGCACATCTCTTCGGCCACCATGCCGCCGAGCGCGATCGCGATGCCGGCTTCGATCTCGGACTTCGTGCGCGTGAGGCGCTCCTCCTCGTCGCTGTGCGCGAGCAGACCGAGCGAACCCCGGCGCTTGATGATCGACAGGACCTCGAGCCGCCGGCCCTTGCCCAGGAAGTACGCGACGGTCGCGTGCCCCGCCTCGTGCGTGGCCACGGCCTCGCGATCGGTGTCGGTGTAGACGGTGGTCTGCTTCGACCCGACCTCCTCGGTGAACTTCGCCTCCATCACGTCGGCGTACGTCATCCGCTTGCGGCCGTCGGTGAGCGAGACCAGCAGGGCCTCGTCCATCAGGTGCTCGATCATGACGGGCGTGTACCCGAAGGTCTCATGCGCGACCCGCTCGCGCATCAGATCTTCGTCGAGCTCCTCGTCGTGCGCCTTGCGCCCGAGGAAGAAATCGATGAGGTCGCGACGCTCGATCTTGGTCGGCACGTCGAAGTACAGCCGGCGGTCGAACCGCCCGGGCCGAAGCAGCGCGGGATCGAGGGACTCACCGCGGTTCGTGGCCGCGATGAGCAGGATGTTGTGGTACTCCGAGCGCATCGCTCGCATGTGCCAGTTCGGCGGCAGGTAGCCATTCATCCAGGTGATGAGCTTCGCCTTCACGCGCTTCCGCCACGGCGGCTGGTCGAACGACTGCATCTGGATGAGCAGCTCGTTCACCATGCTCGACGAGTCGCCACCTCCACCGAAATGCGACACGCTCATCCCCGCGAGGCCGTCGGGCGCCGGTGTCGCAGCGCTGACCCCGCCACGGCGCAGCGCGATCGCGTCGATCTCCTCGATGAACCCGATCGCACCCCCTTCCTTGCGCGCGACCTTGCGGAGCTGCTTGAAGAACGAGCGGATGCGCCGTGCCGACATGCCCTGCCACATCGAGGTGAACGCCGGCGCCGCGATGAACAGGAACGGCACACCGGCCTGCTTGGCCATCGCCTTGGCCAGGAACGTCTTGCCCGTGCCGGGAGGTCCCTCGAACAGGATGCCCCGGCGCGGCGTGCCGCCGAGCTCGTCGCGGAACGTGGCGTAGCCGAGGAACACGTCGAGCGAGCGGATGACCTCGTCGACCTGCGTATCGAGACCCTTGATGTCGGTGAGACCGAGCTCGACCTGCTCGGGGTAGACGGTGATGTGCGGCGAGCGCCCGTTGAACAGGGGCATCAGGACCATCAGCAGGATCGCGACGAAGATGCCGATGACCGGGAGGAAGTAGATGAACTCGGGCCCGATCTCGGGCAGCGTGATCCCGTGTCCGGTCGAGTAGAACCAGTACAGGAAGGCGTCGATCGCGGCCACCACCACGATCGCTTTCGCGACCTTCTTCAGCCGGCCCTTCTCCCGGATCTTGAAGACGTCCGCGCGCCCCTTCGACACCAGGTGCGACCCCTCGAGGATGGCGGCGGGGCTGGCATGATCCTTCTGGGGCACGGCGTGGCTCCTGGGGTCTGCTCCCGGGTCGGTCCGGCCGACCAACCGTACATCGGGTGGCCTCCCCCGGGCTATCCGCCGTTCGGCCCCCAACTCGGGGACCGGAGGACGCGGACGGTTCGGCCGAGCCGCAGCGGCCAAGCGGCGAACGCCACAGGCTGCGATAGGCTCGGCGCCCCATGGCCCGGACGAAGCGACCGCCGATCAGCGACGACGATCGCCGCGTGATCGGTGTGCTGCTGCGTGACCTGCGCCGCGGCGCGGGATACCGGTCGGTGGAGTCGGCGGCCGAGACGAAGGGATGCCCCTCGTCGCGACAGACGATCTACCAGTACGAGCGAGGCGGACTGACCCCCTCGCTCGCCCAGTTCCTGGACCTCGCTGAGTTCTACGTCCTGGTGGCCCCCCGAGGACCGGGCGCCAAGCCCGAAGAGGACCTGCGCGCGATGGGCGTGGCCGCGGTGACCCGGGTACTAGACCTGCCCGCCTACCAGGTGGCACGCGCGCGCCACCTTGCGGCCGAGATGCAGCCCGACCTGGGGGCGACAGGATGAACCCGACCGACATCGACCACGTGGGCATCGCCGTCGAGGACCTCGAGTCCTCGGTCGCGCTGTACCGCGGGCTCCTGGGCGTCGAACCCGCGCATCGGGAGCGCGTCGAGGACCAAGGCGTCGAGGAGGTCCTGTTCGCCGTCGGGTCGTCTTTCATCCAGCTGCTCGGTGCGTTGGGACCGGACACGCCCGTCGGCCGATCGCTCGCGACACGAGGCCCCGGCGTGCACCACGTCGCCTACCGCGTCAACGACATCGAGGCCGCGCTGACACACCTGAAGGCGGAGGGCGCGCGGCTCATCGACGAGACACCGCGGCCGGGTTCGCGCGACACCTTGATCGCGTTCCTCCACCCGAAGGCGATGGGCGGCGTGCTGGTCGAGCTCGTCCAGGAGCGTTGATCCGCGAGCGTCAGGGGAGCACCGGCACGGACGTGTGACGCGACACAGCCTGGGCGAGCCGCGCATCCACCGTCACCAGAGCGGCGCCGAGGCGCTCGGACAGGGCGACGTAGCCCGCGTCGGCCACCGACATGTTGTGCCGCAGTTCCCAGCATCGCGAGAGCAGGGCCCGGTAGGCGTGGCGTCGGATGGGGAGGGAGACGTAGTCCACGAGCATCTCCTCGGCTCGCTCGCTGGGGAGACGCCCGAGCAGCAGCGCCGACCGGATCGCGCCCATGACCTCGAGGTCACAGACCTCTGGCGCATGCATCTCGTCGGCCGGAGCCGGTTCCCATCCGAGCTCGGCGCCGCTCAGGAATCGGATGAACGCCGATGCGTCGACGACGACGATGGCCATGCGTCCTCCCCTTGCGTTTCGCGCATCCGACGGATGAACACCTCGGCGAAGCCTGCGAAGTCCGCCACCGGCTCACGCTCGCGGACGCGTGAGATCACGTCCTCGACCGGCGGGTACGCGATCTCACGCTCGAGGATCTCCTCGACGTAGGCGGTGAGCGTCGTCCCCCGCAGCTCCGCCCGACGGACGAGCTCGGCGTGCAGCTCCGGTCGGACGTTGCGGACCTGGATCATCTTGGCCACCTCTTCACGGTGCCACATGCGCGTCGCATGCGCAAGGTCGGTAGGAGGTGGGAGACCCCAACGCTACAGCCCGGGTCCGACGCGACCTCGGTCGAGGTCTAGGTGGCCAAGCCGGTGAGCCCCGCGCTCGGCGCGCTCACCAGACAGCTCACGTTGCCCTCCGGGAGCTTCCCGTCACCCATCTGCTGGTGCGCAAGCGGGATCTCGTCGTAGCCGTACGTGTGCCCGAGCGTCGGTATGATCTTGCCCTCCAGGACCAGGTCGTTGAACGCGGTCGCCTGCTCGTCGTTCATCAGGTGCGAGCCCTGGTAGCGCTTCTGCATGTACCAGAGGTAGCGGACGTCGATCATCGTGTCGTAACCGCTGGTGCCGGCACAGATCACGATCATGCCGCCGCGATCGCACACGAAGTTCGACGTGGGGATGGTGTCCTGCCCCGGGTGCTCGAAGACGATCCTCGGCGACGCCTTCTCGCCGAGCGCGTCCCAGATGGCCTTGCCGAACGCCTTCGCCCCGTCGAACCAGCCCTTCCAATCGGGCGAGTCCCATGCGGGCGGGACGCCCCAGTGGTCGAACGCCTTGCGGTTCACGTAGCCGACCGCGCCCAGGCTCTTGCAGTACTCGCCCTTCTCGTCGGAGGACACGACCGCGACCGCGCGTCCCCCGGCGTTCGCGACCAGCTGGATGGCGAGCGAGCCGAGGCCGCCTGAACCGCCCCAGACCAGGACAACGTCGCCGGGCTGCACGGTGTGCGGTGGCCAACCGAACAACATCCGGTAGGCCGTGCCGCCGGTGAGCGTCGGCGCGGCGGCCTGCTCCCACGTCAGGTGCGAGGCCTTGGGCAGGCATTGATGGTCCTGCACCTTCGTGAACTGGGCCATGGAGCCCCAGCACGAGTCGTAGCCCCACACCCGGAACGTCCCGGCGAGACCGGGGTCTTTGCCCGCGAGCACCCACGGGTCGTCGAAGTCCCACTGCCCCGGATGCACCACGACGTGGTCCCCCACCGTGACATCCTTCACCTCGGCGCCGACCCCGTACACGATCCCGCTCGCGTCCGAGCCGACGATATGGAAGTCGGTCGGCTCGCCCCAGCGTGCCTGCGACCTCGTGACGTCCACCGGGATGCCTCGTGCGGCCCAGACGTTGTTGAAGTTAACACCCGCGGCCATCGTGGCGACGAGCACGTCGCGCGGGCCGAGCTCGGGGACGTCGATGACCTCGTCCTCGATGGCCTCGCGCGGCTCGCCGAAGCGATCGGGTCTGACCAGCATGGCGTGCATCCGCGCTGGCACGTCGCCGACCGGCGGTAGGTCACCGATGTCGTACAGATCCTTCCCCATGGGTCTCACCCTTCCGGACGCTCGTCGAGTCCGGGAACCCTAGCAAGCCGACTCTGCCGATCGACGCTACCGTCCTTCCATGCAGATCACGACGTTCGACGACGGCAGCTGGACGAGGGTCGAACACTACGGAAGCCGGAAGGCGTGGGCGCAACAGCTCGCCCATGGCACCGGCGAGGCCCATGTGCGGCTCGTTCGCTTCGGCACCGGCGGCCATAGAGGACCGCACGAGACCGGTCGCGGACACCTGTTCCTCCCGCTCAGCGGGTCCGGTTGGGTCCGTGAGGGCGAGGGTGCTCGGCGCCCGATCACGGTGGGTCAGGCGGCGATCTTCCCCCGCGTCGTCGTCCACGAGAAGGGAAGCGAGCACGGCATGGTCGGCCTGATGATCCAGGTCCCCGACCTGGCCCCCGGTGGAGGGCTCTAGGCCGCGCGGCCGGCGTCGGGGTCGGCCGCCGGGCACACCGCGAGCCGGGGGCACCAGCCGCACCAGGGGCCAGGGGTGAGCGTCGGATCGCGCCCGCCCTGGAGCGCGCGCGCCGCGCGGGCGGCCGCGACCACCCGGTCGGCCGCGTGGAACAAAACGTCCTCGTCGACGTCCTCGGCCTGCCACGTGCCGCCTTCGAGGAAGAAAGACGCGACCCGGTACGGCGGCACGCCGAACCGCAACGCGAGCAGCAGCGCGTAGAAACGGTTGTCCTCGACGTAGTTGGGGTAGGCCCCGCCCGTCTTGAGGTCGATCGCGAGCCGGGTCCCCCGCATCGGCTGCAGCCGGTCAGGAGCCCCGAGCAGCAGGTCGATCTTGCCCGAGATGACGAGCACCCCACCCAACAGCTCGGCCCGCATCCCGGCTTCGGTGGCGGGCGTGAGCTCTCGCCGCAGGTCGCGCAGCGGTGGGAACGACCCTTGGAACAGCGTGAGCCCGCGGACGGCCTGCATGAGCAGGTCGTCCTGTTCCAGCGCCGAGAGCTCGCGCCAATACTCGGCGAAGCGCTCCTCCTTGTCGCAGAGACGCTCGGCGGCCGCGATCGCGAGGGCATGGGGATCCACGGCCTCGCGGCTGCCGACCTCGACCTCGATGGCGCGGTGGAGAAGGACGCCGGCCGCCGACGCGGCGGAGTGGGTGAACGGCGGACCCTCGCCCGCGACCTTGGACGCGAACGTCCCCTCGCAGCGCTCGAGGTCGCTCAGGCGCTCCTTCCCGAGCCAGAGCGGATCGGTGCCCTCGAGCTCACGGGTCGCGTCTTCGATCCGGTCGCGCAGCCGCTGCACCAGGTCGGTGGAGAAGACGGGCCGCTCACCGGTGCCGATCAGCTGCTCGAGCGTGCGCCGCTGCGGATCGGTGAGCTCCATGCGAGCATGCTAGAGAGGACCACCGACATGCCCCAGGAACCATGAGCGAGACACCCGACGACATCCTCCGTGCCCTCGCCGACCCGGAACGCCTCGCGATCGCGGGGCTGCTCGCACGTGGGGACCGGACCACGGCCGCCCTCGCCGGCGAGCTCGGCCTGCCGATGAAGCGGCTGCGCCAGCACCTGACCCGGCTGACCGCAGCGGGTGTCGCGCGGCTCGCCGAGGACCGACGCACCTACCGGTTGGACCCGGAGACCCTCCGCTGGGCCGCGGAGCAGGTGGGACCACCCCGCAGCGCGAACATGGCGCTCGGCGCCGCCACCGAGGATGAGGAGGTGGTGCTGAAGACCTTCTTCCGGAACGGCCGTCTGACCGAGCTCCCCACGAAACGCACGAAACGGCTGATCGTGCTGGAGCGGATCGCGCTCGAGTTCGAGCCGGGCCGACGCTACGACGAGAACGAGGTCAACGTCGTGGTAGGCGCCTTCGATAACGACTTCGCGGCGATCCGCCGCTACCTGGTCGACGAGGGGTTCCTCGACCGCGATCATGGCGTCTACTGGCGTTCGGGCGGTCGGGTCGACCTCGACCCGTGAGGTCCGGACCTGCTAGGGTCCGTCGCCGTGCGGATCCGAACGAGCCTCGTGCTCGCCATCATGGCCGCGGCGATCCTCTCCGTCCCGAGCGCCGAGGCTCACCACCGGCCGGGCCCGTGCGATCTCCACCAGCAGCCCGACGAGTCCATCCGGCACTTCTCGACGCGGCGGATCGTGTGCGCCGTCGAGGAGTTCGGACCGCTCCGGGGAGGGACGGAGCGCGCGGTCTGCATCGCGGATCGCGAGAGCGGGCTGGACCCCAAGGCCTCCAGCCCGACCGGCATGTACCTCGGCCTGTACCAGCACGCGGCCGAGCACTGGCCCGTGCGATACGAGGGATACACGGATCCCCTCTGGGAGCTGTCGGACTCTGCCCTGCGCGGTCGCTCCAACTCCATCGTCACGATCCGGATGGTCGCCGAGGCGGGCGGATGGGGTGCGGCCGGCTGGCCGAGAGGCGAGTGCTGAGCCGCCTCCCGCGACGTGGATAGACTCCCCCCATGGCGAAGGTCGAGAAAGACCCCGTGCTCGAGCGCACCGTCGAGGATCGCATCACGGAGCTGCGCAAGCGCCGGACCGCGGCGCTCACCCCGGGAGGCAGGGATGCCGCGCAGAAGCAACACGACCGCGGCAAGCTGACCGCCCGCGAACGGCTCGACATCCTGATGGACGCGGGCTCGTTCGTGGAAACCGATCCGTTCACGGTCCACCGTTCCCACGATTTCGGGATGGACAAGCGCCGCCCCCCCGGCGACGGCGCCATCACCGGCTACGGCACGATCGACGGGCGCAAGGTCTTCGTCGCCTCGCAGGACTTCGCCGTGTTCGGCGGATCGATGGGCGAGGTCCATGCGCAGAAGGTGTGCAAGGTGATGGACCTGGCGATGCAGACCGGGGCCCCCTTCATCCAGATCAACGACTCGGGCGGCGCCAGGATCCAGGAGGGCGCCGCCTCGCTCGCCGGATACGGCTACATCTTCGAGCGGAACGTCCGCGCTTCCGGCGTGATCCCGCAGATCAGCGTGATCATGGGCCCGTGCGCGGGCGGCGCGGTTTACTCCCCCGCGATCACCGACTTCACCTTCATGGTGAAGGAGACCTC
>CAZZND010000068.1:0-13097 GCA_964655465.1 uncultured Actinomycetes bacterium
CGCCTTGGTAGGCCGTTACCCCACCAACAAGCTGATAGGCCGCGGGCCCATCCCTCACCAGCGGACCTTTCCCGGTCGAACCATGCGGCTCGGCCGGAGTATCCGGTATTAGCTCCGGTTTCCCGGGGTTATCCCAGAGTGAGGGGCAGGTTGCCCACGTGTTACGCACCCGTTCGCCACTGATCCGGGGGCCGAAGCCCCGTTCACCGTTCGACTTGCATGTATTAGGCGCACCGCCAGCGTTCGTCCTGAGCCAGGATCAAACTCTCCGTAGAGATCCGCGTCCCCGCCGGCCCTATGGCCACCGGTTCTGCTGTTTCCGTTCGGAGTCGGCCGGTCCGAAGAGGCACCTTCGAGGCCGACCTGTTCCTGACCCGCCCCCGAAGGGGCGGTTCTTGTTTCGTACGGTCGTCTGGTCCGAGACGTGGCGAACCACGCCTCGTACCGACGAGGCACTGGCATTCACACGCTGTTCAGTTCTCAAGGTGCGAGTGGACACGAGCAACCCCCGCGACGCAAACGGAACATCGCGCAGGGGGCCGCGCCGAGCGAGAGCCTAGCAGCCTTCCCCGAGGCGTCAACCCGAGGCCGGCTCCAGCCCCGTGACCTGCACGAATCGGCGACGGCCGACCTGGAGCGTGCGGCCGACGAGTTGGTCGAGCTCGAGCTCGAGCTCGGGATCGGTGAGCGGCTCGCCGTCCAACCTCACGCCCCCCTGGGTCATCGCCCGACGGGCCTCGGCGTTGGACCCGGCGAGCCCGGCGGCTACCAGGACCTTGGGGAGCCAGACCTTCCCGTCCCGCAAGACGTCAGCCGGGAGCACGATCGCCGGGATGTCGTCCGGGATCTCGTGCCGCTTGTGGACCAGGTCGAAGCGGGCCTCGGCCGCCGCGCCGGCGCCCCCTCCGTGGTAGAGGTCGACCACGGCTCTGGCCATCCGTCGTTTCTCCCCGTTCGGGTGGATGGAACCGTCAGCGAGGCCAGCGATGACCCTGGCGTGGTCGTTGGGACCAAGATCGGTCGTGAGGAGCTCGTACTTCGCGATGAGCTCGTCGGGCAGCGACATGAGCTTGCCGAACTGCTCTTCGGGTGGTTCGGCGAGCGCGACGTAGTTGTCGAGCGACTTCGACATCTTGCGGACGCCGTCCAGCCCCTCGATCAGCGGGGTCGTCAGCACCACCTGAGGCTCCTGACCGTAGGCGCGCTGCACCTCACGACCCATCAGCAGGTTGAACGTCTGATCGGTGCCGCCAAGCTCCACGTCCGCCTCGACCGCGACCGAGTCGTAGCCCTGGAGCAACGGGTAGAGGAGCTCGACGACGCTGATCGGCTCGCCCCCTTCGTAACGGGCGCGGAAGTCCTCCCGCTCGAGCATCTGGGCGATGGTGGCGACCGAGGCGAGGCGGATGAGCTCCACCATGTCGAGCACCGCCAGCCATTCCGAGTTGCGGCGCACCTCGGCCCGACCGACGTCGATCACCAGACCGGCTTGGTCGAGATAGGTTCGCGCGTTCTCGTCGGTCTCTTCCTGACTCAACATCGGGCGCGTGTCGGAGCGCCCCGACGGGTCTCCGACACGCGCCGTGAAGTCGCCGACGATGAGCACGGCCGTGTGGCCGAGCTCCTGGAACTGACGGAGCTTGCGGAGCACGACCGCGTGCCCGAGGGTGAGGTCGGGCCGGCTGGGGTCGACGCCGAGCTTGACCCGCAGCGGCCCGCCTCGGGCGAGCCTGTCCTCCAGCTCACCCTCGGGGATCAGGTCGACCGCGCCGGTTCGCAGCGCCTGGATCGGGTCGCTTACCATAGGCGCGCAGGCTACCAAGGCTTGCCTCAGGTCAGGGGTACGCTCGCATGGATGCGGATGGTCCGGGGACCGGTCGCGTGGTTCGTCGTGCTTGCGGTCGTGGGCACCGCATGCGGGCTGCCCGACCTGGACGAGGTGCAGGAACGTCCGCTCGCGCAGACATCGTTCCTCTACGCGTCTGACGGCTCGTTGATCGCGACCCTGCACGCCACGGAGGACCGGGTCGTCCTGCGCAAGGATCAGATGGTCGAGCACCTGCGTGACGCGGTGGTCGCGATCGAGGACCGCCGGTTCTACGGGCACATCGGCATCGACCTCGAAGCCATCGGCCGGGCCGCGATCGTGAACCTCATCCAGGGGGAGGTCGTCGAGGGTGGCTCCACCATCACGCAGCAACTGGTGAAGCTCCTGTACGTGGGCGATGCCGAGACCTTCCGGCGGAAGCTGGACGAGGGGACGCTCGCTCTGCAGCTCGAGGATCGGCTGACGAAGGAGCAGATCCTCACCCGGTACCTCAATGCCGTGTACTTCGGACAGGGGGCCTACGGCGCTCAGGCGGCGGCCCGCACGTATTTCGGCGTGGATGCAGCGGAGCTCACCTTGTCGCAGTCCGCGATGCTCGCCGGACTGATCACGGCGCCCAACCATTTCGACCCGTACGCCCGGCCGAGATCCGCGGGGGGGCGGCGCGACGTTGTGCTTCGGCTCATGCGTCGCCTCGGGATGATCGGACACTCCGACGTCCGGTCTGCGCGCGCCGAACCTTTGGTCCTGCGCGAGGGCGGCGACGTCGAGCGATACCCCTACCCGTACTTCGTGGATTATTTCAAGCGGTGGTTCATGACGAACCCGGCCTTCGGCGAGACCCCCGCCGACCGCTACCGCCTGCTGTTCACCGGGGGCCTGCGGATCACCACGACCCTCGATCCGAGCATCCAGCAGGCGAGCGAATATGCGGTCCGCTCTGTGCTGTCATACCCAGGCGATCCCGACGGAGCTGTCACCGTGCTCGACCCCCGGACCGGCTACGTGCGAGCCTTGGTCGGTGGCGACGACCACGACTACTGGGCCGACAGGGCGGCGGGCCGCGTCAACCTCGCGACCGGGATGGGTGGCACGGGCCGTCAGACCGGGTCGGCATTCAAGCCCTTCGCGCTCGTCGCTGCGCTGGAGCACGGGATCTCGCCCGACAGCACTTTCGCCGCACCGTCGAGCCTCACGCTGCAGCTTCCCGACGGCAAGACCTGGCCGGTAACCAACGCCGGCGGCGCGGGCTACGGCACGATCAGCCTGCGGACCGCGACCGTGAGCTCGGTGAACACGGTCTACGCGCAGCTGATCCAGCGCCTCACCCCCGAGGTGGTCGTCGAGACCGCGCAACGGATGGGTCTGCGCTGCTGCCGCAAGGTGGCTCGGCCCACCGACCCGCTCGAGGCGTACCCGGCCGCGGTCCTCGGCGCGAACGAGGCCAATACCCTCGAGATGGCGTCTGCCTACGGGACCCTCGCCACCGGTGGCCGCCGGGTCGCTCCACTGCCCGTCGTCACGGTGGCCGACGCGAGCGGCGCGATCGTGTGGCAGGCGGACCCGCGACCCGAGCAGGTGATCGACCCCCCGGTCGCCGCCGCCGCGAACGACATCCTGCAAGACGTCGTGTACTACGGCACGGGCAACGACGCCATCATCGACCGTCCCCAGATCGGCAAGACCGGCACCGATGACCACAACGCGAACGCGTGGTTCGTCGGATCGGTACCCCAGCTCACGGCCGCGGTATGGGTCGGGTTCCACGAAGGACAGATCCCCATGGTGCCACCCCGCACCCGGACCGAGGTTTTCGGCGGTACCTGGCCGGCGCAGATCTGGCGCCTCCTGATGCTCCGCGCCACCGCGGGGCTCCCGGCCGAGGCGTTCCCCACCCCCGAGGCTGACTACGTCGAGGTCGAGGTCGACATCACGCAACAGCCGTACTGCCTGCCGAACCCCTACACGCTGCCGCAGCACATCGACACCATCAACTTCGTGAGCGGGACGCAACCCACGGAGACCTGCACCTCGCCGTCCTCGCTGCAGGATGTCGTCGTGCCGTCGATCGTCGGTCTGGAACGCATCGACGCGACCGAGTCCCTGGAGCACGCCGGCTTCTACGTTCGGATCGAGGTCGCAGGATCCACGCAGCCGGCCGGGACCATCGTCGCGCAGTCGCCCACCGGTGGGACGCACGCGCTGCAGACGAGCACGGTCGTCCTCACCGTGGCCGAACCGCTCCCCTCACCGTAGCCTCGCGCGCGGGCCGGAAACGAACGGCGACCCTTCGATCGAGAACCGCCATGCTTGATCCGCCGCGTGACGAACCCCAACGCGCGGCGACGCGGTGACCTGCGTCACGCGATCGCCCCGCTCGAGCCAGATGGTGTCGGACGTCACCAGGTCGAGGCCGTCGAACGCCCAGGTGACGTGGAAGGCCTGGGCGAGTCTTCCGGGTCCACGACACAGGTCACGGTCGCTGCTCCCGGGTCGCCGGCGCCGCATCCGGTCGAGCCCGTCGACCGGCTCCGCCGCGCGGAGCAGCACGGCCGCGCCCTCGTCGACCCGACCGGTCGCGACGTTCGCGCAGTGGTGGATGCCGTATACGAGGTAGACGTAGAGCGTGCCCGCCTGTCCGAACATCGAGGCGTTCCGCGGCGTCCGGCCTCGGTAGGCGTGGCTCGCCGGATCATCCGGCTCGTAGGCCTCGGTCTCGACGATCATGGCCCGGGTCAGCCCGCCGTCGTCCTCGCGGCGTGCCAGGACGGCTCCGAGCAGCGCCGGGGCCACCTCGAGGGCTGAGCGCGCGAGCGTCGTTCGGGCGAGCCGAGCCACTCGCGAGCCTCAGAGGAGGTCGAACAGTAGGAGCAACAGCGCCTTCTGGGTGGGCAGCCGGTTGCCGGCCTGGTCCCACACGACCGAGCGCGGCCCGTCGAGCACCTCGTCGGTGATCTCGTCCCCACGATGCGCGGGCAGGCAGTGCAGGACCACACCCTCGGGCGCCATGACGTCGACCAGCGGCTGGTTGACCTGGTACGCGCGGAAGACGAGCGCCCGCTCCTCGGCCTCTTCCTCCTGACCCATGCTCGCCCACACGTCCGTGTAGAGGGCCTGCGCTCCGGTGGCGGCATCGGCGGCGTCGGTCGTGACGGTGACGCTGCCACCGGTCTCCTTCGCGATCTCGACCGCGCGATGCACGACCTGCGGGATCGGCTCGAACCCCGGCGGTGTTGCGATCCGGACGTGCATCCCCGCCTTCGTGCCGGCGAGCAGGAGCGAGTGAGCGACGTTGTTGCCGTCGCCGACGTACGTGAAGACCGTACCGCTGAGCGACCCGACTCGTTCGCGAACGGTGAGGAGATCCGCGATCGCCTGACAGGGATGCTCGAAGTCCGACAGTGAGTTGATGACGGGGACGTCCGCGGCGGCGGCCAGCACCTCGAGGCGCTCCTGTTCGAACGTCCGAAGCACGATGGCGTCGACGTAGCGCGACAGGACCCGGGCGGTGTCTTCGATGGTCTCGCCGCGACCGAGCTGGAGGTCGCCGGCCGAGAGCGTGAGAGGATGCCCTCCGAGCTGGGCGACGGCCACGTCGAAGGACACCCGGGTGCGGGTCGAGGCCTTCTCGAAGACCATCGCGACCGAGCGCCCGGCGAGCGCCTCGCGGGATGATAAGGGGTTGGCCTTCATCGCCGACGACACGTCGAGCAGCCGCTCGAGCTCCGCGGGAGAGAGATCGTCGACCGAGAGGTAATCGCGCGTCATGTGCGCGCGAGTCTAGTCCTGGCGGCCGTCGCGGCGCCAACGCGTGTCATCCGGCCCGCAATACACCCCCGAACCGGCTCGCTACGACGTCGACGATCTCCGCCACGGCCGGCTCGACCTCTTCGTCGGTGAGCGTGCGGTCGTGTGCACGCAGGTCGAGCGCGAAGGCGAGGCTCTTCGTATCAGGTGGCAACGGGCCGCCCCGGAACACGTCGAACAAGGCGCAGCGATCCACGAGGCCGCCCCCCGCGCCTTCGATGGCCACCTGGACCTCGCCCGCCGGCGTGTCTTCGCCGATCACGAACGCGAGATCGCGGCGCACCGGGGGGAACCGAGGGACATCGCGGAACACGAAAGGCTGAACCGGGGCGGCTGCGATCGACCCCAGGCCTATCACGCCCACACTCACGCGCCCCTCGAGATCCATCGCGGCCGCGACACCGGGATGGATCTCGCCGAGCACGCCGATCGATCTGCCATCGACCACGACCGAGGCCGAACGGCCCGGGTGGAACGGCCCGGGCGGTACATCGCCGAGCGACCATTCCGCGACGCCGAGGTCCGTGAGCAGGCTAGCCAGGACCCCCTTGGCGTCCAGGACGTCGAGCTCACGGTCCTCGGACGCCCAGCCTTCGCCCGCCGGCCCCGCGAGCACGAACCCTGCCTTGCGGTGTTCGGTGAACGGGTCGCCCAGACGGAACGTGATGCCCACCTCGAACAACGCGATATGGCGCGCGCCGAGGGCGCGGTTCCGCGCCACGGCCCGCAGCAGACCGGGGGACAATCGGGTCCGCAGGAAGCCTTCCTCGGCGCGGAGGGGGTTCGCGACGGCGATCGCGTCGCCGCCGTCGAACAGATCGAGGTCCTCCTGGGAGGCGAACGGTGCGGGACGGATCTCGCGGAGGCCGGCGCGGACGAGCGAGGTCTTCGCACGGCGCGCAACGGCGTAGGGGTGTGGCACGCCGCCGGCGTGCGCCGACCGCGGGACGGTCGACCCCACTCGGTCGTAGCCATGGACGCGCGCGATCTCCTCGATCAGATCGACCTCGTGGTCGATGTCGGTCCGGTAGCCCGGCACCTCGACCTCTAGCGCCGACCCGGCGTCGCGGTGCGCCATCGACAGCGTGTCGAAGACGGCGCGCGCGTCCGCGATGCTCACGTCGTAACCGAGCAGCATCGTCGCGCGCGAGGGACGCACCGACACCCACGGACGATGCGGCACCTCGCCTGCCCCCGCGAGGCCGGCCAGGACGGTCGCGCCCGTCCACGACGCGATGAGCTGCGCGCCGCGGGCGGCACCACGTCCGAGCCCCTCGGGGTCGGTCCCCCGCTCGAACCGATGCGAGGCCTCGGAGTGCAGGTCGAGGCGTCGCGCGCTGAGGAGGATGCCGCCCCGTGTGAACCACGCCGACTCGAGCAGCACCGCGGTGGTGTCGTCGCGCACCTCCGAGGACTGGCCGCCCATGATGCCGGCGATCGCCACCGGTTCCTCGGTATCGCAGATCAGGAGATCGCGGTCGGTGAGGGTCCGCTCGACGTCGTCGAGGGTCGTCAGGCGTTCACCTTCGGTCGCGTAGCGCACGACGATCCCCGGGCCGGCGAGACGATCCATGTCGAAGGGGTGAAGCGGCTGGCCGAGCTCGAGCATCGCGTAGTTCGTGGCGTCGACGACGGCGTCGACGGGTCGCATGCCGCACGCGGTCAGCCGCACCTGGGCCTGCAGGGGCGAGCTGGCGTGACGGACGCCGCGGAGCGCGCGCGCGAGGTAGCGGGGACATCCCTCGGGCGCGTCGATGCGAACGGTCGCCACATCGGTCGCGCGCTCGTCGGTCTCGGGGGGCGAGGGGTCGGGCTCGAGGAGCTCGACCCCGGTCGCGGCCGCGACCTCGCGCGCGACCCCGACCACACTCAGGAGATCGGGCCGGTTCGGTTCGACCTCGATGTCGAGCACCGGGTCGTCGAGCCCCAACGCCCGCTTGAGGTCGGTGCCTGGCTCCAAGCCTTGATCGTCCAGGACCAGGATGCCGCCGTGGTCCGCGCTGATGGCAAGCTCACGAGGCGAGCACAACATGCCGTTGGACACGACGCCGCGGATCTCACGCTGACCGACGGGTTCATCGAGCACCGGCACGCGCCCGCCGGGCGGCGCCCATGGCACGAGGTCCCCGGCGACCATGTTGCGCACGCCGACGACCAGCTCGATCTCGCCGCCACCGTGGTTGATCCGGGCGACGCACAGCTTGTCAGAGCTCGGGTGGTCGCGGACATCGAGGACGCGGGCGACCACGACCCCATCGAGCCCCTCCCAGGGGTAGAGGACGCCCTCGACCTTCACACCTCGACGCGTCATCAGGTCGGCGAGCTCGTCGACCGCCATGTCGGTGGGCGCGAGCTCCCGAAGCCATCCGAGCGGGACCCTCACGACGCCGCTCCCCACTGCTGCAGGAACCGGATGTCGGCGTCCAGGAGCAGACGGATGTCCGGGATCGAGTAGCGCAGGAGGGCTACCCGCTCGATCCCCAAGCCGAAGGCGAAGCCCGTGTAGCGCTCGGGGTCGTACCCGCAGTTCTCGAGGACCTTCGGGTGGACCATGCCGGCGCCGAGGAGCTCGATCCACCCGTTGCCGCACACGCGGCACCCGGCCCCGTCGCACACGAAGCAGGAAACGCCGACCTCCGCGCCGGGCTCGACGAACGGGAAGTACGCGGGGCCGAGCCGGACGCGGCGCGTGTCGCCGAACAGACCCCTGGCCACCTCTTCGAGGGTGCCCTTGAGGTCGGCGAACGTGATGCCCTCGTCGACGACCAGCGCCTCGACCTGATGGAACACGGGCAGGTGCGTCGCGTCGGCGGTCTCGCGCCGGTACACCCGGCCCGGCGCGATGATGTAGACGGGGGGCGGCTGGGACTGCATGGTCCTGACCTGCACGGCGCTGGTCTCGGTACGCAGCAGCAGGTCAGGGCGGCCGGGGATCGCGACGTAGAGCGAGTCCTTCATGGTTCGGGCCGGATGATCCTCGGGGATGTTCAGCGCCTGGAAATTGTGCCAGTCGTCCTCGATCTCGGGACCCTCGGCAACGCGGAACCCCAGCCGCGTGAACACCTCGACGATCTCGTCCTCGACCAAGGTGAGCGGGTGCAGGGACCCCTGACGCGAGTCGCGGCCGGGCAGGGTGAGGTCGAGCCGGTCGGCGGCGAGCAAGGTCGTCTCTCGATCGGCCTCCAGCGCCGCTCGGCGGCCATCGAACGCGTCTTGGATGGCTTTCCGGACGTCGTTGGCCAGACGGCCGAGCTCGCGCTTGTCCTCGTGTCCGAGGGAGCCCAACGCGCGTTGGACCTCGCTGAAAGGTGACCGCCGGCCCGCGACGGCCGCGCGCGCGGCTTCGAGCTCCTCGAGCGACGAGGCGGCGGCGGCCGAACCGGCCGCGCGCTCGCGCTCGGCCTCGAGCGTGCGGCGCATCTCGGCGGGATCCATGGGCGAGCGAGTCTAGCGATCGCCCTCGTCGGACCCTCCGTCAGACGCCGCATCCGGGATCTCGAGCATCAAGACGAGATCCTCGCCATCGAGCCTGGCCCAGGCGCCGCCGCCCTGCGCTTCCGCGACGCCGCGGACGACGTAGGGTCCGACCTTCGAGCCGCCCCCCGTCCCCGGTGCCCTCGGCAGGAAGAGGCCATCGATGACCGCCTGGTCGACGCTCGGGTCGGCGGTGCGACGCACCTCGAGACGGAACCGGTCACCGCGAGCCTCCGTCCGGATCCGGATGGGCCCCTCCCCGCCCCACCACACCAGGACCTCGCAGAAAGCCAGGATGGCGGTCTTCAGGCGAGGTCCGTCAAGCAGGTACGGCCCACGGTCCCCGGTCCATCCGATGGGGGGATGGTCGGGGTCGCGCGCCTGTTGGCGCGCGACCGCCTCGACGACCTCTCCGGCGTCGAGGCGCTCGGGGAACAGGTCGAGCGCGCCCGAAGCCACCCGGGCGGCATCGACCAGCAGACGGACGATCTGATCCATCCGATCGGCGTCGTGGACGATCCCCGTCACCATCAGCGCGCGCTGCTCTGGCGTCATCTGATCGCCGCGACGCTCCAGGGCTTCCCCGAAACCCTTCATGGCCGTAAGGGGGGAACGGATGTCGTGGGCCGCCGCGGCGACGATCGCATCGAGCACCTGACCGCGTCCCAGCCGGCGACGAGCCCCCTCGAACAGGCACACGGTGGCCGCGGCGGCGAGGTTGAGCGACTCGGCGCCCCCCGCGATCGGCACCCGCACGACCGCATCGGCGCGATCGCGCATCGCGGAAGGGAGCCCGTGGGCCTCGTTGCCGAAGACGAACGCGATCGGACCCGTCAGGTCCGTGGCATAGAGGCTCTCGGCTCCTTCAGCGGCCATGGCGAGGATCCGGAACCCCCTGGCGCGAAGTGCCCGAAGGGTGTCGTCGGGATCCGCCTCCCGGACGATCGGCACGTGGAAGAGGGAACCCGCCGAGGCGCGCACCGTCTTCGGGTTGAATACGTCGACGCTCTGGTCGGTGAAGACCACCCCGCCGGCGCCCGCCGCGTCCACCGAGCGGAGCACGGTCCCCGCGTTACCCGGATCGCGGACCTGGTGCAGGACGGCGAGGCAGCCGGTTCCGGGAAGCGCGTCGAGACCGACGTCGAGGAACGGAGCCACGCCGACGAGGTCCTGGGGTGTGACCGTCGACGCGATCCGCGCGACCGTGGCGGAACCGACCCGGTGCACAGGTACGCCGAGTTGACTCGCTCGGACGGCAAGCTCGTGCAGCGGATCGGAGGTGAAGAGTGCATCGAGGCGCGGCGGATCTTCCGAGAGCGCCTCACGGACCCCTTGCGCCCCCTCCACCAGGAACCGTCGGTCCTGATCGCGGAACGAACGCTTGCGCAGACGCACCGCGCCGGCGACCTTCGGATCTGTCGGACTCACGGAGCGCCGCTCCCCTCACCCACCGGCACGGACCCGCCGGAGTCTCCGGTCGGGCGCGAGCGCCCGGGGGTTCAGGCGGCTCTCGAGGCGGACCGCGCGGTCTCGACCAGTTGCGCGAAAGCCTTCGGATCCGTCACGGCGAGGTCGGCGAGGATCTTGCGGTCAACCTCGACGCCGGCGGCCTTCAAGCCCGTGATGAACGTGGAGTACGACATGCCGTGCGTGCGTGCCGCCGCATTGATCCTGGTGATCCAGAGCCTGCGGAACTGAGCCTTACGGTCGCGCCGGTCGCGGTATGCGTAGACCCCCGAATGCTGGACCTGCTCCTTCGCAGCGCGGTAACGCTTGCGGCGCGTCCCCGTGTAGCCCTTGGCCGACGCCAGAACCTGGCGGCGCTTCTTCTTCGCGTGGACAGAACGTTTGATGCGGGCCATCGTTACCTCACTTGGCGAGCAGACGCTTGATCTTCTTCTGCTCGCCCCTAGCCCGGACCTCGGCGTAGCCCTCGATCCGGCGGCGCTGGCTGCCGCTCTTCTTCGTGAGCATGTGGTTGCCGGTGGCCTTTCCGTGGAGCACCTTGCCCTTGCGCGTCACGCGGAACCGCTTCGACGTGGCTTTGTGGGTCTTCATCTTCGGCATGATGTCTATCCTTCATCGGCGGCGGCGACGTCAGCCGCGAGGGCGGCCCCAGCATCGTCAGCCGCGTCGGTGGTCGGTCCGTCGTGCTCGTTCTCGGGGGCGTCGTCGGTGGGCGTCGGGGCCGCGGCGGCTACCTTCGCGTCCTCGCGCTCCTGTTTCGCTCGTGCCTTGGCGACCTCTTCGAGGTACCGCTTGTTCGGGGAGATCACCATGATCATGTTGCGCCCCTCCTGCCTGGGGTTCGACTCCACCACGACCAGCTCGGCCAGATCCGCGACGAGCCGGTCCAAGATCTTGCGACCGAGATCCGTGTGCGCCATCTCGCGCCCCCGGAACATGATCGTGATCTTGACCTTGTTGCCCGCCGAGAGGAACCGTATGACATGCCCCTTCTTGGTGGCGTAGTCGTGCGGGTCGATCTTGGGGCGGAACTTGATCTCCTTCAGACCGGTGCGCGACTGCTTCTTGCGTGCTTCCTTGAGCTTGACGTCCCGCTCGTACTTGTACTTCCCGTAGTCCATGATCCTGGCCACGGGTGGGTCGGCTTGAGGGGCGACCTCGACGAGGTCGAGGTCGAGGTCGAGGGCCTGACGGAGCGCGTCGCGGGTGTCAACCACCCCGATCTGCTGACCATCGGCACCCACCAGGCGCACCTGGCCTGACCTGATCCTGTCGTTGATCCGCGGATCGGTGGAGACCCCGCATCACCTCCTAGACGAACGAGCACCGGCAGCGGCCGTAGCAGCGCCGGTGCATAACGGCTTCACGTGCGTGTCACCCGCGCAGTATAGGGGCCACCTCGGACGTGCGTCGACATCAGCAACGCGCACGTCACGGGGTCGGGGCGCCGGGCAGACGCTCGAGCAGGCTGGCCATCTCGAGCGCTGCATCAGCTGCCTCCCAACCCTTGTTCCCGTGCGCGCCGCCCACGCGCGACTCCGCCTGAGCGAGGTCTTCGGTCGCGAGCACCTCGAAGATGACCGGGACGCCGGTCTCGAGCCCGACGGCCGCGATCCCTCGCGCCGCCTCGCCGGCGACCAGGTCGAAGTGCGCCGTCTCACCCCGGATCACGGCCCCCAGGCAGATGACGGCGTCCACGCCCGAGGTGGCGAACCGCCGCGCGGCGAGTGGGATCTCGAACGCCCCCGGCACCCACGCGACGTCGACGTCGCCGGCGGCGACGCCGCGCGCCTCGAGCCCGGCGGTTGCCCCCTCGACGAGACGCCGGGTGATCATCTCGTTGAACCGGGCGGCGACGATCGCGATCCGGCGCCCGCGGCCGTCGATCTCTCCTCGGTACACCGTCACGCCCGCTCCTCAGGAACCTCGAGGCGGTACTCTGTCATCTCTGCTCCTCGGGGACCTCGAGGCGGTACGCGGTCATCTCTGCTCCTCGGGCACATCGAGCAGGTGCCCCATCTTCTCGGCCTTCGTCCGCAGGTAGCCGGCGTTGTGCACGGTGGGCTCGGTCTGCAGCGGCACCCGCTCGACGATCGCGAGACCGTAGCCCTCGAGCCCGGCGCGTTTGTCCGGGTTGTTGGTGAGCAAACGCATGGTGCGCACGCCAAGGTCGACGAGGATCTGCGCCCCGATGCCGTAGTCGCGCTGATCCGCCCGGAAGCCGAGCTCGAGGTTCGCCTCGACGGTGTCCCGGCCCTGATCTTGGAGCTCGTAGGCGCGCAGCTTGTGGGTGAGGCCGATGGCCCGGCCCTCGTGCCCCCGCATGTACAGCACGATGCCACGGCCTTCCTCTCCCACCATCGCGATCGCCTGCTGGAGCTGTCCGCCGCAATCGCAGCGCAGGGACCCGAAGACGTCGCCCGTCAGGCACTCGGAGTGGACGCGGACCAGGATGTCTTCTGCACCGTCGACGTTGCCCTTGACGAGCGCGACGTGCTGCTTGCCGCTGATCACCTCTCGG
>CAZZND010000069.1:0-12987 GCA_964655465.1 uncultured Actinomycetes bacterium
GTTCGAGGGATCCGGAGCTGTCCTTTGCCCAGATCCGCAGCGGTGACACGCTGCGACGTGCGTGAACCGCCGATCGGAGCGCGAGGCGGTGCCGACTGGCGGCCGGCCCGTTCAGTGTCCCGCTTTCGAGGCTTCTTCGGTGCACGCGCTCCTTTGATGCCGAGGCTCTTGTTTCCGATGTTGTTCTTGAGATTGGCGAACGGCATGAGATGGACTTGATCGTGAAGGGAAACCCTGGTCTCGTCCGAGACCCGCCCGGCGAACGCATCGAGCAGGTCGCTCTCCACCCTCTCGAACTCGGTGCAATAGCAGTAGTGCACGGATGCTTCTCCCAGGGTCGCGAGGGTCTTGATGGGCCAACCACCCGCGTGAGGCCCACTCGCTCCGAGTGAGGTGCCGTAGTACTCCTGAACCCGGTCGGAGAGTGCGCTGATCGTGACCCGCTTTCGGGGGCCTGCTCGGCCGATGTAGACCACGACTTCGTCGGAGCACCAGGCGCTCGCCAGCCGCTCCGTGAGCGTTGCCACATCCGGCCGTGTTCCATCTACGGTGAGTTCCTGCCGGACGTCTAAGAGGGTCGCGATCGCCTCGGGTGAGATGGGACAGGTGGAGGTAGCGGATCTCGTCGAGTCTGGGTCCGCCTGGGAGGCCACGATGTACACGCCAGTCGTCGGATCGGTTGTTGTCGCGGGGATGGCAGTACCCCAGGAGACGACGCCAGATGGAGTCAGACCAACCGCCGAGAAGAGTTCGTTCACCGTTGAGGGCACGATCGGATCGTAAAGGCTAGACGCACCCATGGGGCTACCCCTAGAATCGAACACCTGTTCGAACCGAGGGGGATCTCCTTTTTGCCATCGCACCACGCCCGCGTGCTTGACGGCCCCTACGTGCACCTGGACGTCCGGTCCTGCTTCTCGCTGAAAGAGGGGGCGTTCACGCCCGAGCAGCTCGCGCGCCGCGCCGCCGAGCTCGGGATGCCGGCGGTCGCGATGACCGACCGCGACGGGCTCTACGGGGCCGCCCGGTTCGTCCAGGCGTGTCAGCGCGAAGGCGTGAGGCCGATCCTCGGTGCGTCGCTCACCGTCCGCGCCGAAGTGCCGCCGCCGGTCGATGCGCAGGTCGTACTGCTCGCGCTCGACGACGCCGGTTACGCGAACCTGTGCCGCCTCACCACCGACGCGCACCTGCTGGGGGAGCGCGGGGATCCGTGGGTTGCTGTCGAGCAGATCTGTGCACACGCCGGCGGGATGATCGCGCTGCTCGGTCCACGCTCGCACCCGGGCCGGCTCGCGGTCGGCGGGCGCGTGGACGCCGCCGCACGCCTGGCCGCCCCGTTCCGGGAGGCGTTCGGGCCCGACCGGTTGCGGATCGCGGTCGAGCATCGCCTCGAGAGGGACAGCACCGACGAGGTCCGCGCGATGCTCCGGCTGGCCGATCGACTCGAGGTCCCCGCGGTTCTCACCAACCCGGTCCGCTACCTGGTGCCGGAGGACGCGTTCCTTGCCGACGCCCTGGAGTGCATGCGGAAGATTGTGCCGATCGCCTCGAACCACGTCAGCCGCGCGAACGCCGAAGGGTGGCTAAAGCCCGCGGCCGAGATGCGCGCGCTCGTCGCCGAGCGCCCCGACCTGGCCGAGGAGACCCTCCGTCTCGCCGAGCGGGTCACGTTCGACCTGGACCTGAGGCGCCTGCGCTTCCCCGACTTCCCGACGCCGGCGGGCCGCAGCGCCGACGCCCTGCTCGCTGAGCGTTGCTGGCGCGGCGTGCACGAGCGCGGCTTGAAAGAGGACGAGCGCCTCCGCGACCGGCTGCATCTGGAGCTCTCGATGATCCGGCGGATGGGGTTCGCGGCGTACTTCCTGACCGTCGCTGACATCGTGGCCGACGTGAAGGCGATGGGGATCTTCGCGGCGTGCCGGGGGAGCGCCGCGGGCTCGCTCGTGTGCTACCTGACCCAGATCTCCGACGTCGACGCGTTGCGGCACGATCTGGCGTTCGAACGGTTCCTCAACCCGATGCGCGACGAGGCGCCCGACATCGACATCGACGTCGAGTCGGCCCGGCGCGAGGACGTCTACGACATGATCCTGGGCCGTCACGGCGAGGAGCGGGCCGCCTGCGTCGCGATGATCGACACCTACCGGGCACGCAGCGCGATCCGCGAGGTCGGCAAGGCCCTCAGCCTGCCCGAGGTCGAGGTCGGCCTGGTGGCGAAGTCGTTCCCGCACATCTCGGCCCGCAACATCCGCGAGGGGCTCGAACGCCTTCCCGAGCTGCAGGGCTTGAACCTGCCGATGCGCCAGCTGGACCTGCTGTTCCGGGTGGCCGAGCGGATCGGCGGGTTCCCTCGCCACATCGCCTTGCACCCGTGCGGGATCATCCTGGCGAGCCACGACCTGGTCGAGCGGGTGCCGCTGGAGCGCAGTGCCAACGGCCACCGCATGGCCCAGGCCGACAAGGACGACGTCGAGCTGCTCGGCTACCTGAAGCTCGACATCCTCGGCGTGCGGATGCTCTCCTCGATGCGCCACGCGATCGACGAGATCGCGCGCACCACCGGCGAGAAGGTCGACCTGGAGCACATCCCGCTCGACGACGAGCCGACCTTCGAGCTGATCCGCGCCTCCGACACGCTGGGGTGCTTCCAGATCGAATCGCCCGGTCAGCGCGAGCTGCTGCAGAAGCTCCAGCCCACGCGGTTCGCCGACCTGATCGTCGACATCTCGCTGTTCCGGCCCGGGCCGGTGAAGTCCGACATGATCCGGCCCTACCTCGCGTGCCGGAGCGGCCTGTGCCGGCCCACCTACGTGCACCCCGACCTACGGCCGGCGCTCAAGGAGACCTTCGGTGTGATCGTCTACCACGAGCAGGTGATGCGCACGCTCGCCGCGCTCGCGGGCTACGACCTGACCTACGCCGATCACGTCCGCCGGCACCTGGACGACGAGGACATGGTGCCGGGGCTCCGCGCCGACTTCCTCGAGCGGGCGGTGGCGCGAGGGGTCGATCCCGACGCGGCCGAGCGGACCTGGAAGGCGGTGGCCGAGTTCGCGTCGTTCGGGTTCTGCAAGGCGCACGCGGCGGCCTTCGCCGTGCCCACCTACCGCTCGTCGTGGCTGAAGGCCCACTACCCGGCGCACTTCCTGGCGGGGATCTTGACGCATGACCCGGGCATGTACCCGCGCCGGCTGCTGCTGGACGACGCCCGTCGCCGCGGCGTCCCGATCTTGCCGCTCGACGTGAACCGCTCCGAGCCCGACTACGTGGTCGAGGAGACCGGAGGCACGTTCGGGATCCGGTTGGCGCTGCAGGACGTCCACGGCATCTCGACGGCTGAGATCCGGTCGATCCTGCGCGGGCGCGCCGAACGGCCGTTCACCGACGTGGGGGACCTGCTGCGGCGCACCGTCGTTGCCCGCCCGGTGGCCGAGGCCCTGGCCCACGCCGGGGCGTTCGACGCGCTGCCGGCGCCCGGTGGGCAGAAGAACCGCCGGAGCCACCTCTACGAGGCCATCACGGTGGAAGCGCCCCGGGAGGGGGACCAGCTCACCCTGGCCGAGGCCGCTGCGCCCGCCCACGCGTTCGCGGACTACACCGATGCCGAGGTCGTCCGCGCCGAGCTCGAGGTTCTCGGTCTGGACGCCACCCGGCACCTGGTGAGCTTCTACGAGCCCCTGCTGGCCGACCTGGGGGTCACGAGGGCCCGGGACCTGGCCTCCAAGCGCCAGGACGAGTGGGTGATGGTGGCCGGGGTGAAGATCGCCACGCAGACCCCGGCGATCCGCAGCGGCCAGCGGATCATCTTCCTGTCGCTCGACGACGCCACCGGCCCGATCGAGATCACGGTGTTCGAAGGGGTCCAGCCCAAGGTCGCCAAGACCGTGTTCCACGCCTACGCGATGGCCGTGTGGGGGCAGCTGCGGCGCACCGGGATCAAGGGCGTGAGCGTGGTGGCCGAGGAGATCTGGGACCTGACGGCGCTTCAGCACGCTCGCAGCGAGGGGCGTCTGCGCGAGGCGATGGCGGTGCCGACCGTCCCGAACGCACCGGGGCGGCGCCTGTGGCACACGAGCCCAGGCTCGGCGGGGTAGGGGTCTATGGTGGCGAGGTGAACGTCCGGCCCCCCGAGCCCTTCCTGCACGTCGATCTCGACGCGTTCTACGCCGGCGTCGAGGTCCAGAAGGACCCGAGCCTCAAAGGCAAGCCCGTCGTGGTCGGCGGCACCGGCGCGCGCGGCGTCGTCGCGAGCGCGTCCTACGAGGCGCGCGCCTACGGCATCCGCTCCGCGATGCCCGCCGTGCGCGCGCGCCGTCTGTGTCCCGACGCCGTGTTCCTGCCCGCCGACTTCGAGGCGTACCGCACGCATTCGAACCGGTTCCGCGAGGTGCTGCTGTCCACCACGCCGCTCGTCGAGCCGATCTCGCTCGACGAGGCGTTCCTCGACGTCGGCGGCGCGACGACGCTGTTCGGCCCACCGCCGGAGATCGCGCGGAAGATCCGCGCCGAGGTCGCGCGCGAGGTGGGCGTCACGTGCTCGGTGGGGATCGCCGCGACGAAGTTCGTCGCGAAGCTCTCCTCCGACGGCTGTAAGCCCGACGGCATGCTCCACGTGCCCGTCGACGACACGATCGCGTACCTGGAGCCGTTGCCGGTCCGACGCCTCTGGGGCGTGGGGGAGAAGACCGGCGATCTGTTGGGCCGTCTCGCGATCCGCACGGTGGGTGACTTGGCCGCCACGCCGTACGCCGTCTTGGAGCGGCTCCTCGGCGAGGCTGCCTCGCGGCATCTCACCGATCTGGCCCACGGGATCGACGACCGCGACGTGGTGCCGTACGAGCCGCCGAAGTCCGTGAGCCACGAGGAGACCTTCGAGCGCGACCTGGACGACCTGGACGAGATCCTCCGGGAGCTGCTGCATCTCTCGGGCCGGGTGGCCGCACGCCTGCGCCAGGACGGCTTCAGGGCCCGGACCATCACCTTGAAGGCGCGGCTGGCCAGCTTCACGACCTTGACCAGGTCACGAACCCTCTCCGATGCAACGGATCTGGGTGCAGACCTGTTCAAGATCGTGGGTGAGCTCTACCGGTCCCTGCCGGGGGCGCGGCGCCGGATCCGCCTGCTGGGGGTCCACGCCGGCGGGCTCGTTCCCGCCGGCGCCGAGCAGCTCGCGTTGCTTCGGGGCGAACGGTGGGGCGACGTCGAGCGCACGCTGGATCGCATCGAGCGGCGGTTCGGACGCGGGGCCGCGACCCAGGCCGCGCTGCTCGACCGCGACCGCACCGAACCGCGGTCGCCGGACTTCCGGCGTTCGGGCGACGTCGGCTATCATCGGACGTGAGGTCGGCCCCGCGACCGGAGGACCCATGCCGCTCAACGATCACGAACAGAAGATCCTCGACGAGATCGAGAAGCGTCTCGCCGAAGACGACCCCACCTTCGTCGAGCAGGTGGGGCGCACGGATCTGTACACCCACCTGTCGCGGCGCATCAGGATCGCCGCCTTCGCGTTCGTCGTGGGTCTGCTGCTGCTGTTCCTGTTCGCCTTCTCGGTATGGTTCGCCGTCCTCGGGTTCGGGCTGATGCTGGCGTCGGCGGTCGTGATCTACCGCTCGCTCGGCCAGCTCGGCCGCGATCAGCTCCGCCTGATGCAGGACGAGGGCGCGATGTCGGTGACGGGTCTGATCGGCAAGATCGCGGAGCGGTTCCGCCGGGCCTGACGTTCGCGTCGCCGTCACCGATCGTTCACCGCGTAGTCCCTCCGGGTGATTTCTCGCACCCGTTGACCTCGGCGCTTGCCAGCGTCGCGCGCCGCGTTGTACAACGGGCACCCCTTCCCCAAAAGGGGCGCGTGACCGTCACCAACGAGAGCTTCGGCTCCCGGCTCGCACCGACGGCCCGCCCGCAAGCAGAGGTCGATCGGAACGAGCAGGAAGGAAGGGTCGCGCAGCCGGATGGAAGGGTTCACGGCACACCAAGCCTGCAAGTTCACCGGCTGCACGTCGCGACAGCTCCGCTACTGGGATCAGATCGGACTCGTGCAGCCCTCGGTGCAGAGCACCGGTGGGCGCCCCGGGATCCCGCGTCTGTACTCGTTCCGTGACCTGGTCGCGCTCCGTGTCGTGAAGTCCCTGCTCGAAGGGGGGATGTCGCTCCAGCGCGTGCGCCGCTCCTGGGACTTCCTGAACAAGAAGGCCGATCTGGACCAGCACCTGTCCGAGGTCAAGCTCGTGACCGACGGCCAGAGCATCTTCAAGATCTACCGGCGCGACGGCGAGGTGATGGACGCTCTGAAGGAGGGCCAGATGGCCTTCTTCGTGGCGATCGACGACATCGCCACCTCGGTCCACTCGAACGTCCGATCGTTCGAGGACGACCGTGAACGGTTCGTCCGCGCCCTGCGCGAGGCGGCGGCCTACACCGCCACCGGCAGCTGAGCCCGGCCGCGCGCGCCTACGGGAGCTCGAGCGAGGACCGGATCCGCCGCCGCAGCGGCAACCCGTGTCGCATCGACCGAGTGATCTCGTCCGCGTCGGCCGTGGCGTCCAGCGCCTGGTCGGGGGTCGGTTCGGCGGCACCGTAGGCCGCCCCGATCGTGGCGGCGGTGAGCCGGTCGAGCCGATCCGCCTCCTCGACGACCTCACGCAGCCGCGCGGCATACTCGGCGGGCGTCTCACCCGTGGCGCGACCGTGCCCGAGGGCTCCGGCGTGCCGGGTGAAGTCCCGGTATACAGCGACGATGGCGTCGCGTGGGGCAGAGGCGGCGCGCGCGAGCGCGCGCCGCCGCCGTGCACGTTTCACGAGCAGCGCCACCACGACGATCGTCGCCAGGAGCGCGACGATCGCCCACCCGAGCCCCACGAGCCAGCGCGCCGGGGATCCAAGCGTTCCCACCTCGCCCGTGAAGGGGTCGACATCCGAGCCGGTTTCGACGGCGGTCCGGGGGCTCGGGCTCGCGACCGGACGTGGGCCTTGCCCGCCGGGTGTGCAGGAGCCTCGGATACCGACGCAGTCTTCAGAGCCGGGATCGTTGTAGACCCCTGCGATCGGGTTGCTCCGGCCCGGGGTGGGCTCGAACGAGAGCCACCCGTAGCCCGCGAACGGCACCTCGACCCAAACGTGCAGGTCGCTCGTCGAGACCCGCCAGCCGTTGGTCTCGCCCGGCAGCGGGTCACCCCTAGTGAACCCGACGGCGATGCGGGCGGGGATCCCGGCTGCACGAAGCAGCATGGCCATCGCCGTCGCGTACTGCTGGCAGAACCCCCGTTTCGTCACCGTCAGGAACTCCAAGATCGTGGCGGCGTCCTCTCGGTAGGCGACGTCTTCGTCGTACTCGAACCCGGGCCCGGTGAGGTGGTCCTGGACGGCCATCACGGCGTCGTAGGTGGTGTCGGTGTCGCGCACGAGATCGCTGGCGATCTCGTAGAGCTGCGGCGGCAGGTCCGGAGGCAGGGACAACGCCTCGGCATCGTCCGGGAGCGCCTCGACGGACGCCAGACGGAGGATCTCGGGTTCGGGAGCCACGTAGGTCGACGTGACCGTGTAGGTGTCGCCCTCATCGAGGAGGCCGTCGAGCAGCACGGTCTGCGTCTGCGGGTCCCACGAGGCCTCGCCGTCGACGTCGACCGACTCCACCTGATACGCGGTCGGAAGCCAGGGGAACAGCAGGTCGTTGGTGATCGTGAACGACTGCTGGATGGTGTCGGTCCCGGGCGTGATCCCGGGGAGCGGCGCACCGGGATCCACCGGGACCAGATCGTGTTGGGCCGGTTGCCACTCGATCCCGTCGAACCGCTCCAGGGCCGTCATCCGCCAGTAGCTGGGGATCGGGGAACGCACGTCGAACACGTCCTTGGGGTCATCCCGGGTGAGCTCGGACGCCATGGACACGAGGGCGCTCACCGCCACGCCGTCGCCACTGTTGATGGCGGACAGATCGATGACCGACCGTCCGCCGAACCCTGGGATGACGATCGGCGCGGCCACGGCCACGGCGAGCGCGGCGCCGGCAACCCGCCGCGCGTTGCGCCCGGCGCTCGGGGCGAGCCGGTCACGCCGGCCGGGGCCGCTCCACACCGGCCCCCATCCCTGCAGGCGCCGTACGGAATCGGCGAAGAGCACCGCGAGGGCCGCGAACAGGAAGACGAGCCCGTAGAGGGGGCGCACGAGCTCCTCGAGCACCGAGTCGGCGAACACGACCAGGGCCGCCGGCGGCACGAGGCCGAGCAGGGGGCTGCCGGCCCGAAACGCAAGCGCGTGGCACGAGAACACGGCCGCCCACACCGCGGTCACGGTGGCGAAGACGAGGGGCGTCACCGGCGGCGCGGGGGCGGTCTGCAGCCGTGCCTGCTCGCCGACCTGGTGTGCCGCGTCGAGCAGCTGACGGCCGGTCTCGAGAGTAGGGAGCCCGAACCACGTGCTCGACGGGAACACGAGCAGCCCGAGGGCGATCAGGAGCACCACCACGGCGGCCAGCGTGGCCAGCAGAAGGCTCCTCCGCTCGAAGGCCCAGGCCACGACGGCCGTGGCGAGGCCGACGGCGAGCAGCTTCCCGGTCGTCGTTCGACCCGCGAAGGCGCGCCCGATCGCGAACGCGACGGCGAACGCGACGGCGACCATCGCCGCCAAGGCCGTCAGGCGTTGGATGCGAGCGGACGTTCCCGGGGTATGTGCCATCGTTCGATCAACCTCGTGCTGGGGCTCAAGACGATGCAGTCCCAACCGGCCCGCGAAAGGGTCAGGGCCGCTTGGGTCGCGCGGGCGGTGAGCTGCTCGCGGCGGCTCGGCGGCGCGCTCTCGGGCTCCACCGGGTGCACCATGATCGCGAGCTTGGGGCCGAACCCCGCCGCGGCGCGGGTGAGCGCGGGGAGCTCCTGCGGCGCGGGCGGCGCACCCACGAACAGCAGCGTCGTCTCGGAGGACGCGGCCGAGCGCACGGCCGTCATCGCGGCGCTCAGGTTGGGTACCTTCGTCTCGCCGAGACCCGCAAGGGAGTCCAGGAAGCGGTCGCCCGTGTACGCCACGGCGGGGCGATCCGAGCTCGCGAGGCGCAGCGTGAACCCCTCGCGCGCCAGGAGCATCCCCACACTCGCCGCGGCCGAGACGGCCCGCTCGAAGGCCGGTGTCTGCGATCGCCCGAGCGCGGTCTCGCGGTTGTCCACGAACAACAGCCCTTGAGCGCGCCGCGCCGCCTCGTCCTGGCGGATCATGAGCTGCCCTGTCCGTGCGACCGAGGGCCAATGGATCCGGCGCAGATCGTCGCCCTCCTGATAGCCACGCATCGTGAAGTAGTCCTCGCCGCTGCGCAGCAGCTGACGGGCCCGTGCGGACCCCGATCCACGGCCCGCGCCGGCATCGGGCGGCACGGTCAGATCTTCGACCTCGGGGGTGACGATGAGATCGTCGCGGCCGTCGATACGGGCACGTCGTCGTGCGAGGCCGAACGCGTCGGTGGCGTCCACGATCAACGGTCCGACCCGGTGATGACCGCGCGCGTGCGGCACGACCGTGTAGGAGACGGTGCGCTCGGCGCGGCCCCTCAGATCCGTCATCACCAGACGCGCGGGTCTGCCGAGGGCCGGGGGCAGCTGATCCTCCAGCAGCAGGAGCGGCGTGGACGCGGTGGTCTCGTTGCGGACGCCGAGCGAGATCGTGACGCGGGCGCCGGGGCCGACGCGCACGTCGGAGAGCCGCCGTCTGACCTTGATCCCGGCCGGCCCCCGGCGCACGGTCAGCCCGGCGATGAACGGGACGGCCGCGAGGCCGATGCCGGCGACCTCGAGCCCGGGGGATCCCACCAGCCGGGCGACGAACCACATCGCGACACCGGCGAGGCAGAGCGAGACCCCTCGGGGGGTGAGCATCAGGGGCTCTCCGAGACCGGCACCTCGACGTTCGCGAGCACGTCCTCCAGCACCGCGGCGGTCCCGCGCCCTGCCATCACCGCATCGGCGGCGACGATCACGCGGTGGCCGAGCGCCGCGGGGACGAGGGCTTTCACGTCGTCGGGCACCACGAAGTCGCGGTCATGGGCCGCGGCATGTGCCCGCGACGCCCGGAGCAGCATGATCGAGGCCCTCGGGCTGGCGCCGAGGTAGAGATCGGCGTGACGGCGCGTGGCCTCGGCCACATCGACGATGTAGCGCCTGAGCGCCGGCGCCACGTGGACCTTCTGCACCTGCGCGATCATCTCCGCGATCCCACGCGCGTCGGTCACGGCGCCGATCTCGTCGAGCGGCTCGCCCGACGCGTGCGTGGACAAGATGTCGGCCTCGACGTCGGCGCTCGGGTACCCGATCGACAGGCGGAGCATGAACCGGTCGAGCTGCGCCTCGGGGAGTGGGTAGGTGCCCTCGTGCTCAACGGGGTTCTGCGTGGCGATCACCATGAAGGGCGTGCCGAGCTTGCGTGTCTCGGCGTCGGTCGTGACCTGCCGCTCCTCCATGCATTCCAGCAGTGCCGACTGGGTCTTGGGGGAGGCGCGGTTGATCTCGTCGCCGAGCACGATGTTCGCGAACACCGCGCCCGGGCGGAACTCGAAGTCACCGTGCTCCTGGTTGAACACGTTCACCCCGGTGATGTCGGTGGGCAGCATGTCCGGCGTGAACTGGATGCGCCGGAACGAGCAGTCGATGGAACGCGCGATCGACTTCGCGAGCATCGTCTTGCCGACACCTGGGACGTCCTCGATCAACAGGTGCCCTTCGGCCAGCAGGGAGACGAGCGCCAGCCGGATCTCGATGCGCTTGCCGCGCACCACGCGCTCGACGTTGTCCTCGATCTCCCGGAAGCGGATGGCGAAGGCCTCCCAGTCCTGGATCGGTTCGCGAAGCTCCACCTGTCCCTCCTGGCTCGGCAGGCCCCCCATGGTACGGCCACCAGCGCGCTGGGTGCCAGACATGACCTCCGGACGCACGGAGGGGTCGGAGTGGTTCCTCGGCATGGATGCTCGAGGGAGCCGCTGCGCGTAGGGGACCGGCCCGGCCGGAGGACGCCCCGCGCGGCCCCTGCTCGCAACTCCAGGCATCCGGGCCGGGCCGGTCCGAGGCTGAGATTACATCCATGTGATCCCAACGGCGAGGATGCCGCCGGTTCACCCGTGGCGGCTACACTCCGCCTCATGGGTCGAGCCCTGGTGCTCAACGTGACCGAAACGCCCTTGGCGGTCGTCGCCGCGCGCCGTGCGGTGGTTCTCGTCCTGAAGGACAAGGCCGACGTCGTCCTCTCCAACGGCGCCATCTTCCGGTCCGAGTGGGTGGCGCTCGAGGCGCCCTCGATCGTGCGCCTGCGCTCGTTCGTGCACGTGCCCTATCGCGCGTACGCGCCGCTCACGCGTCGGGCTGTGTTCGCCCGAGACCGTGGCCTCTGCCAGTACTGCGGCGCGCCCGCCGAGAACCTCGATCATGTGATCCCCCGCTCACGCGGCGGGCTGCATGTCTGGGAGAACGTGGTCGCTGCGTGCCGCCGGTGCAACGCCAAGAAGATGGACCGTACGCCGGCCGAGGCCGGCTACCACCTCGCGCGTCAGCCGTTCGCCCCGAGCGACGGCTTCCGCCTCACCCTGGGGCAGCCCGACCCAGGGTGGGAGCCCTACCTCACCTAGACCGCCTCGCCGGTCGCGTCCTCCCGCCGTCGAACAACAGTTCGATGCCGTCCCACGTTGACGTAGTGGAGTTCAAGTGGGATAAACGGGAACCCAAGTGGAGGAAAGGGGAGGACGCGTGGCCGAACTGCTCGGCACGCATAGCTACCAGCTCGACCCGAAGGGGCGGATCACCCTGCCCGCTCGGTTCCGGGAGGCGTTCGCCGACGGAGCCGTGCTCACGCTGGGCCAGGACGGATGCCTCTTCTGCTTCCCCAGGGCCGAATGGGAGGCCCGGGCGGCGGAGGTCCGCAACCTCCCCCTCTCCGACGCGCAGGGTCGCGCGTACGCGCGGCTGTTCTTCGGCAAGGCCGAGGCCGTGGAGCTCGACGCACAGGGCCGGCTGACGGTTTCGGGTCGGCTCCGCGAGGCCGTCGGGATCGCGAAGGACGTGGTGGTGCTCGGCGTCCGCGACCGGATGGAGATCTGGGACCGGGAGTCCTACGAGCGGTACGAGTCCGCCTACGCGGGCGCGTACCAGGCCGGGACGTTGCATCCGGGCGAACGCCCGGAGGCCGGCCGGTAACCCAGGGTGATCGTGAAACGGGAGACCGGCCGCTGACCCAACGGTGAAGGTGAAACGACAGACGGGGAGGGAACCGAGGGATGGAGCCACGACAGAAGATCGGGACCGAGGTTCGTCAGAGCCTGTCGCTGATCGGCATGGCGATGCTCACGCTCGTCGCCTCGATCGCGTTCGGGCTCGTGGTCGGGCAGGTGGGTTGACCGACGCGCCGCACGAGCCCGCCATGGTGACCGAGGTGGTGAACCTGCTCCGCGACCGGGACCTCGTGGTCGATATGACCCTGGGCGCGGGTGGGCACACCGAGGCGCTCCTGGCTGCGGGTGTCCGCACGGTGGTCGGTGTCGACCGAGATCCGGCGGCGATCGCCCTCGCCGGTGAGCGCCTCGCGCTGTACGGCGAGCGGTTCCGGGCCGTCCAGCGTGTCTTCTCCGAGGTGGATGAGGAGGTCGTCGGCGAACCGGCCGGTGGCGTGCTCTTCGATCTCGGCGTGTCGTCCATGCAGCTCGACGAGCCGGCGCGCGGGTTCAGCTACCGGGCCGATGCGCCGCTGGACATGCGGATGGGCCCAGGTGCGGATGAGCCCGGTCCGAGCGCCGCCGACCTCGTGAACCACCTGCCGGAGCGCGAGCTCGCCGACCTGATCTATCGCTTCGGCGAAGAGCGCCGATCGCGGCAGATCGCGGCGGCGATCGTTCGCCGGCGTCCGATCGGAACCACCGACGACCTCGCCGCCGCCGTCGTGAGCGCCGTGGGCAAGCGTCCGGGGGGCCCCCACCCCGCCCGTCGCACGTTCCAGGCGCTCCGCATCGCGGTCAACCGG
>CAZZND010000070.1:0-12874 GCA_964655465.1 uncultured Actinomycetes bacterium
CTTCACCGTGATGTCCCATCTGCCGATCGCGTATCCCGTCGCGTGTGGGGCGGCGCTCGCCTACCAGCGCTCGGGCGACCGCCGTGTGGCGATGGCGATCTGCGGCGACGGCGCGACCTCGAACGGCCGCTGGCACGAGGCGATCAACACCTCGGCGATCCACCGCCTCCCCGTCGTGTGGGTCGTGAACAACAACCAGTGGGCGTACTCGACGCCGAACCGTCTCGAGTTCGCGGTGCCGACGATCGCCGAGCGAGCCGCGGCGTACGGGATCCCCGGCGCGCGCGTCGACGGCGGCGACGTTCTCGCGGTCTACGAAGCCGCGCGCGCGGCCGTGGCGCGCGCGCGCGACGGCGAAGGGCCAACGCTCATCGAGAGCGTGTCGCTTCGGTGGCGCGGCCACGCCGGTCACGACCCGGCGTCCTACATGCCGAAGGAGATGCTCGAGCTCTCCATGGCCGAGCACGACCCCGCGAAGAACTTCGAGGCGTGGATGCGGGCCCAGGGCCTCGTCGACGACGAGGTGATGGCCGCGCTCACGGCGCGCATCGAGCGTGAGTTCGAGGAGGGCTACGAGTTCGCTCTCGCCTCGCCGTTCCCCGAGCCCGGCGACGTCCGCAAGGGCAATTGGACCGACGACGGTTACTGGGCGTCGGAGCCCGGCCGCGACGGCGGAACGGAGGCCGGCTGATGGCGACCGCGAAGGTGGACGCGGGCGCGGCGGGCCACGGCGCCGAACCGCGCGGCAAGCGCACCGACGACGGCCGCGCGACGTACCTGATCGCGATCGCCGAGGCGCTCTGGGAAGAGATGGAGCGCGACGAGCGCGTCTACATGCTCGGCGAGGACATCGGGGCCTACGGGGGCGCGTTCAAGGTGACCGAAGGGTTCCTCGACCGCTTCGGGCCCGAGCGCGTGATGGACACCCCGATCGCGGAGGAGACGATCGTCGGCATGGCCGTGGGATCGGCCATGGAAGGCTTCCGGCCGGTCGCCGAGTTCCAGTACGCGGACTTCATGTCGAGCGGGTTCGACATGATCACGACGGTCCTGTCGCGCTACCACTACCGCAGCGGGGTGCCGCTCCCGGTCGTGCTCCGCGCACCGAGCGGCGGCGGGGTCCGTGCTTCGAGCTTCCACTCGACGAATCCGGAGCCGTGGTACGCCCACGCCGGTGGCATCAAGGTGATCTGCCCGGCCTTCCCCGCGGACGCGAAGGGGCTGCTGAAGTCCGCCGTCCGCGACGACAACCCGGTGCTGTTCCTCGAGCACAAGTGGATCTACCGGCGCATCAAGGAGCAGGTATCCGAGGAGCCGGACTTCCTGATCCCGATCGGCAGCGCGAACGTCAGGCGCGAGGGCACCGACGTCAGCGTGATCACCTACGGGGCCATGGTGCACAAGGCGCTGGAGGCGGCGGAGACGCTCGCCGGGCGCGGTGTCTCGCTCGAGGTCGTCGACCTGCGCACCGTGTACCCGATGGATGAAGAGACCGTGCTGCGGTCGATCGAGAAGACGTCGCGAGCGCTCGTGCTGTCCGAGTCCTACCGCTACGCGGGCATCGGTGCGGAGGTGGCCGCGACGATCGCCGAGAAGGCCTTCGAGCACCTCGACGCGCCGGTCGAGCGCCTGTCCCCGCCCAACCTTCCCGTGCCGTTCTCCCCGCCCCTGGAGGACGCGTTCCTGCCGCAGGTGGCCGACATCGAGGCCGCCGTGGACCGTCTGGCCGCATGGTGAGGCCGCGAAGGAGCAGTGGATGACCACGATCTCGATGCCTCAGCTCGGCGAGACCATCGTCGAGGGCACGATCTTGAAGTGGCTGAAGAACGAGGGTGACGAGGTCGCGCGCGACGAGCCGCTGTTCGAGATCTCGACCGACAAGGTCGACACCGAGGTACCGTCACCGGTCGCCGGCACGGTGACCAAGATCCTCGTCGCGGAGGGCGCCACGGTGCCTGTCGGCACGATCGTCATGGAGGTCGACGACGGCTCCGGGACCGGCGAGGCGACGCCCGCCGCCCAGGCACCGGTCGCCGCCGCCGAGACGCCGGCTCCCCCGGCGCCACCCGCCGCGCTCACACCGTCCTCCGAGGCGCTCCCCGACCGCGGCCCGCGTTCGCAGATCCTCAGTCCGCTGGTGCGCAGGCTCGCGGCCGATCACGGCATCGACCTCGCGACGGTCGCCGGCACCGGATCCGGCGGGCGCATCACCAAGAAGGACGTCCAGGCGGCGATCGCCGCGGGCGCGGGGGCCGGCGCGCCTGCCGCCGCTTCGGCGACCGTCACCCCGCTCCGCGCGCCGGCCCCCGCGGTCACCACCGCGCCGGGTCAAGGCGACGTGGTCGAGGAGATGTCGCACATCCGAAAGGCCATCGCCGGCCACATGGTCGCGTCGGTCCAGACGACGGCGCGCGCCTGGACGATGGTCGAGGTCAACGTCGACCACCTGGTGAAGCTGCGAACCGCCTCGAAGGAGGCCTTCCTCACTCGCCACGGGGTCAAGCTGACCTACCTCCCCTTCGTGATCCGGGCCACGGTCGACGCCCTCAAGGCGCACCCCCACGTCAACGCCCGGATCGACGGCGACTCGATCGTGTCGCCGGACTCGGTGCATCTGGGGATCGCGGTCAGCTACGACGCAGGCCTGATCGTCCCGGTGATCCGCGAGGCCGACGCCATGAACACCGTCGGCCTCGCGCGCGCGATCGCGGACCTCGCCGCCCGCGCCCGCGCGCACCGGTTGAAGCCCGACGAGGTACAGGGGGCGACGTTCACGATCACCAACCCCGGACCGTACGGCTCGGTCGCGAGCGTGCCCATCATCAACCTGCCGAACGCGGGGATCCTGTCGCTCGACGCCATCGTGAAGCGTCCGGTCGTGATCGATGACGCGATCGCGATCCGCTCGATGGTGAACATCTCGATGTCGTGGGATCACCGTTTGATCGATGGCGAGATCGCGACGCGGTTCCTGGCGCGGGTCAAGGACAACCTCGAGAGCTGGGACTTCGCCGAGGACCTGGGTCTGTAGCGCGATGGGTACCCTTCCGGCCTGGTTGATCCGGCCCTGGGGCCCGGTGCCGTACGACGCCGTGAACGCAGCGATGCACGACCTAGCGATGCAACGGCTCGCTGATGAGATCCCCGACACGGTGATCTTGCTGGAGCACCGGCCGGTGTTCACCGCCGGCCGACGCGCGAGGGCCGACGAGCTGCTGTGGTCCGAGGACGAGGTCGAGGCGCGCGGTGGCGTGGTCCGCCGGATCGACCGTGGCGGGTCGTTCACCTTCCACGGTCCGGGACAGCTGGTCGGCTACCCCATCCTGCACCTGGGCGCGACGCCCGACGCGGCGCGGTACCTGCGGCGCCTCGAGGAAGCGGTCATCCGGACATGCGCCGACCTCGGCGCCACCGTCGGGCGCCGCGAGGACGTCCAGACGGGCGTGTGGGCCGGCGAGGACAAGGTGTGCGCGATCGGGGTGCGGCTCATGCGCACCCGTGTGACGCTGCACGGGTTCGCGCTCAACTGCCATCCGGACCTGGCGTGGTTCGACGGCATCGTCGCCTGCGGGCTCCCCGACCACGGGGTGACGTCGCTCAGCCGGCTGCTCGGGCGCGATGTCTCGGTCGACGAGGTACGGCCGGTGATGGAGCGCCACCTGGGCGAGGTGTTCGACCTCGCGTTCGAGCCGGCACCCGACGAGACCGCCGCCGCGTTCGCCGCGACCGCCGATGCCGCCTGAGATCCACCCCTCGGCGGCGATCGGGTTCGAGCGATCGGCCGACGCCTACGAGCGCGGGCGGCCGGACTTCCCCAAGGAAGCCGTGGTGCTGCTGCGCGACACCCTCGACCTGCGGCCCGAGCGGACCCTGCTCGAGCTGGGCCCCGGCACCGGGAAGCTGACCCGTTTGCTCGCGCCGAGCGGCGTCGCGATCATCGGGATCGAGCCGGTGGGCGGGATGCGCGAAGCGCTCACCGAAGCCATGCCGGGCATCGACGTCCGCGACGCCGTCGCCGAGGATCTGCCCCTCGAACCGGGTGACGCCGATGCCGCGGTGGCCGCCCAGGCGTTCCACTGGTTCGACGGCGGTCGAGCGCTGGACGAGCTGGCCCGGGTGCTTCCCTCCACGGCGCCATTGGCGCTCGTCTGGAACGTCCGCGACGAGTCCGAGCCGTGGGTCCGAGCGCTGACCGATCTGATCGAGCCCTACCGCGGGGACACACCGAGCCACCGCTCGATGCGGTGGCTCGACGCGTTCGACGGCACCAACCGGTGGGACCATCCTCGGCGGGTCGCGTTCCCATACCGCCACGTCACCACCCGCGAGGGGGTGGTCGACCGTGTGCTCTCGATCAGCTTCATCGCGGCCCTGCCCCAGGAGGAGCGCGACCGAGTGGCCGACGGCGTGCGGGCGCTGCTGCCGCTCAGCGACGAGGTCGTGTTCCCGTACCGGACCGACGTCTGGCTCAGCCGGCGTCGCTGAGCCGGCTCCGCAGGAGCACCGCCAGCGAGCCGGCACAGGGCTCACGCATCGGCGACGATCGCGTAGCGCGACCGATGCGTCAGCCATCCGAGCGGCCACGGCGCCCGCTGCGCGATGGCCCACTCGACGTCGCGCAGTCGGTACAGGCGTACCCGACTCCAGCCCGCGTCCGTGACCGCGTCGACGAACCCACGGGGCGACCGCAACCCCGCGAGCGGCATGGCCGCCACCACCTCGTCCGGGTACGGCGCGTGGTGATCGTCGGGGATGCCGTACATCTTCTCGAGAACGCGGGCAGCGCGATCCTTCACCCCTGCCAGCGGCCCTTCGCCGCCCCACGAGCCTTCGTACAGGACCAACGCGCCGCCGGGCCGGGTCACCGCGCGCCACGAACGGAGCGCCGCCACCGGATCGGGCAACGTCCAGGTGACGTGACGCTCGATCACGGCATCGAACGGCCCTGGCGGCGGCTCCTCGGCGGGGCCGTGCACGAACGTCAGATCGTGTCCGGCGGCCACAGCCTTGCGGCGAGCCTCGGCCAGCATGGTTTCGGACAGATCGAGCGCGGTCACGTCGTGGCCGAGGCGCGCCGCGACGAGCGACAGCGACCCCGTGCCCGCACCGACGTCGAGCACACGCGAGGGCACTGCCGGGAGGAGTGCCGCGAGGACGGCCGCCCAGACCGAGGCCTCGACGGGATCGGACATGGCGTGTCCCGCCGACGCGTCGTACGAGGCGGCATCGGCGTCCCACCACGCCCGGACGCGGTCGTGGATCTCGCTCACGCCATCACCCGCCTCGCTCGGGCTCCCACCATCAGAACAGGGCAGCGGTGAGCTTCTTGCGGAACTCCGGCACGAGGTCGTCGTCCTCGCCGAGCGCCGCGAACACCGTCACGAGCCCGGCGCGTGCGTCGTCACGATCGTCGGCGACGGCGACGGCGACGGATCGGATCATCCCCTCGAGGGCCGCGCGCGACTCGCCGGCGGCTGCGGCGCGCTTGGCGACGGCCAGGGTCCCGTCGCCGGACTCGGCCGCCCAGCCCGCGACCTCGATCTGCGCGTGCAAACGCTCCGCGTCGGGATCGGGCAGGTGCTGTGCGACCAGCGGGCGGGCTTCCTCGAACGCGGCGCGGGCGACGAGCAGTCGAGCGAGCCCGAGGGCAGCGTCACGGTTCGTGGGGTCCTCTTCGAGCGCCTCGCGGAACCCGGCCTCCGCACCGTCGAGGTCGCCGGCTTCGACGGCCGCCTCGGCCTCTCGCGCCCCGACCTCGGCCTCGGTGGGCAGCAGCGAATCCACGAACCGGTTGACCTCGTCCTCGGGGTACGCGCCGATGAAGATGCTGACCGGCTCGCCGTCACGGAAGGCCACGACCGTTGGGATGCTCTGGCTCCGGACCGCCTGCAGGAGCGCGTTGCCGACGGCGTGCGCGTCGACATCGATCTTCGCGAGGGTGAAGGCGCCGTCGCGTTCGGCGGCGACCTTCTCCAAGGTCGGGCCCAGCGTGCGGCAGGGACCGCACCAGGCCGCCCAGAGATCGACGACGACGGGCCGCTCACGCGACCCCTCGATGACGATCTGCTCGAAGTTCTCGTCGGTGACGTCGACGACGTGGCTCATCGTGGTGTCCATCGTAGAGGGTTCCTCTCCTGTCAGGGTGGTCAGGTCGCGATCGCAACGCCAGGGGGAACGCGCGCGACGACGCGATCCTTCCCGAACCGTCGCAGGCGCAGCGCGTTCAGCACGACGGTGAGGCTCGACACCGCCATCGCCGCCGCAGCGAGCGTTGGGTCGAGCGCCCCGACCACCGCCAGCGGGATCATGACGACGTTGTAGGCGAACGCCCAGAAGAGGTTCTCCTGGATGATCCGGTAGGTCCGGCGCGCGAGGGAGAGCGCATCCGGGACCGACCCGAGCGAGCCGCCCAGCAAGCTCACGTCCGCCGCGGCGAGCGCGACATCGGTCCCCGTCCCCATCGCCATGCCCACCGTCGCCGCGGCGAGCGCCGGCGAGTCGTTCAGGCCGTCGCCGACGAACACCACCCGGCGTCCCTCCGCCTGGAGGCGCCGCACCTCGTCGACCTTCCCATCGGGGAAGACCTCGGCGAGGACGCGGCGGATGCCGACGCGCGCCGCGATCGACGCCGCCGTGGCGGTCCGGTCGCCCGTGACCATGGCCACCTCCATCCCGAGCCCCTGGAGACGTGCCACAGCGTCGGCAGCCTCCGGCTTCACGACGTCGGCGACGGCGAGCAGACCGAACGGCACCTCGTCTCGCCAGACGGCGAACGGGGTGAGCCCCTCCTCCGCGAGCTCGTCCGCCATCGCCTCCATCGCAGGAGGCAGATCCGTGGGACGGCCGACGCGGACCGGAACGGCGTCGACGACCGCCGAGGCGCCGGCGCCGGGCGTGACCTCGTGTCCGACGGCCTCGGCGATCTCGATGCCGCGCGCGCGTGCCCCCTCGACCACGGCGCGCGCGATCGGGTGCTCCGACCCGAGCTCCGTCGCAGCCGCCCACCCGAGGACGTCGTCCTCGCTGGCCCCGTTCACCGCCCGGATGGCCGCCAGGGCCATGGTGCCCTCGGTCACCGTCCCCGTCTTGTCGAGCAGCACGGTATCGGCGGCGCGCGCGGCCTCGTAGATCTCGCCGCCCTTGAACAGCACGCCGAGCTCGGCGGCGCGTCCCGTACCGGCCATGATGGCCACCGGGGTGGCGAGCCCCAGCGCGCACGGGCACGCGATCAGGACCACCGCTGCGGCGTGCAGCAGTGCCTCGCCCCACGTGGCGCCGGCGATCATCACCCAGCCGATCCACGTGAGGACCGCGAGCATCAGCACGATCGGGACGAAGACGGCCGAGATGCGATCGGCGAGCCGCTGGATCGGCGCTTTCGCGCCCTGCGCGGCCTGCAGCGATCGCACGATCTCGGCCAGCTTCGTGTTCGCCCCGACCTTCGTCACGAACACGACGAGGCGGCCGTGCCCGTTGATGGAGGCCCCCACGACCTCATCTCCGGGTTCCACGTCGACGGGGACGGACTCGCCGGTGAGCAGGGAGAGGTCCACCCAGGACCGCCCTTCCTTGATGACGCCATCGGCCGGGATCTTCTCGCCGGGGCGCACGAGGACCCGCACACCTGGATGCAGCTCGTCGATCGAGATCGCCCGCTCGGAGCCATCGGGCTCGAGGACGGTGGCTCGCTTGGCCCCGCGCTCCAGCAGCGCCCATGAGGCATCGCCGGCCGTGGCACGAGCGCGCGCCTCCAGCATCCTGCCGAGCAGGATCAGGGTGATGATCACCGCGCCGGTGTCGAAGTAGTGCGCCACCTCGTCCATCCCTGCGTGCGCCCCGGACGTGCCGTCCCACACCGCCCAGGCGCTGTAGCCGTAGGCGGCGAGCGACCCGATCGCGACCAGGGTGTCCATGGTCGTCGACCCGTGGCGCGCGGCGCGGGCCGCCTGGCGCAGGAAGGGCCACCCCGCGTAGAACTGCACCGGCGTGGCGAGCGCCCAGGCCAGCCACATGGACCCCCCCCACCCGGGGACGAGGAACGTGAGGGCGAGGATCGCGAGCGTGAGCGGCGCCGCAACCAGCAGCCGGTGCCGGTAGAACCGCTCCTCCTCGTCCGCCGGCCGATCGCCCGCGTGAGGACGCGCGCCGTAGCCCACGCCGACCACGGCGCGCATCAGGCTGTCCGGCTCGGCGCCGACCGTCCGCACGGTCGCCGTGCGGGTGGCCAGGTTGACCGCGGCCGCGTCGACCCCCTCGACACCGCCCAGCGCGCGCTCGACCTTCTGCACGCACGACGCACAGGTCATCCCCTCGATGTCGAGGATCACCTCGCGTGGACGGACCATGGATACAGACATGACGCCCCTACTTCGAGAAGCGAGCGACGGCGGCCATGAGCTCGTCGACCTTCTCGTCACCCCTGTCGGCCCGGATGCTGTCGCGAACGCAGTGGCGGACGTGATCGTCGAGCAGACCCATGCCCACGGCACGCAGCGCAGCGACCGCGGAGTTGACCTGCGTCAAGACGTCGATGCAGTACTGGTCCTCCTCGACCATCCGCTGCAGACCCCTGACCTGACCCTCGATACGACGCAGACGCGCGAGCAGCGCGTCCTTCTCCATCGCATAGCCATTCATGCCTTCCCCATCCTCCTGTCGCCGGGATCCAAGGAAAGATAGTGCGATGGGTCCGCGCGGAACCGTTCCATGCAGCCGACCGAGCAGAAGTAGTAGGTCGTGTCCTCGTGCTCCCACGCGGCCGCCGCGGTCCTCGGATCGACGTCCATGCCGCACACCGGATCGATCATGCGAACCTCCTCTCGTGGCTCCCACCATACCCCGGTAGGGTATATGCGTCAACGGGACGCAGGCCGCCGACGGTAGACTCCGACACACGGTGACGGAAGGCGTACGGTGCCCGCGGAGGTGACGGTCGCGTCACACGACGCGCTCGGCCTCGGTACCGACGACCTCTTCGCCATGCATCGCACGATGCTGACGGCGCGCCTCATCGACGAGGCCGCGTTGCGGCAGAACCGGATGGGACGAGCGCCCTTCGTCGTCCCCGTCTCGGGGCACGAAGGCTGTCAGATCGGCTCGGCCTGGGCGTTCCGACCGGGCATCGACATCTGGGTGCCGTACTACCGCGATCTCGGTGTCGTGCTGCGAGCCGGGATGACCCCGTACGAGGTGTTCCTCGGGATCTACTCCAAGGCCGACGACCCCTCCTCGGGGGGGCGCCAGATGCCCGCCCACTGGGGCTCGTCGCGACTCGGCATCGTGAGCCACTCCTCCCCCATCGCGACGCAGATCCCTCACGCCGCCGGCATCGCCTACGCCGCTCGCTATCGCGGCGAGGACCGGGTGGTGGGCTGCTGGTTCGGTGAGGGCGCGACCAGCGAGGGGGACTGGCACGAGGGCGTCAACTTCGCGGCGATCCACAAGGTGCCGGTGGTATTCATCTGCGAGAACAACGAGTACGCCATCAGCGTGCCCCAGGACAAGCAGATGGCCGTCAAGGACGTGGCCGACCGCGCGGAGGGGTACGGCATCCCAGGCGTGGTCGTCGACGGGAGCGACGTGCTGGCGTGCTACGCCGCGACGAAGCAGGCGCACGACCGAGCCCGTGCCGGCGGGGGGCCGACCCTCATCGAGTGCAAGACCTACCGGTACCTGCCGCACACCTCCGACGACGACGATAAGAGCTACCGCTCCCGCGAGGAGGTCGAGGAGCACCGCCACCGCGACCCGATCGACCGGTTCGCGTCGATGCTGCTCGGGCGCGGCCTGCTGGACGGCCCCGCGCTGAACACCATGACGAAGGAGGTCAAGGCCGAGGTAGAGCTCGCGATCCAGACCGCGTGGGAGGCCCCCGATCCCTCGCCCGAGACCGCGCTGCGCCACGTCTTCGCCGAGGACGGGTGATGGTCGAGACCAACCTCGTCACGGCGATCCGCGACGCGTTGCACGACGCGATGGCCGACGACGACCGGGTGATCCTGCTCGGCGAGGATGTCGGCCGGCGAGGCGGCGTGTTCAAGGTCTCCGAGGGCTTCATGGACGAGTTCGGCGAGCAGCGGGTGCTCGACACGCCGCTCGCGGAATCGAGCATCGTCGGCGTCGCCATCGGGATGGCGCTGCACGGCCTGCGCCCGGTCGCCGAGATCGAGTTCGCCGACTTCATCCATCCCGCGTTCGACCAGATCGTGTCCGAGGCCGCACGCATGCGGTATCGGACGAACGGTGAGGTCGGCGTCCCTCTGGTGATCCGCGCTCCGTGCGGCGGAGGTATCCACGGCGCCTTGTACCACTCGCAGTCCATCGAGGCGTTCTACGCCCATGTCCCCGGGTTGAAGGTCGTGATGCCGTCGACCCCGGCCGACGCGGCAGGGATGTTGCGCGCCGCGATCGCCGACCCCGACCCGGTCCTGTTCCTCGAGCACAAGAAGTGCTACCGGCTCATCAAGGGCGACGTGCCCGACGGGTCCTACACCACGCCGATCGGCCGGGCCGAGGTCGTTCGTGAGGGTGGGGACCTGTCCGTCATCACCTACGGATACGAACGCCACCGATGCATGGAGGCGGCCGAGCGCCTCGCAGCGGACGAAGGCATCCAGGCCGAGATCGTCGACGTCCGGTCTCTCGCGCCGCTCGACACAGCGACGATCGTCGCCTCCGTGCGCCGCACATCCAAGGCGATGGTGGTGTACGAGGACAACCGCACCTACGGCGCGGGCGCCGAGATCGCGGCCGTGATCGCCGAGGAGGCCCTCTTCGACCTGGATGCCCCCGTGGTGAGGATCGGGGGCCCCGACATCCCCGCGATGCCGTATGCCTCTGCCCTGGAACACTTCTACATGGAGCCGGAGCCTGACCACATCTATCGGGCGATGCGCGATCTCGCGGCCTCCTGAGCTGGTTTCAGCACGTCCGCCCGGCGCCCGATACCCAAAGGGACGTGAGCGCTCGACGCGATCCCGGCATGGAGTCGCGGCACGGCGTGGCCTGGGACGTTGCGGTCGCCGGCCTCGCCGTGGCCGTGCTGTTCGCCACGGCCGCCGCCCTCGACGTCTTCGCCCTGTCCGAGGACGCCTTAGCGATGTCGCCGTACCTGGACGAGCTGATCGGCATGTGCGTGCTCCTGCTCGGGGCGACCGCGTTCGTCGCCGCCCGGCGCGTCCGCCAGGCCGAACGCGAGCGCGCCCTGCGGACCCAGGCCGAGTCCCGGTTCCGGACGATCGTCGAGCGCGTACCCGCGGTCTCCTACGTATGGGACGGCGCCGCGGCACCCGGCGAGGACCCCACCAACTACATCAGCCCGCAGATCGAGGCACTGCTCGGCTACACGGCCGAGGACTGGCTCGCGCATCCTGACGCGTGGGCAGCGCACGTTCACCCCGACGATGTCGGCCTGACCCTCGAGACGTGGGACGAGGCCGTGCGGGACCAAGCAGCGTTCACGCGTGAGTACCGGATCCGGACCGCCTCGGGCGCATGGCGATGGATCCGCGACGAAGCCGCGCCGTTCGGCCTCGGGTCCGGCGGTGCACCCAGCTACCAGGGCGTGATGATCGACGTGACCGAGCGGCGTGAGACCGAGGAGCGGATGCAGGAGATGCTCCGTCGCCTCCCGGTCGTCGCGTACACCTCCGACTACGACCCCGCAACGGGACTCGTGCACGGGCGGTGGATCGCTCCGGGGATCGACCGCCTCCTCGGCACGGACGCGACCTCCTGGCTCGCGGACGAGGACGCCTGGGCGCACCACCTTCACCCCGATGACCTCGACGGGGTCCTTGAGGCATGGCGCGAGGTCGCCGCGACCGGGGGCGTGTTCGTGCACGAGTACCGGATGCGCCGGACCGACGGGGCGGTCGTGTGGGTGCGTGAGGAGACCTCCACGGTGCTCCGTGACGGTCGCCTCCGGTGCGACGGTGTCTACATCGACATCTCCGACCGGCACGCCGCCGAGATCGCGAGGACCGAGGCCGAGGAGCGGTACCGGAGCCTCGTCGAACAGCTCCCGGTCGCCGTGTACACCGACGCGGTCGACGACGAGAGCACCGCCGTCTACATCAGTCCCCGCTACGAGGAGCTCACGGGGTACACCCCGCAGGAGCGTCTCTCGCAACCGGGCCTGTGGACCCGCATGCTCCACCCCGAGGATCGCGATCGCGTGCTCCAGGAGTCGGTCCGGACGAACGAGACCGGCGAGCCCTTCGACATCGATTACCGGATCATCCGTAAGGACGGCAGGGTCGCGTGGCTGCACGACCACGCGACCCAGGTCACGGGACCGGACGGCATCCGGATCTGGCAAGGTGTCCTGCAAGACGTGACCGCCCAGCGCACCGCGCTCGAGGCGCTGGCGAGGCGTGATGCGATCTTGGAGGCGACCGGCTTCGCCGCCGCCCGGTTCCTGGGGTCGGGATCGTGGCTCGATGCGCTCGGCGACGTGCTCGAGCGGGTCGGACGGGCCGCCGGCGGCTCTCGGGCATACGTCTACTCCAACGCCGAGACCCCGGACGACGTCGTCTCGAGCCCTCTCCGCTGGTGGGGCACCGGCATGGACGAGGCACAACCGATCCCCCTGCGCGCGAGCGGGCTGGGGCGGTGGGTCGACGAGCTGTCGCAGGGCAGGCCGATCCACGGACCGGTCCGCGACCTGCCCGACGCCGAGCAGCAGATCTTCGACGGCTCACCGGAGCGCGTGGGCAGCGTGCTCCACGTCCCCATCCAGGTGGACGGGACGTGGTGGGGCTCGATCGGCATCGACGACGTCGATGCCGATCGCGTCTGGCACGAGAGCGAGATCGACGCGTTGACCACCACGGCCAACGCCATCCGGTTCCTCGTGGATGCCAATACCTACACC
>CAZZND010000071.1:0-237 GCA_964655465.1 uncultured Actinomycetes bacterium
CCCCGGCCTCGCCGTGCGGATCGTGGGTGAGGTGAACGCCGAGAACCTGGGGAAGGTGCGCGGTGCCGACCACATCGTGCGCGAGGAGATCCGTCGCGCGGGGCTGGAGCGCGAGACCTGGCAGGCGTTCTGCGTGCTGCTCGCCGATGTCGCGAGCGTGGGCGTGATGGGCGACGAGCGGACGTACGAGGCTCCGATCGTGGTGCGGGCCGTGACGTCCGAGGACGCGATGACGGC
>CAZZND010000071.1:247-12783 GCA_964655465.1 uncultured Actinomycetes bacterium
GTGCTCGACCGGATAGCGAGCAGGATCGTCCGCGAGGTCCCGGGCGTGAACCGGGTCGCCTACGACATCACGAGCAAGCCACCCGGCACCATCGAGTGGGAGTAGCTTCGTCCTGCGAGATGTGTATGCAGAGCCCGATGTTGGTGTATCGTCATGTGTATGCGGACGAACATCGACATCGACGATGACGTGATCCGGAAGGTCCAACGACTCACGGGTGCGACCACCAAGCGTGAGGCAGTCGACCTCGCGCTGCGGGAGCTGGTCGCGCGATACGAGCGCGCGGGCATCCTGAAGCTCCGCGGAAAGGTCAGCTGGGAGGGCGACCTGGAGCGTTCACGCAAGGCCCGCTCGTGATCGTCGTCGACACGAGCGTCTGGATCGACGTCCTCAACGAACGCGAGACGACTCAAGCGCTCCGTTGCGTCGGCCTGCTGCAGGACGGCGCTCCGCTCGCACTCACCGACGTGATCTTCACCGAGATCCTCCAGGGACTCGCGACCGACCGAGAGGCGGCCAAGGTCGAGCGGCATCTCCGTGCGTTCCCGGTCCTGCGGCTCGAGTCGCTGGAGGACTTCGCGCTCGCGGCGCGGCTGTACCGGGACGCGCGGCGGGCGGGCGTGACGATCCGCAAGACGCTCGACTGCCTGATCGCGGCCCCGTGCATCCGTGTGGGTGCCCCGATCCTGCACTCGGACGCTGACTTCGATCGACTGGCGGGCTGCACCGAGCTCGAGGTGTTCGTGTGATCAGCGGTCCCTATCCGGTGGTCTGATCCCCCTCCTCGGAAGGGCGAAGGGATCGGGGTTCCTCAGGCGACCAAGTACCGGTAGCGTCCGACGCGGTCGGTAGGGGGGCGACGTTGGTGGAGGTGGCCGGGAACCGGGAGCGAGCCGACCGGTTCCGCGAGGTGCTCGATGACCAGAGCGCGTTCCGCGCCTGGTACGAGGGCGCCCTCCCTCGCGTGTACGGCTACGTGCTGGACGCGGCCGGGGGAGCGAGATCCGTGGCCGAGGAGATCACCCAGGAGGCGTTCGTGGAGGCGGTGCGCGCCCGGGCCAAGTTCGACGGCCGCGCGGATCCGGTCACCTGGGTCTGCGCGATCGCGCGGCACAAGGTGGCCGACCACTACCGGCGGCTGCAGCGCGAGGAGCGTCGCCGCCTCAGGCTGCTGAGCGAGCGACAGGGTGAGGAGACCGACGCGTCGGAGCGGCGCCGGTCCGAGGATCGCGACGCGGTGCTCCGGGCTCTCGCCGAGCTGCCGCCCATGCAGCGGGCGGCGCTGATCCTGCGCTACCTCGACGACCTCCCGGTGGGTGAGGTCGCCCGTCTCCTGGGCAAGAGCGAGGGGGCGGTGGGATCGCTCCTCACCCGAGGCAAGCAGTCTTCCGGCGACGTCTGGATGGGATGAGCGATGACTGAAGATCAGATGCGCGAGGCACTGGGCGTCCTGGGGCGCCCGCAGGCCCCGGACCGGGGGTTCGCCGACGACCTGTTCGAGACCCTCCTGCGGGAGACGGAACGAAGGCCCCGGCGACTGCGGCCGGCACCGGTCCCTCGGCCGGGGGCTCCACGGCTCCGCCGGCTCGTCGTGATCGCCGCGGCGCTCGGCATCACGTTGCTCTCATGGCTGATCGTGCGGCCACTGGTCGACCTGGGCGCAGCGCCGGAGCCCTTGGAGGCGCCGGACACGCCTTCGGAGATCGGCCCGTTCCCCGACGTTCCTCCGTTCGAGGCCGGGGTCGACATCGGCCACCCCTTCGCACCGGAGACGAGCTTGGTTCTCACGTACCGGGATCCGTCCGCATGGCGCATCGACGTCCTGAGCGGCAGCGGCTCCGGCACCCTCGACCTGCTGGGCCCGGGGAGCTTCTACGTCTGGGATGGGAAGCTCGTGCACGTCTACGACGCATCGAGTGGTCAGACCTATGAATCCGGGACCCGGGATCCGGCGTTCTCGCCGCTGCAGATGCTCTGGTGGGACGACCCCCAGGCCCCGTGGGGCGAGGCATGCCGCGAGGGTGACGTGCTGGGGGTCGACACTCAGGCCTCTCGCCCTACCTATCTCCTGTCGTGCGACATGCCGAATGACGAGACCCTCTACGGTGGCGGTTTCGAAGGGAAGGTGGAGCTGTCGGTCGATGCCGAGACCGGGCTGATCCTGCGGATCGTGTCGACGGGGTTCACCGGGGATCTCGAGGATGAGGAATCCGCCATGCTCCAGGTGGGCCCGCTCCGCGTGTATCCCAACTCCACGCTCGAGGTCACCAGCCTCGCCACCGACGTCGAGGTGTCCGACGACGACATGCAGTTCACGCCACCCCCCGACGCTGAGCCGCTGGGTGGGCCTGGGAACCCGCCCGAGCTGAGCTTCGGGCTCGGTGATGTAGCTCCGGCGGCCACCGGCCAGACGCTCGACGGGTCGACCGTTACCCCCGAGTCCTGGCGCGGCCGCGCTACAGCGGTCTACCTGTGGGCGACGTGGTGCCCACCGTGCGTCGGGCCGACGCTCGATGAGGTGAACGCGGCGAGCGCGGCCCGCGGCAGCGAGCTCAGCGTCGTCGCGGTGGCTGTCACCGACGACAGGCCCCGCGTGTTGGCTTTCGTCGCGGAGAGGGCCTACACGGTCTCCGTGGTCATGAGCCGCGGCGAGGAGGGCCTCGGCGAGGCCTGGGGGGTGCAGGGGATCCCGGCGCTCATCCTGCTCGACGCGGACGGTCGTCTGGTCGCGGCCTACCAGGGTGACCTCGACGCCGATGACATCGCGGCGATCCTCGGGGCCTTCGCTGCGGGGGAGGTTCCACCCGACGTCGGTGGCAACACCCAGGAGCTCCTCCCGGAGTAGCGATCGAAAAGGTCCGCCCCGGCGACGCGCATCTACGCCGGCGGTGCGTCCACCAACCGCCCCTCGACGATGAGGCGCTCGTAGCTCGCGTACTTCGGGTTGCAGGTCGTGAGCACGAGCGTAGGTTTCCCGGTCTGCTCGAGCACGACGCCTGATCCCTCCTCGGGGATCACGTAGTTCCGGGTGACCTCGTAGGAGTAGGTGCCGAACTCGGTGAGGAGCTCGATCGTGTCGCCGGGTGTGACCCGATCGAGCTCGTTGAACGGCGCGAGGTAGGTCGTGCGATGCCCCGCGATCCCGACGCGCCCGGTTCCGTCCCACGGGTCGGCGGTGTCGGCGTAGTGGCCGGGGCCCTCCTTGAGATCGTCATAGCCTGTGCCCTGGACGACGACGAAGTTGGCCCCTATCGAGGGGATCTGGATGATCGCGTAGGCGTCGCCGGGTACGACCGGCGTCGGGTCGTCCCGGTCCGGGGGCGGTCTAGGGTCTTCGCGCCACGTGCGCTCGACCCCGGCGCGGAGCGTCTCCTGCGCCTGCGCGGTCTCGAGGCCGGTGCCCCACAGCAGCCAGGCGACGTAGCCGGCGAAGAACGCCGAGCCCATGAGGCACGCGAGCCCGAACCACCGCAACCCGCGGCGCCACCCCTGCGGGTGGCGTCGCGTCTCCGCCGTCGCAGGGGGCGCGGAGGTCTCGGTCGCGACGTCCATGCCGGCCACGGTACCGCGCGGAGCATGGAGGGGCATCGACCGGAGGGCTCTAGGTCCTCCGCCCTAGACTGCTCCGATGCGCGCGCGATGGGTCCGGATGCCGTGGGGGCGCCTACGGCTGTGGGAGGGTGGCGAAGGGTCCGCCCGGCTGCTCTGCGTGCACGGCCTGGGCGGCTCCGGCCGCTACTGGGCGGGTCTCGAGGCCGAGGTGGGGGACCGCTACACCATCGTCGCGCCCGACCTGGGCGGGTTCGGCGGGTCGTCGAAGCCCAGGATCCGGACCGATCGCACGTTCCACCTCGAGACGCTCGACGCGCTGACCGCCGGCCGGGCCGGGGCGGCGGCCGGCCCGGTGGTCGTCCTCGGCCATTCCCTCGGGGGTGTCCTCGCCTTGCTCTGGGCCGGCCGCCGCCCCGAGCGTGCGCGGGCGCTCGCGATGGCGGCCTCGCCGTACCCCGAGCCTCGCCCGAAGTGGGATCCGGAAGCCTGGCGCGGCGCGAGGGCGGCTGTCCCGAGGGCCGTCTCGGGCATCGCGCGCGTGAGCTGGCCCGTGCTGAGCCTCCCAGCTCAGGCGCTCGCCCCCTATCCGTCGGCGATCGTCCGCGACTACGGCCGGCAGTCCTTCTCGTCGCGTGCGTGGACCCTGTGGTCGCTTTGGAGCGACCCTGCCCTCGAGGCCGACGTGCGGGCGGCCGCCGCTGCGTTGCCGCCCGAGATGCCGGTCCTGCTGCGCCACGCGGCCGATGACCGGAGCGTCTCGGCGGACTCGCTCCCGCAGTGGGCCGAGCTCCTGCCGCAGGCCGGCGTGGACCTTCTCCCCGACGGCGGGCACCAGGTGCTGCTCCGGTCGTCGTTCGAGGTGGTTGTGCCGTGGCTCCGCGACCTTCGGGTCGGCGAGCCCCGATAGCATGAGCGACGTGACGTCCCCCTTGCTCGAGGGTCTCAACGACATCCAGCGCCAGGCGGTCCTCGCGACCGAAGGCCCCGTGCTGATCGTCGCGGGCGCCGGGAGCGGGAAGACCCGCGCGCTGACCCACCGGATCGCCTACCTGGTCCGCGAGCATGACGTCGCCCCGTCGCAGATCCTCGCGATCACGTTCACCAACAAGGCGGCCCGCGAGATGGGCGCCCGCGCCGAGGCGCTCGTCGGCTCCGGCGCCGCACGCGGGATGTGGATCTTGACGTTCCACTCGATGTGCGCGCGGTTGCTGCGTCGCGAGCACACCCACCTCGGGGTGCCGTCGAGCTTCACGATCTGGGACGCAGCCGACTCCGAACGGCTGATCAGCGGGATCCTCCGCGACCTCGACGTGGACCCCAAGCGCTTCGCGCCCAAGGCGATGGCGGCCGCGATCGGCAAGGCCAAGGACCGTGTGCTCGATCCGGACGCCTTCGCCCAGATGGCCTCGAACTTCTACGAGGAGATGGTCGCGAAGGTCTACCGCGCGTACGAGGAGCGCAAGAAGCAGGCGGGTGCCCTCGACTTCGACGACCTGATCACCGAGACCGTGCGCCTGTTCCGCGACCATCCCGACGTGCTCCGCCACTACCAGGAGCGGTTCCGCTACATCCTGGTCGACGAGTACCAGGACACCTCGCGGGCCCAGTACGAGCTGGTGAACCAGCTCGCGGCGCGCTACCGCAACGTGTGCGTCGTGGGCGACGCCGACCAAGGCGTCTATTCGTGGCGCGGCGCCACCATCCAGAACATCATGGACTTCGAGCGCGACTACCCCGACGCGCAGGTGTTCCTGATGGAGCAGAACTACCGCTCGACGGGCAACATCCTCGCGGCGGCGAACGCGCTGATCGATCACAACGTCCAGCGCAAGCCGAAGAACCTGTGGACCGAAGCCCCCCGCGGCGAGCCGGTCGTCGCGTTCAAGGCCAACGACGAGCACGAGGAGGCGCTGTTCGTGGCCTCCGAGATCGAGCGCCTTCGCGAGCAGGAGGGTTACCGGTACCGCGACGTGGCGGTCTTCTACCGCACGAACGCGATGTCGCGCGTGGTCGAGGACGTCTTCATGCGGGTCGGCATGCCGTACCGGGTGTTCGGGGGCGTGCGCTTCTACCAGCGGCGCGAGATCAAGGACGTGCTCGGGTACCTGCGGCTGTTGCTGAACCCGCAGGACGTCATCTCGTTCCGCCGAGTGGTGAACACGCCGAAGCGCGGGATCGGCGACGCGACCGTGGCGGCCATCGAGTCGTTCGCACGCGATGAGGGGATCGACGTGCTCGAGGCCTGCCGCCGAGTCGACGAGAACGCGGTCCTGCAGACCCGCGCCAAGGGCGCGGTCGCGGGGTTCAACCAGATCATGGCCGCGATCCGCACCCACTTCGAGGACGGCGCCGGACCGGCGCGGATGGTCGAGCTCGCGGCGCAGGAGTCCGGCTACCTGATGGAGCTCGAGACCGAACGCACGATCGAGGCCGAGGGCCGTATCGAGAACCTCCAGGAGCTGGCGGGGGTGGCCGCCGAGACGGTCGCACGTGACCCTGCGGCGGATCTGGACACCTTCCTCGAGCTGGTCTCGCTGGTGGGGGACCAAGATGGATACGAGGAAGAGGACTCCACGGTCACGCTGATGACGCTGCACAGCGCGAAGGGGCTGGAGTTCCCCGTGGTGTTCATCGTCGGGATGGAGGACGGGGTGTTCCCGCACTTCCGATCGATGACGGACCAGCACGAGCTCGAAGAGGAGCGGCGTCTGGCCTACGTGGGCGTCACGCGCGCCCAGGAGCGCCTGTACCTGACCCACGCGTGGAGCCGCACGTTGTTCGGCCAGGCGAACTGGAACCCACCGTCGAGGTTCCTGGGTGAGCTTCCCGAGGACGTCGTGCTCCGCCAGGAGTCCGAGACGAGTCGCCGGCCGCCGCGGTATGAGAGCGGCGGTGGTCAGGGCCGGCGGCCCGACGGGGGCCGGCGCGCGGCCGGCGGGGGCTACACCGTGGTCGGCCTGCCGGGACAGGACGCGGCGGTCCAGGTGCAGCCGGGGTGGACGCCGCCGCGACCCGTCGGCGTCTCGAAGCGCGAGGCGCCCGCCATCCAGGCGGGCGACACCGTGCGACACGAGCGCTGGGGCGAAGGCGTCGTCGTCACCACGAGCGGCGCCGGGGACGACGTCGAGGCGACCATCCGGTTCGAGGACGCCGGCGAGAAGCGCGTCCTGCTCGCGTACGCGCCGCTGACGAAGAAGGTGGGCTAAGACCCCGCGGATAGGCGGGCCAGCACGTTGCTCGTGACGCGCTCGAGGATCGGGTCGTCACCGCGGAGACCGTAGGACCAGTCGGTCACGCCGGCGTTGACGACGGTCCCACCGCCGGGGGTGGTGAAGGCGCCGAGCACCGCGTGGTTGGCGCGGAACTCTTCGAGATGATCGCGCCAGGCGTCGCCGTAGACGGCCTGCGCGACGTTCTCGATCTCACCGGGCTCGTGGGCATACCGGGCCGGCTGCTCGTCCTGGGACCACAGCCGGGCCGGGGCGCTCGCGAGCACCTCGAACGTCTCGGGCGCGCCGTCGCGATGGGTCGGGGCGGGGAGGCCGTCGGGCCCGGTCGTCAGCTCGCACCCGTCGACCTCGTAGCCGACGATCTGGTCGGGGAGACCCAGCGCGTCGCCGTACGCGAGACCCGCCCCCTCGAAGATCCAATGGTCGGGGCGCCAGACCGTGTAGGCGCCGCTCGCGCGGGGCACGCCCAACCCGTAGCGCGAATAGCCGCCACGGCTGAACGACAACCCGATCGTCGAGAGCTCGGGGCGGCCGATGCGACGGTCGACCCAGGCTCCGGACAAGCGTTGCGCATCGGCCGTCCCGAGCACCGGGTCACGATCGGCGTCGTACTTATAGCCGGTCATGGTCCGGCGATCGTCGCCGATCCGGACCTGCCAGTAGCAGGTGTTGCCGCTGAAGATGGCGGCGTTCCCACCGGTCGCGGTGTGCGCGTCGAGCGCGTCGCGCATGCCCCAGGTCCAATACTCGTCGTGACCGACCGAGAGGTAGCACCGGACGCCGTCGAGCGAACCGGGCACCGTCTCGAGGTCGGGCCCGGTCGCGACGTCCACGTCGAAGCCGTTCGCCTCGGCCCAGCGCAGGAACGGTCGCTCGAAGTTCCACCATCCGGCGCCTCCGCTCCAGACCGAGAGACCGAGGGGCTCGGCCCACTCGAAGAAGTACAGCGCCTCGCGGTCGGGCTCAGGTTGCGCCTTCCGGCGGTGGGGCTCGGGCTTCACGAGGAACCCCGGAGCCATGGGTCGGTCGAACGAGACCTGGGTCCCACCCGTGTAGAGCGACGGGCCGCCCCAGTCGTTGTACGCGTTCCACGTGCAGGTGGCCAGGGCCAACAGGATCGGGGCACGGTCCGCTGCCCCGGGCGCCGGCCGCACGACCAGGAACGCGTCGACGCGTTCGTCGCCCGCGGTGACGGTCACGGCGTAGTAGCCGGATCGCCAACCGGCACCGACGGGGATCTCGAGGGCGACCGGCCAGTCGCAGCCGTTCGCGCTGGCATCGGCCGGGACCACATGGGCATCGGCGCGACCCTCTCCGTTCCAGACGACCTCGGGGTCGTAGCCGTCCCGGGTGACCTCGACGGCGAACGAACCCGCATCGGTCGAGATCCGGAGTGGAACGGGCTCGCCGGGCGCCACGGAATGGGGCCAGCAGTACGCCTCGAGCATCAGCGCGTGAGGGCCAGGTAGCCGGCCACGAGGATCACGACGCCGGCCACGATCGGCGCGATCACCCATGCGAAGCCCAGACGCCCCCGGTAGGGGCCGAGGGTGCCGACCTTGGTGGTCGGCTTCAGGCCCGGAGGGCGGACGGTCAGCTTCTTGCGTGCCACGGACCCGAGTCTACGGTCCGGAGACGATCAGGTGCCCCGCGATCCCGTGTCGACCTCGAGGTCGGCGAAGTTGGCCGAGGTCTTGCCGAACTCCCACCAGCCGTCGACCCACGGCTTCACGATGCCGAGGCTGCGGCCGTACAGCATGGGGATCACGGCCACGCGCTCGGCGACGGCCATCCGGTCCGCCTGGTGGAACAGGTCCAGCCGCCCGCGGTCGCTCCGCTCCTGTCGGGCCCGCTCGATGAGATCGTCGAACGGCGGGTACGCGAACCCGCCTTCGTTGGTCCTGCTCTTCGAGTGAAAGAGCAGACGCAGGAAGTATTCGGGATCGGCGTACCCGGGAAGCCACCCGGTGAAGTAGATCGGCGCCAGGTCGCGCGGAGGGCGGATGTGCGCGAGCTCGTAGGTCCAGGTCACCGGCTCCACCCGGACCCCGAGGACCTCTCGCCACGCCGCATACACCGGCTCCAGGACCTGGAGGTCGTCGTCCAGACTCGCCACCGAGATGGTCAGCTCCTGCCCAGCGATGAGGGATATCGCGAGGTCGGGATCGAAACGGAGCGAGATATCGGGCGTGTGCCCCTGGAGCGCCGGCGGCACGATGCCACCGTTCGCGACGACCATGTTGGGCGGCAAGGCGGCGGCGAGCGCCTCGCGGTCCACCGCGTGGGCGAGGGCGCGCCGCACGTCGAGGTCGCCGACGACGGGGTCGTCGTGTCGGAACGCGAGGTACCCCGACCATGCGGGTGGCCCGACGTGTTGGTCGGGCGCCCGGCGCGGGAGCACGTCAGCGAGCCTCGGGGTGTACCGGATCGCGATCAGGTCGAGGTCGTCTGCCTCGTACCGGGAGATCGCGTCGCCGATCCGCGAACGCACGACCTCGACGCTCGCCACGTTGCCGCGTCTCGGCCCGCCGCCGCCCCGGCGTTTCAGGGTTAGGCCGTCGGCGCGGCGTTCGGCGATCTCGAACGCGCCCGAGACGACCTGACCCTCGCCGGACCACGAGTCCCCTTTCGCTCGGATGGCGTGCGCCGGCTGTGGCCCGCCGTCGGGTCGGTTCATGACGCTCATGAAGTACGGCGCCGGCGCGACCAGGCGGAACTCGACGGTGCGATCGTCCAGGGCACGAACCCCGATCCGGTCCGGGTCTCGCTCCTCGCCCAGGTAGTACTCCTGACCACCTTCGAGCACGAAGTAGATCGCGACCGAGGAACCGGGCGCGGCGGGATCGAGCACCCGTTTGATCCCGAACTCGACGTCATGCGCCGTGAGCGGCGCGCCGTCGGACCACGTCAGCCCCGCGCGCAGGGTGAAGAGGTAGCGCAGACCGTCATCCGAGATCTCCCACCGTTCCGCGAGCGACGGCACGATGGTCCGTTCGGGCCACTGCTCGACGAGCCGGTCGAACAGCTGCATACACAGCTGGATGTTGGGCCAGGCGATCGCCGAGCGTGGGTCGGGATCGTCGGGTAGGAAGCTCGATGCGAAGCGCAGGATCGCCGAGGGCGCTTCGGCTGAGGCGGACGGCGATGACCAGTAGGTGAACGCGCGTTGGTAGGTGGTGTTGGCCTCGCCGAACCGCAGCGACATGTGCAACGCCAGCGCGAGCTTGAACAAGACGAGCGCGATCCCTCGCTCCTCACCCCGGCGCTCGAGCAGCGGGAGGAGGTCGCGGTAGTGCGCGATGGCCTCGTCGAGGGCGTACTCCTGTCTTGCGCGATCGCCCGCGAGCGTCAAGTAGTGGATGGCCTTGCCCTCGTCGGCGGCGCCGAGCCAGTGGTAGGCGAGGAGGCCCGCGCCTTCGTGCTCGCGGCCAGCACGTCGAGCCTCGAGCCACTCAGCGGCTCGACGATGAACGCGGCGACGATCCTCGGCGACCAAGGTTCGATAGGCGGTCTCCTGGATGAGCGCGTGTTTGAACCGGAACTCGGGTTCGGGCCAGCGCCGACCCTCGCGGACGAGGTCGAGGCGCATGAGCTCGGTCAGTGATGAGCGGACGGCTCCCTGATCGGTCACCGCCTCGAGAAGCGGCAACCCGAAGCTACGGCCGAGGACGGCAGCAGCGGTCAAAGTGCCGTGGGCCGAGGCATGCAAGCGGTCGATCCGGGCGAGGATCACTTTCTCGACGGTCGGCGGGATCTCAACGGCGACACCGTCGTCGAAGGTCCATCCCTCGTCACCGTGGACGAGCGCCCCGGCGTCGATGAGCGAGCGAACGAGCTCCTCGAGGAAGAAGGGATTGCCTTCGGCCGGGTCGAGGATCAAGCCCTGCACGTCCTCGGGCAAAGCGTCGGCGCCGACGAGCGCGTGGAGGAGGTCGCGGCCGGCCTCGCCCGAGAGCGCAGTGAGAGCGATCGGGGTGGTTCGGTGGGGGAGCTCCCGCGCGACGTCCTCGCGGAGGCGCCACGACGGGTGGTCACGCTCCGGGCGGCTCGTGAGGACCACGAGGAGCGCCACGTGCTCCGTGTCCCCAGCGAGGCGCTCGAGCAACTGCAGCGATGTGGCGTCTGCCCAATGCAGGTCCTCGAGCACGATCGCGACGGGGCCGTCGTCGGCGAGTCGGGCGATGAGGCGCCGGACGACCTCGAACGTCCGGAACTGCAGCGCCTCGGGCGAGAGCTCCGCGAGTCGCTCGGCGACCCCCGCCTCATGCGTGCTCTCGAGGAGCGCCGCGAGGTAGGGCACGGTCTCGGCACCCTCGGGGCCGAAGAGCCGGTCGATCTGTCGTCGAAGGGCCACCCGAACCCTGAGCTCGGGCTCGTCGGCCTGAACCCCGAGCCAGGATCGGAGCAGATCTCGGAACGGCCAGTAGGGGAGGGACTCCCCGTAGCTGACGCAGCGTCCCTCGAGCCATAGGGTCCGGCCGCGGGCGGCATCGGCGGTCGTGAACGAGCGCTCGAGCTCGTGGATCAGGCGGGTCTTGCCGATCCCAGGCTCCCCCGTGACGTCGATGATCCGCCCGGCGCCTGCGAGAACGGCCGCGGCCGCCTCGCGTGCGTCGGCGAGCTCCGCATCACGCCCTATCATCGGCGTCGTTGCGCCACCGGCCCGCGGAGCCCTCGCCGGGGCTCCGGTCAGGCCGGTGGCGACGTACGCCTCGACATGCTCCGCCTTGCCTTTCAGGTCCAGCTTCCTGCCCGGTCCCCAGGTGAAGACGGCGTCGGCAAGCTTGCGCGATGCCTCGCCGACCAGGACGGTGCCCGGTTCGGCCTGCGCTTGCAGGCGAGAGGCCGTGTTCACCGCGTCGCCGAGGGCCCCGTACTCGACGCGCGAGCCTGCCCCGACGGCACCGGTGATCACGGGTCCCGTCTGGATGGCGACGCGGACGTTCAGCGCCTCGACACCCCATGCGTGCGCGACCTCGGAACCGAACGCACCGATGTCCTCGACGATCCGCAAGCCCGCGCGGATCGCGCGCTCGACGTCGTCCTCGTGCGCGATCGGAGCCCCGAAGAGCGCGAGCACCCCGTCACCCGCGAGGTCTTTCACCGTGCCGCCGAACGTCTCCACGGCCGAGACCATCCGCGCGACCGCATCGCCCACCACGAGCTTGAGCTCCTCCGGGTCGAGGCGCTCGCCGAGCGGCGTCGATCCGACGAGGTCGGCGAAGAGCGCGGTGACGATCCGCCGTTCCTCGCGCATGTCCATGGTCAGCTCATCACCCGGTACAGGCGCCAGCGATCAGGGACACCCTTGAGCTCGTGCTCGCCGGCGTCTTCGAAGGTGAGACCGCTCCCGGCGACCAGGTCCTTCACGGTCTGCGAGACGAGGACCTCTGACGGGCCGGCGTGTGACATCACCCGGGCGCCGATCGACACCGACAGCCCCGAGCACTTGCCGTCGGCGAGCTCGCACTCGCCCGTGTGCACCCCCGCGCGAACCTCCACCCCGAGGTTCTGCACGTGTTCGGTGATCTCCATCGCGCATCGGATCGCGCGCGCCGGGCCGTCGAACCGTGCGTAGAACCCGTCGCCCGCCGTGTCCTGCTCGGTCCCTTGGAACCGAGACAGGTGGTCGCGGACGACCGCATGGTGGCGCTCGATGAGCTCCTTCCACCGGTGGTCCCCGAGCCGGGCTTGGAGGGCGGTCGAATCCACGATGTCCGTGAATCCGATCGTCGCGAAGCGGCGCTCGTTACG
>CAZZND010000072.1:0-12581 GCA_964655465.1 uncultured Actinomycetes bacterium
TCCTCTCGACCGATCTCGACTACGCGCCTCAGTCCTTCGCGGTCGCAGGCGCGACTCGGAAGCCCGAGACCCGATGCGGTCCCGACCAGCTGACCGGACCCGAGGTCTCGGGGTTCGACGCCGAGACCGGGAAGGCCGTGGCCGAGGCACTGGACGTCGAGCCCTGCTTCGTGGCGCCGCAGTGGGTCGAGATCACGGGCGGAAGCTGGGGCGAACGGTGGGACCTGTCGTTCGGATCGGGTGCCATCGACGCGGTGCGCATGGAGGCGCTGTACGTGACGCAGCCGTACTACGCGCTGCCCGCGATGGCGTTCGTGAGCGAGGGATCGCCGGCATCATCGCCTCAGGACCTCTCGGGCATGCGTCTGGGCGCCTGCGCGAGCTGCACCCACGAGAACTACCTGCGCCGGACCCTCGAGCTGCCCGGGTTCACCGGTGATTATCTGATCGACGACCCGGACGTCGTGACGTACACGGTGGAAGGCCCCGGTCTGACCGCCGTGACCGAGGGCGAGCTCGACGGGTTCCTGTGCGCGGAGCAGGTCGGGGATCACGCGATCGCCGAGGGGCTCGCGCTCGAGAAGATCGACGTGCCCCTGTTCACCGAGCTGGCCACGGGGTGGATCGACAAGAGTTCCGAGCTCGATGTCCAAGCCTTCGTCGAGCGGGTCGACGGCGCGATCCGAGACCTTCACGCGAGCGGCCGCCTGCGCGAGCTGTCGGAGGAGTTCTTCGGCGCCGACTACGCGAGCGAAGCCGCCGCGTTCGACATGGGCACGATCGGACAGGAGGTCGGATGACCGAGACCCGTCCGGGGCGACGGCGGAGCCTGATGGCGCGTCTGGTCGCGTCGTTCCTCATCCTGTCCGTGCTGATGGTGGCGGTCGTGGGCCTCGTGGCGTACCTGCGCGCGAAGAGCTCGCTCGAAGGAACCGTCTTCGACCGACTCCACGCCGCATCGGAGCTGAAGGCGGACTCGCTCGACCGATGGATCGACGAGCAGCGGCGCAACGTCGTGTTCGTGGCCGGGCTGCTCGGCGGCTACGAGACGGGCGGCAGCGTCGGCGCACTGAACGCCGACGTCGAGAGGCTGCTCGAAGACACCGGCGACCGGGCGGCGCACGACGCCGTCAGCGGACTCCTCACCTACGTCGTGTCCAAGACCGCGGATGCCCAGGAGTTCCTTCTGCTCGACCTCGAGGGGCGGATCGTGGTTTCGACGGTCGACACGCACGAAGGGCTCGATCAGTCCGGCACCGACTACTTCGTGACCGGCAGCTCCAACACGTACGTCCAACCGGTAGCCACGACCGATCTCTCCGATGCGTCCGTCATCACGATCGCGACGCCGTTGTTCGCGCGCGACGGACAGCGGGTCGCCGTCGTCGCAGCGGTCCTGAACCTGGAGCGGCTGGACCGGATCGTGCTCCAGCAGACGGGGCTCGGCGAGACCGGCGAGACCTACCTGGTCGGTGACGACGGCCGGTTCGTCCACGCGCGTCTGCAGGGCGAGTTCCCCGACGGGGTGGCATCGGCTGGCATCGACCAGGCCTTGACGGAGGCCGACGGCGAAGGGCTCTACGACAACTACCGCGGCGAACCCGTGATCGGCGTGTACCAGTGGTTGCCCGAGATCGGGAGTGCGCTGCTCGCGGAGATGAGCCAGCAGGAGGCGTTCGAGCCCGCCCGCCAGCTCGCCCTCACGATCGGCCTCATCGGCCTCTTCGTGGTGGCGCTTCTGGGAGTGGGCACCTACGGCGTCTCGCGCCGCATCGCCGGGCCGATCATCGCGATCACCGACACCGCGGCAGCGGTCACCGCCGGCGACCTCGCCCGCGAGGCGCCGGTCACCACGAACGACGAGGTCGGGGACCTGGCGGAGTCGTTCAACACGATGACCTCGCAGCTCCGCGAGACGTTGGAGGGCCTCGAGCAGCGGGTCGCCGAGCGGACCGAGGAGCTGAGCGTCCAGAACGTCGAGCTCGAGGCGCTGCACGAGACCACTCTCGGCGTCATGGACCGGCTCGACGTCGACGAGCTGCTGACCACGCTCCTGGAGCGAGCCGGGCAGCTCGCGGGCACGGAGCACGGCTACATCTACCTCGAGACCGAGGACGGCGCCGAGATCGAGAACCGGGTCTCGGTAGGCTTGCTCGCCGAAGACCGAGGGCGCCGGATCGGTCACGGCGACGGCGTGGCCGGTCGCGTCTGGGACACGGGCGAACCACTCGTCGTCGACGACTACGACGGGTGGGAAGGACGTTCGGCGTCGTTCCCGATCGGAGAGATCCGGGCGCTCGCCGGCGTGCCGTTGCATTCGGGCCAACGCGTGGTCGGGGTGCTCGGCATCGCGCGCGAGGCGTCGGCGGATCGGACGTTCGACGGGTCGGACGTGGAGCTCCTCCAGCGGTTCGCGAGGCTCGCATCGATCGCACTCGATAACGCCCGCCTCTACGCCTCGGCGCAGGAGGCGAAGGCCGAGGCCGACGAGGCGAACCAGGCGAAGAGCGTGTTCCTCGCGACGATGAGCCACGAGATCCGCACCCCGATGAACGCGATCATCGGGATGAGCGGGCTGCTGATGGAGACCGACCTCGACCGCGAGCAGGACGAATACGCCTCGACCATCGCGAACAGCGGTGAAGCGCTGCTCTCGATCATCAACGACATCCTGGATTTCTCGAAGATCGAGGCCGGGAGGATGGACCTGGAGCAGGCTCCCTTCGAGCTGCGCGAGTGCATCGAGTCGGTGGTCGATCTGATCGGTCCGCTGGCCGCGCGCAAGGGGCTCGAGGTCGCCTACGAGATCGCACCCGGCACGCCCGAGATGGCGGTCGGCGACGTCAGCCGGCTCCGCCAGATCCTGCTGAACCTGCTGAACAACTCGCTGAAGTTCACCGAGAAGGGCGAGGTCGTGTTGAGCGCGTGGGCCGAGGACCCGCCCGAGCCGGGGAAGGTCGGCTACCACGTCGCGGTCCGCGACACCGGGATCGGCATCCCGCCGGATCGCGCCGACCGCCTGTTCCAGTCGTTCAGCCAGGCCGACGTCTCCACGAGCCGGAAGTACGGAGGGACCGGGCTGGGGCTCGCCATCAGCAAGCGGCTCGCCGAGCTGATGGGCGGCACGATGTGGGTCGAGAGCACCGGCGCGCCGGGCGAGGGAAGCACGTTCCACCTGACGTTGGTTGCGGGCGAGACCGACGCGCGCCCTGCCGAGGTGCACCCCGACGAGCTCCGGGGGAAGCGGGTGCTGATCGTGGACGACAACGCGACGAACCGTCGCATCCTCGGCGTCCTCACCGCGGGCTGGGACATGGAGGCGAGCACCGCGGCATCGGGTGAGGAAGCGCTCGCGATGCTCGAGACCACGCCCGTGGATGTGGTCGTTTCGGACATGCTGATGCCCGCGATGGACGGCCTGGACCTCGGCGCTCGGATCGAAGCGCGGTGGCCCGAGGTCGCGTTCATCCTCGCCTCGTCGGTCCCACGGCGTGACGTGCTGGGCGACGATCGCCTCGCGGCGACGGGAACGGTCGCGGTGATCACGAAGCCCGTGAAGACGTCGGCGTTGCTGGACGCCCTGGTCACGGCGCTCGGCGGCAAGGGCAGCGCGCGACGGCAGGCGGAAGGAGGCACGGTCATGGACCCCGAGCTCGGACGCACGCACCCGCTCCGGATCTTGCTCGCCGAGGACAACGTGGTGAACCAGAAGCTGGCGGTCCGCCTGCTCGAGAAGCTCGGCTACCGGGCCGATGTCGTGGGGAACGGTCTCGAGGTGCTCGCGGCGCTGGAACGCCAGTCGTACGACCTGCTGCTGTCCGACGTGCAGATGCCCGAGATGGACGGTCTCGAGGCCACGCGCGAGATCGTCCGCCGGTGGCCGATGGGCGAACGGCCGTGGATCGTCGCGATGACCGCCGAGGCGATGGCCGGCGATCGCGAACGCTGCCTCGAGGCGGGGATGAACGACTACGTCGCGAAGCCGATCCGTCCCGAGGAGCTGGTCGCGGCGATCATGCGGAGCCCGTCGCCGGCGGGGCGGACCCCGACCACCGTTGACGCGGTCGCCGGCGACGGGGACGGCGCGGCGATCGACGTCGGGACGCTTCGGCGGTTCGCCGAGACGATGGGCGACGACGATCCCGGGTTCGTCCAGGAGATGATCGACGAGTTCCTCGCCGACGCGCCGGCGTTGGTCGCGGCGATGCGCGACGGGCTCGCGACCGTTGACGCCGAAGGCGTCCGACGCGCCGCCCACACGCTGAAGTCGAACGCGAACACGTTCGGGGCGCACGACCTCGGCACCCGATGCGCCGCTCTGGAGTCCCAGGCGAAGGAAGGCGACCTCACCGGGGTGGCAACAGAACTCGCCGCGATCGCCAAGGCCTGGGAGCAGGTCCGAGAGGGCCTGCCGGAGGCCTGGCGAACCATCGCGAACGCCTGAAGCCACCGCATGTCAGAGGACCCGACTACCATGACCGACACGGATCCCGCCCGCAAGGAGATCGTCATGAGCAAGCGCTCAGCGAAGGAACCTAAGCCCCTGGACGAAGCACGGATACGCGCCCGGCTCGACGATCCCGAGGTCAAGGCGAGGATCGAAGAGGTCCGGGCGGCGATCCGAGCTGGCACCCCGATGAACAAGGGCATCACCGCCGAAGAACTCCCCGCTTTCCTGCGTGAACATCAGCGGTAGGTGGTCGCTCGACCCGGATCGGCTCCTTGAGGCGCGCAGTCGGTGGCTCGACCTCCAGCCGGATCAAGTCGAGGTTGGCAGATCTTTTCATCTTGGTCACCTACGTTCCGGATCGGGGACAGCGGAGGGTCTACGTCATCGACATCGGCTACGCGTGACGGTCCCCTCGGCATGCCGTCTAGCATCGGGCGGTGCGCGCGTGGGTACTGGATGAGGCCGGCAAGTCTGTCGCGCCGCGTCTCGGCGACGTGGACGATCCGCCGGTCGGACCCTGGGACGTGCGGGTAACACTGCGGGCGAGCGCGCTCAACCATCTCGACCTGTGGGTCGCGCGTGGGATGCCGGCGCCACCGTCGTTCCCCCACGTGCTCGGCGCCGACGGTGCCGGCGTGATCGCCGAGACCGGGCAGACCGTCGAGAACGTGCGGATCGGGACCGAGGTGATCGTGGACCCGTCCGTCTCGTGCGGGCGGTGCCGGGACTGCCTGGCCGGTGACGTGCCGTTCTGTCGCGACTTCCAGGTCGTCGGCGAGCACCGCTGGGGCACCCACGCCGACGCCATCGTCCTGCCGGCGACCAACGTCGTCGCGAAGCCCGCGTCGCTCGCGTGGGAGGAGGCCGGCTCGTTCGGCCTGGTGACCGCGTCGGCGGTCCGCATGCTCCGGCGCGCGCGGGTCGCCGAGGGCGACCACGTGCTGATCGTCGGGGTCGGCGGTGGCAGCGCGACCGCCGCGTTCCTGGTCGCCCGCGCGCGGGGCGCGACCGTCTCGGCGACCTCGACGTCCGCCGACGCGCAGGCGTGGGCGCTCGCGAACGGTGCCGCCGGGGTGTTCGACTCGCACGGCCCCTACGACGAGCAGGTCCGCGAGGCGACCAAGGACCGCGGGGTCGACGTCGTGGTCGACAACGTCGGGACCACCACGATCGAGCGGTCGCTGAAGGCGCTGGCGCGCGGCGGCTGCCTGGTCACGAACGGCTCGACCAGCGGCCGCACGGCCGAGATCCACCTGCCGACCCTGTTCTGGCGCCAGCTCGAGGTCATCGGTTCGTCGATGAACGACCACACCGAGCTCGCCGAGGCGGTCCGGCTCGCCGGCGACGGCAAGGTCCACGTCCCGGTGGCCGAGACGTTCGGGTTCGAGGACTACCCTGCTGCCCTCGAGCGTCTGCAGGCCGGCGCGCCGATCGGCAAGATCGTCCTGGGCCGCTGAACGGGCTGTCACAGATCCGGTCCCTCGCGGCATGAGGGGCCGACAACGAGGAACCGCGCCCGCGACGGGCGCCGTCGGAAAGGCACCGTGCCGGACGAACGCACCGATGCCGAGCTGCTCCTTGAGTCGAAGGCCGAGCCTGCGGCGTTCGTGGAGCTGTACCGCCGTCACGCGGAGGACGTCCTCCGCTACTTCGCGCGGCGCACGCTCGACCCCGAGGCGGCGGCAGAGCTCACGGCCGAGACCTTCGCCGAGGCGTTCGCCTCACGCGGTTCCTACCGGGACACGGGGGCGAACGGCGTGGCGTGGATCTACGGGATCGCGAAACATCAGATGGGCCGGTTCTTCCGCGCCGGCAAGGTCGAGCGCGAAGCCCGCAAGCGCGTTGGCCTGCCGATCCGCGACCTCGATCCCGAGGACTACGAGCGGATCGAGGATCTCATCGACTTCGAGCCGATCCGCGAGGCGCTCGCCGAGGCGCTGGGTGGCCTCCCGAACGAGCAACGCGAGGCGCTGCGCCTCCGCGTGCTCGACGGCCTGAGCTACCCCGACGTGGCGAAGCGCGTGGGATGCGCCGAGGCGGCGGCGCGCCAACGGGTGAGCCGGGGCCTTCGGCGCCTGGCGCTCGTCCTGCAGGAGCGGGGACTGACGATGACGGAGGTGGAGGCATGAGCTCCGAGATCCCGTACCTTCAGAAGCTCGGCAAGGACATCGAGGACGCGGCCGAACGCGCGAGGACCGCCGTGGTGCGGGGGCCGCGGCGGCGGCGCCCTGCCCAGGGCGCGTGGTTGCGGTGGTCCGGCGCCGCCGCCGCGGTGCTGGTGCTCGCGTGGGGCGTGGGCTCGGTCGCACAGCGAGGCCGCGACGCGGCGATGCCCGCGTCCGGGACGTTCAGTGAGGCCGGGGCGGCGGTGGAGGTCGGTGCAAGCGACGAGCTTCGTGACCGCGGCGCGCTCGTCCCCGCGGGGGCGAGCGATCTCAGCGACGGCTCCGAGGTGAACAGCGGCGCGCCCGTCGCGGGTGAGTCCACCGGCAAGGACGACCAACCCGCCGGGCCTTCCATCGACCTCGCGAAGATCGACCGCGACGGGTCGCTCACACTGAAGATCGACGAGGGCACGCTCCGCGACACCTTCGCCGAGGTCATCGCCATCGCCGAGGCTCACGGGGGATCCCTCCTCTCCTCCGAGACGCTCGGCGCCGGCACCGGCCGGCTCACGCTCCGCATCCCGGCCGACCGGTTCGACCGCGCCTTCGTCGAGGTCAGCCGTCTCGGCGAGGTCCGCGCCTCGTCGGTCACGGGCAAGGACGTGACCGCGGAGTTCATCGATTACCAGGCCCGCCTGCGGATCCTGAAGAGCCGCCGAGAGGTCATCTTCGGCCTCTACGACCAGGTGACGACCATCTCGTCGGTCCTGTCGCTCGAGACCCAGCTCAACCGGGTGCAGCTCGAGATCGACCAGATCCAGGGGCAGCTGCGCTACCTGAACGCGCAGACCTCGATCTCGACGTTGAAGGTGGCGCTCTCCGAGAGCGAGCCCGACGTCGAGGCGCTGTCGCAGACCGACGAGCGCCCGAGCCTGGGCGATGCCTTCAGCACCGCGACCGACGGGTTCCTGAGCGTCGTCTCGGCGATGATCGTCGGGCTCGGCTACCTGATCCCGATCGCGATCGTCGCGGGCATCGCGCTCGCGGTGATCACGCTCGCGCGGCGTCGCGGTCGCGGAGCCAGCTGAACGCGCGGGCCCGCTCGGCGCTGATCGACGCGAGCGTGGCGTCCTCGGCCTGACGGCCCTCGGTCGCGCCGAGCCACGTGTCGGCCTCCTGCCAGGCAGGTTCCAGCTCGGCCTCGGGCCGGAACCAGCTCTGGGCGCGGAAGCTCGACACGCTGCCGTAACGCGTGATGGCGTCGTCGAGCACATGGGGATCGGCCTCGTCGCCGAACCCGGGCAGAAGGTCGAGGTGCCCGGTCGCCCACAGCAGCACCGCGAGCGACTCGCGGCGCCACAGGCCGTCGACGACCGCCTCGCGTGGCCACGTGCCCGACGGCGCCGCGAAGAGCTCGGCCTCGACCTCCGTGAGCGCGCCGCGGAGCGACTCGCGCTCGAGCCAGCGGTCGGTCTCGGCGCGCGCGGCCTCGGCCTGGGCCATCCGCATCGGGTCGCCCGCGAGCTCCTCGAGAGCGAGCTCGATCGACGCGCGGCGGGCGAGCGCGTAGAGGGCGAGCGCCCGGTCGGCCACCTCGGGCGCAGTGGGGCGTTCGGTCACGCCGGGACCTCGAGCCCAAGCGAGCGCCGCAGGAAGTCGAGCTCGGCCAGGTAGCGCGCGACGACCTGGTCGCCCGACCCGCCGATGTGCGAGGCGTTCGGCAGCAGGACCAGGTCGTGTTGCCGGCCCGCGTGGAACAGCGCTGCGGACAGCTGCAACGTGTGGGCCGCCACGACGTTGTCGTCGGCCAGCCCATGGATGAGCAGCAGCGGACGGGAGAGCCCGGCGGCGTAGGTCACCGGCGCGTCGCGGCTGTACACCTCGGGCTCGTCATCGGGATGGCCCAGGTAGCGCTCGGTGTAGAACGTGTCGTAGAGCCGGAGGTCGGTGACGGGCGCGCCCGCGACGGCCGCGTGGAAGACCTCGGGGCGGGTGAGCACGGCCATCGCCGAGAGCCATCCGCCGAACGACCACCCGCGGATCGCGACACGGTCGAGGTCGAGGAACGACCACTCCTTCGCGCCGGCGTGCAGCCCGTCGACCTGGTCCTGAAGGGTCACCGAGAAGTCGCGGAGGATCGCCCGCTCCCATCCGGTGCCCCGGCCGGGTGTGCCGCGGCCGTCGATCGTGAGCACAGCGGCGCCGAGACGGTCGGCGAACCACTGCTGTTCGCGATAGGCGCCGCGCGAGCGGACGACCTCCTGGCCGTGCGGTCCACCGTAGGGGCTGAGCAGGACCGGCAGCGGTGAGGTGCCGTCGTGTCCCGCGGGGAGGTTGAGCGCCGCGCGGAGATCGCGCTCGCCGAGGGTCGCGTAGACCGGCCGAGGGTCGACCACGGGGGTCTCGGGCGTGGACGCGAGCGCGTGTGCGCCACCGTCCGGGGTGCGGACCGTGACGAACGGGTGCTGCGCGTCCTCCCCGTAGCTGTGGACGACCGTCACGCCGCCCCCGGTCACGGCGGAGTGGTCCCCGGGCTCGAGGTCGGCCGGCGTGACATCCCCGCCGGAGCTCACCCGGAACAGCAGGCCCTGCGTCGGGTCGCCGTCCCACGCTCGGAACACGACCTGCTCGCCGTCGGTGCCGACGATGGAGTCGACGTGGAGGTTCGGCGGCGACACGATGTCGTCGCCGATCATGATCCGGCGGGCGCCGTCGGAGTCCGCGGTGCGCACGAGCGTGCCGTCGTCGAGCCGGGCGGGCGACCCGGCGACCGGCTCGATCCAGCACGGGTCGGTGTCCTCCTCGACCATCCGTGTCGCGGCGTCGTCGACGGCCTCCAACGTGATCAAGGTGCGCTGGTCGCGCGTCATCACCTGCAACGTGAGCGGCGATCCCTCGGCCCACAGGACCCGGCACAGGTACTCGAACCGCACATGGTCCCAGACCACCTCGGTCCGCACGGCGCTCGCGACGTCGATCACGTGAAGCGTGACGCCGGCGTTGGGCGTCCCGGCCTGCGGGAAGCGGATGGGATACGGCTCGGAGCCGGGCGTCGTGGGATCGGAGATCCACCATGTGCGCACCATGGATTCGTCGACCCGGCAGGCGGCGATCCGCGACCCATCGGGCGACCACCAGAAGCCGCGGTACCGGCCCATCTCCTCGGCGGCGGCGAACTCGGCGAGACCCCACGTGACGCCGTCCTCCGCGACGAGGCACCGGGCGCCGCCGCCCTCGACGGGCCGCACCCACAGCGCGCCGTCCACCACGTAGGAGACCTGGGTGCCATCGGGTGAGAGGCGGGGGTCGTCGGGCGTACCGTCCAGCTCGAGCCCGTGGATCCGCGTGCCCTGCAGCTCGGCCACGAGCAGACTGCCCCGCTCGACGAACACCGCGCGGGTCAGGTCGCGGTCGGTCGCGTACGTGGTGATGCCCTTCGCGCGCTCGCGCATGCGCTCGCGGCGGGCGCGCTCGGCGGGGGTCAGGGCGACCCCGTCACCGGCATCGCTCGTGCGCGGGTCGAACACGCAGCGCTCGCGCCCGCTCGCGAGGTCGAGCACCCACACACACGTGACCGGATCGTCTCCCGCCTTCGACCGCAGGAACACGACCCGGTCGGTGCCGGCCGTGATCGTGCGGGGCACGCCGAGCGAGAAGCCCTGGGTCCGGGCGGTCTGGCGCGGGTACGCGAGGTCGTCGGGGTGACGACCGTCGAACGGGCCCTCGGTCACATCTCCCTCCGGCCCTCCAGGGCCTGCGAGAGGGTGACCTCGTCCGCGTACTCGAGATCGCCGCCGACCGGCAGACCGCTCGCGAGACGCGTGACGAGCACGCCGAGCGGCTTCACGAGCGCCGCGACGTACATCGCGGTCGCGTTGCCCTCGAGGTTGGGGTTGGTCGCGAGGATGACCTCGGTGACGTGGTCGCGGGCGACGCGTTCCAACAGCTCCTGAACCCGGAGGTCCTCGGGTCCGATGCCGTCGAGTGGGTTGATCGCACCGCCGAGTATGTGGTAGCGGCCCTTGTGCAGCGCGCTCTTCTCGATCGAGGCGGCGTCCTTCGGCTCCTCGACCACGCACAGCGACGTGCGGTCGCGGCTCTCGTCGCGGCAGACCCGGCAGAGGTCACCTTCGGCCACGTTGCCGCATTCGCGGCAGAACGCGATGCGGTCCTTCGCCTGCACGATGGCGGCCGCGAGGCGCTTCGCGTCCTCGGGCGGGGCTTTGACCAGCCAGAACGCCAGCCGCTGCGCCGACTTCGGCCCCACGCCGGGAAGCCGGGAGAGCTCGTCGATCAGCTCCTGGATGGGGCCCTCGTACACGCGCTACTCCTCGACCGGGGTCGCGCCGAGCATCTCTTGCACGCGCCGGAGCGCCTCGGCCTCGTCGGGCGCCTCTTCTTCGTCGACCACGATGATCGTCGGCTGTCCGTCGTCGGGCTCGCGCGACTCGCGCACCGTGCACACGACCACGGGCGCGATGCCGAACAGGTCGGTGAGCGCCTGGCGGAGCTCAGCCTGACGCTCCTTCACCTTCGCGACCGCCACCGTCTGTTTGCCGGGCGGGAACGCGAGCTCGAGCGTGGTGCCGTCGTAGGACGCGACGGTCGCGCTCTCGAGGACCGCGCGCAAGATCGGCTGGCGCATCTGACCCAGGTGGTCGACGAGCGAAGGCCACGAGCGGCGGAGCATGGTCGTGTCGACGTTCGCGGCGTCTGCGGCGTGGGGGACCGGGAGCTGGTCCGCCTTCTCGGTTGGGGCAGGCTCGGGCTCGACCGACGGCGCGGGTTCGGTCTCGGCGGCGTCCGGGATCGTGACCCCTGGGGTCAGGTTCGCCAGGCGTTCGAGGCGTTCGAGCCTGGCGACGAGGCCGGCGGGGGTGGGATCGGTGTCGGGGACGCAGGCGCGGACCAGGGCGAGCTCGAGGGTGAGGCGGGGGGAGGTGGTCCAGCGCATGTCGTTCTGGGCGGCCAGCAGCAGGTCGATCACGCGGGCGAGCTCGCCGGTCGTGAACTTCTCGGCCTGGACGCGGAGCGTGTCGTAGCCGTCGGCAGGGATGTCGAGCAGGTCCTCTTGCCCCGGCGCGCTCTTGATGACCAGCAGGTCGCGGAAGTGGCCGAGCACCTCGCCCGTGACGTTGCGCAGGTCCTGGCCGTCGTGGAGCAGACGGCCGACCATCTCGAACGCGCCGCGCACGTCACCGACGGCGACGACGTCGGCGAGCTCGTGTTGGACCTCGGAGCGGGGGGCCCCGAGCAGCGCCCGGACGGTGTCGTCGCCGACCGTGTCGCCGCTCAGCACCGTGGCCTGATCGAGCAACGAGAGCGCGTCACGCGCCGAGCCCTCGGCCTGGCGCGCGATGGCGTGTGCCGCCGCCGGCTCGAGCGTCAGGCCCTCGGCGACGGCGATCTTGATGAGGTGCGCGGACAGATCATCGAGGGTCAGCCGGCGGAAGTCGAACCGCTGGCATCGCCCGATGATCGTTGCCGGCATCTTGTGCGGCTCGGTCGTCGCGAGCACGAACCGCACGCCGGGCGGCGGCTCCTCGAAGAGCTTGAGCAGCGCGTCGAACGCCTCGCGCGACAGGCGCTGCGCCTCGTCGATGATGTAGACCTTCTCGCGGCCGGTCATCGGCGCGGTCGGCGCCTTCTCGCGCAGGTCACGCGCGTCGTCGACGCCGCCGTGGCTCGCCGCGTCGATCTCGACGACGTCGACGTGCACCCCGTCGCGGATGGCGACGCACTGCTCGCATGCATCGCACGGTTCGGCCGTCGGCGCGTTCACGCAGTTGACCATCTTCGCCAGGATGCGAGCGGTCGAGGTCTTGCCCGTTCCGCGGGGACCGCTGAACAGGAACGCGTGGTGCAGCCGGCCTTCGCGGATCGAGCCCGTCAAGCCGCGGACGACGTGGTCCTGCCCGAGCAGGTCGGCCGGCGTCTGCGGCCGGTACCTGCGGTAGAGCGCCTGATGCTGTTTCTCCTCCGCCAACGACTCCCCCACCTAGGTGGCCGTGCACCCGCCTTCGACC
>CAZZND010000073.1:0-12537 GCA_964655465.1 uncultured Actinomycetes bacterium
CACGGCTGCGCGGACGGACCTACCTTCGTGCTGGCATCATGAACTACATGTCGACTGAGGACGACATCGACCGATTGTTGGACGTCCTTCAGCAAGCCGGGTCTGTGTGACCGGGTCGGCCCGCAACGAAGTTGTCAGATGGCAGGCTCCCCGTTGGGGCCCGCTCGCGAAAGTTGTAGAAAGTCAGTAGGCTCCGCCGGGTGCAGCGCGTCGCGATCGTTACCGGGGCAGGCTGCGGGATCGGCCGCGAAGTGGCTCGCTCTCTCCATGTCGCGGGCCATCGAGTCTTGGCTGTCGCCCGCAACGAGGTCGAGCTTCGGGCACTTGCCAACGACGCGCCTGGCATCGAGTGGCTGATGGGGTCCAAAACCAACGTTCGCGGTCGGCGTAAGTACTGGGACCGGTACGAGAAGATGGCGTGCACCACCACTACACCAATCAAGCATCGAGCCCATCGTCTCGCAGCCGAGACGCACCGGCATCCACCACGACGGTGTGCAACCCCAGGGAGCACCACGCCTTCAGCATCTCAAGGGACCGATCGCTCGGCCAGAGCGAAGGGTCGGTGTACCAACCGGCAAGTTCTTGCTCGAACAGTTGGCCGTGGTTTGACTCGAGCCATTGGGGGAGCTCTCGGTCGTCTTCGGCCTCGACCAGGTACACGGTGCGTTCGTCGTTCACGTCGGCCAGCGAAAGGACGTGGGAGGACGGGGAGGGATCGACGGCATTGATCCAGTCGAGGAAGGGTTGGCGGTAGCTCAGGATCAAGGCAGCCCGGTTCAGCATGAGCCCTCAGGCAGCCCGTCGGTACTGGCTGATCAGGCCCGAAACGACCTTCGTGCGGCGAACCTCATCCAGTGGGACCGCCTCTTGGGGCTCGCCTCTCACCCCGTCGGGGGCCTCAAGGTCGATCCCGCGGTGCGGTCGGTGGGAGTTGTAGTGCGCCTCATAGTCGGCAAGGAGTCTCAGCAGGTGTCTTCGTCCCGTGACGAGCACAAGGTCCAGCAGTTCGGCCCGGACGGTGCGCACAAAGCGCTCGGCGTAGGCGTTGGCCTTGGGAGCGCGAACCGGGGTCTTGATCACCCGCATGCCTTGTGAGCCAAAGACCTCATCGAAGGGACCGGTGAACTTCGCGTCGCGGTCCCTGATCAGGAACCGCAGATTCTCCAGGCCCCCATCCATCGCCATATTCCTTGCCTGCTGGGTGACCCACGCCCCATCGGGGTTGGATGTCACGCCCAATATCTTCACGCGCCGGGAGCCAACTTCGATCACGAAGAAGACGTAGAGGTTCTTTAGGAACACGCTGTCAACGGTGAAGAAGTCAGTGGCCAAGATGGCATCGGCTTGCGCCTTGAGGAACTCGCTCCACGAGGGCCCGCGCCTTGGAGCTGGGCCGACGCTTGGGCGGGGAAGGATCATGCGGATCGTGGTCACGCCGACCACGTGGCCGAGCCCTTTCAGCTCCCCTTTGATCCGGACGGCCCCCCAACGAGGGTTCTGTTTGGCGATCTGGATGATGAGCACGACGAGCGCCGGATCAAGCGGCGGTCGGCCGATCTTCTTGTGCTTGAAGGTCCACTTGCGCCTGACCAATTCGCGGTGCCAGCGAAGGATCGTGGCCGGTTTCACGATGAAGCCTTCCCAGCGCTTCCGGTCGATCAGGCGGGCGAGGGCCGCGAGCATCATCCGGTCCCGTCGGCGAAGCTTCGGACGCGGGTTCTGCCGCTTTAAGACCGTGAGCTGGTGGCGAAGAACGAGTATCTCCGCCTCTCGCTCTCGCGAGCCCTCGCCGGGAGCGATCCGCAGAAGCACTCGGAGCAGGAAGTAGAGGATGGAGAAGAGCACGGCGCGATAGTACAGAGCGCGAGGTCAGAAGGCGAATCGCGAGTTTATGACCCCTTCAGGTTCAGGACGACGCCGACGGCGCCGTCCTCGTCATGGTGCCCGATCAGCACGATCGTCTTGCGGAAGTTCGGGTCGAACAGCGACGCGTTCGAGAGCAGCAGCTTGCCGGTGAGCGATCCATCCACGCGTCCATCTTGCCGCGGATGGGCGCGACCGTTCGGCGGCTACGCCTTCGGCACGTCCTTCGCGGCGTCCCAGAACGGCAGCGGAACGACCTCCGCGCTGAGCGGGCCCTTCGGCGACGTGATCATCAGCCGGGACCCGAGCTCCGCGGCCTGGATCGGAACCCACGCGTACCCCATGTTGATCTCGAGGCGCGGCGAGTACGACGCGCTGGTGAGGGTGCCGACCTTGCGGCCGTCGATCGAGACGGGCCAGAAGTCCTCGAGCCACATGCCGAGCGGCTCACCGTCGATCCGTACGCCGACGAGCTTCTTGGAGACGCCCTCGCGCGCGATCCGTTCCAGCGCCTCGCGAGCGACCACCCGGTCTGCTGCTGCGTGCGATCGGCCACGCGGTTCACCTCCGGAGTCGTGGCCGCCGCGTGGCGGCCTTCACGTCCTTCACGATCTCGCGCACGGCGTTCCAGGCCGGGATCGCGCACACCCCACCCCCGCCGTGCGTCGCGCTCGAACACTGATAGAGCCCGCGGATCGGCGTGCGGTAGTCCGCGTAGCCGGGCGCAGGACGCATGTGGAACAGCTGTTCCGCCGACAGCTCGCCGTGGAAGATGTTGCCGCCAACGAGCCCCCACTCGGTCTGCATCTCATGCGGCCCGAGCACCTGCATATGCAGCACGGAGTCCTTGAAGCCGGGTGCGAGCTCGTCGTAGCCGTCGATCACCCGCATCGCGTAGGCGTCGAGCTCGGCGGCGTTGGGCTCGTCGGCCCACTCGGCCGGGCACCACTGCGTGAACAGCGACACGACGTGCTTGCCTTCGGGAGCGAGCGACGGGTCGACGTAGGTCGGCATGCATCCGTCGCTGAACGGGCGCGTCGCGGCCTCGCCACGACGTGCCTGCTCGAACGCTTCCTCGAGGTAGGCGATCGAGTGCGCGAGCTCGAACCCGCCCGTTAGATCGGCGTGGTCGGGCTTCGCGGTGAACACCGGCGCCCGGTCGAGCGCGAGGTTGATCTTGACCACGCCCGAGCGGGTCTTCCAGTTGCGGATGTCGTCGACGAAGTCGCCGGGGAGCTCGTCCGGGTCGAGGTGATGGAGGAACGTCAGCCTCGGATGCGTCGCCGCGACGACGATCGGCGCGACGAGCTCCTCCCCCGTCTCGAGCGCCACGCCACGCGTCGCGCCGCCGACCGTGAGGATCCGCGCGACGCGAGCCTGCGTCCGGATCTCACAGCCGAACGAGCGCGCGCTCGACTCGAGCGCGGCGCTCACGGCGCCCATCCCGCCGATCGGCGTCGCCCACGCGCCGAGGCGACCGTCGCCGACGTCGCCGATCGAGTGGTGCGCCATCACGTAGCCGGTGCCGGGCTCGTGCGGGCCGGCCCACGTGCCGATCAGGCCGTCCAGGGCCATGACGGTCTTCACCTGATCCGACTCGAAGAAGCGGTCGAGGATGTCGACGATCGACATCGTCATGAGCCGCGTGACGTCGGCGACGCCGCGCACGTCCAACCCGCGGAACCGCCACGCCAGCCGCAGCGACTCGTTCAGGTCCGACGGCTTCGTCGATCCGAGCGCCGGCGGCGTCGTCATCAGCAGCGGCCCGAGCACGTCGGCGAGCCCGCCGATCCACGCGTCCCAGCGCTCGATCGCCTCGGCGTCCCGCTGCGAGAACTTCGCGAACTCGTCGTGGTTCGCCTGCGGATCGTCGCCGTACGGGACGATGCACCGGCCGTCCGGGAACGGAACGAAGTACGGGCCGGTCGGGATCGCGCGGTAGCCATGCCGCTCGAGCTCGAGCTCGCGGAGGATCGTGTCCGGCATCAGGCTCATCACGTAGCTGAGCGTGGTGACCTTGAACGCCGGCGCCTCGGGCCACGGGCTCGAGGTGTCGGCCGCGCCGCCGGTCTTGTGGCGCGCCTCCAGGACGAGCGCTCGGGCGCCGCGCTTCGCGAGCAGCGCCCCGGCGGCAAGGCCATTGTGACCCCCTCCGACGACGATCGCGTCGTATCGTCCCGCGGCCCCCGTCGTCACGCGTTGGACCGTAGCGCTCAGGTCGGTCCAACGCCAAACCCGGCCTGCTGAACGGCGTTCAGGGAGCACCACCGCGGAGCGTCCGCTGAACGGTCGTTCAGCGCAGACGGTGCCGGTCGGGCACGTTCGCCGCACCCGGACGGGGGGCCGGCGGAACCGGCCCCCCCCGAGACGAGCTTCCCCTGTCGGGAGGGCTACGAGGAGCGGAGCAGCGCGGCCGACTCGACGCCGGCGGGGTCCGGCCGTGGGATCGCGCTCGCCCTGGCAGCCGAGGGCGCGGCGGTTGGGCTCGTCGGCAGGACGAGATCCAAGCTCGAGCACGTGGCCGAGGAGATCGAGGAGCGAGGGGGGAAGGCGGTCGCGATCGAGGCCGACGTCGAGGACGACGCTCAGGTCGCCGACGCGGTCACCGAAGTGGTGGCGCAGTTCGGCACCGTGGATCTGCTCGTCAACAACGCCCAGACCTACGCCTTCGGCGGTCTCGCCGACATGGATCTGGCTGACGTGGAACAGAGCTGGCAGAGCGGGCCGATGGGAACGCTCCGCATGATGCGGGCGGCGCTCCCACACCTGCGCGAGGGCGGCACCATCGTGAACGTCTCGTCCGGCGTCACCTCCGACGGCGATGCGGGCGGCGTGGGTGCCTATGCGGCTGCGAAGGCCGCGGTCGAGACGCTGACCCGGACGGCCGCGGTCGAGTGGGCCGGGGAGGGCGTGCGTGCCAACGTCGTCGTGCCGTTCGCGAAGAGTCCGTCTGTCGAGGCCGTGCTCTCGTCGATGCCCGGCGCCGAAGAGCACGTCTTGTCGCAGGTGCCGCTGGGCCGTTGGGGGGACGCGGAGAACGACGTCGGGCGTGCGGTCGCGTTCCTGTGCGGCCCGGACGCCTCCTTCATCACGGGCACCACGCTCGTGGTGGACGGTGGATCGACCTACCTACGCTGAGCGAGAGCGGGGTGGGGACTCCCCTGCCCCGATCAGCCCCGCTCGGACGTGGCTTCGATGTGGTGGCCGATGTCGGCATGGAAGTCGTGAGTTGAGCGAGGTAGTTGGCCGGTCAGTCGGTCGGTCGTCTGCTGAGCCGGTCGATAGGTGAGCGAGCGGAGGAAGGCAAGGGTGCATCGATGTCGTGAGACAGGTGTCAACGATGTCGCGAGACATCACAACGGTTGGTAGTGCGTTGGTCGGTCGGTTCGTGAGTTCGTTCGTTCGTCGGTGGGCGGAGGAGGATTCGAACCTCCGTAGGCTACGCCGGCGGGTTTACAGCCCGCTCCCTTTGGCCGCTCGGGCATCCGCCCCCGTGCTCGGCGATGATAGCAACGGCCGTCGAGCGGCCCCATCGAACGAGTCTCGAGGATGCTAGGGCCTAAGGAGCACTGCGGGTACCACGGCGATTCCGTCCGTGCGGCGATTTGCGCTCCGGCTCGTCTTACTACACTACGGATCCGGGCACTCGTAGGCTACGGTTTCGGAAGTCTGTGCCAACCGTTCATCCCTTCTCCGCCTCGGGCGTCTCCGCCAATGCCGTCGCGAGGAACCGATAGGTCCAGTCTTCGGCGAACTTCCGGGCGTCGGCGAACACGATCGGCACCTCCGGGTACCGGACCTGCAGGCGAGCGATCATGTCGGCGAGCCACGCGCCGGAGACATGCTCCAGCTTGAACAGCGCCGAGTACCTGCCCTCAACGACGATCGCGGCCGACGGGACCTCGGCCAGCCGCTGGACCTGGAAGGCGAGCGTCCCATCCGACAGGGAGGTCGCCAGGTTCTCGAGCGTCTTGCGTTCGACACAGGCGATCGGGTCACCTTCCGCGACGATCGCGTAGTCGCCTGCGGGCAGGGCCATCCGCTCGGTCGTCACGACTCGGCCGTCGAAGCGGTACGGGTAACGTTCGCGGGTGTCGATCGCGATCCGCACCTCACCCTCGATGGTTCGAGCGCGCGGGATCCTCGCGCCCGGGTTCGCCGACCGGGCCGCAGCCCTCGTCTGCCAGAAGATCGCCGGTCGCCCGCGCGCTTCGGTGAACACGAACTGCGAGCGGGCCAGGCGCGGGCGATCGAGCACGAGGTCCAGCGCCGCGCCTCGTCGCCGGATGAGCGCCACCGGGACCTCCTCCAGCACCTCGGCGTCGTCGGGCCAGTCGTCCTCGAAGAGGTAGCAGTACACGCGGGCCGACCGCGGCCACGTGTCGCGCGCTTTCAGGATGAGACCGCCGTCGATCGGGAGCCGCAGGAGGTACGGGAGCTTGCTATCAGGCTGCGGGTTCCGCGCGACCACGAAGGTCTCACCGATCCGTTGTCGCGCTGCCGCCGCCATGAGCGCGAACTAGCCTAGCCGGTCGCCCCGCTCGCGCCCTCGGCTATCCTGCGGCCATGGCGCAGCAGTCCAGCTTCGACATCGTCTCCGAGGTCGACATGCAGGAGGTCCGCAACGCCGTGGATCAGACGGCTCGCGAGATCCACCAGCGGTTCGACTTCAAGAACACCGATACCTCCGTCGAGCTGAAGGACGAGGCCATCGAGATGGCCTCGGTCACCGAGGATCGGCTGAAGGCCGCCTACCAGGTCCTTCAGGAGAAGGCGGTCCGCCGCGAGGTCCCGCTGAAGGCACTGCAGCCCGGCGAGGTCCAGCCCGCAGCCAAGGGCACCGTTCGTCAGACCATCAAGCTCGTGACCGGGATCAGCGACGAGAAGGCCAAGGAGATCTCGAAGTTCGTCCGCCAGGCCGTCCCCAAGGCACAGACCCAGATCCAGGGCGCCCAGGTCCGCGTGATGAGCAAGTCCAAGGACGACCTCCAGGCCGCCATCCAGGCCTGCAAGGAGCACGACTTCGGCATCGCCCTGCAGTTCACGAACTACCGCTGACCCCGCCTGGAGCCCACGTTGCGCGCCCTCGGAGGTTGCGGCTACCCTTTGCGGACCTCAGGAGGTGATACGCGTGGACATCGAGCGGCTCAAGGCACGTTCGGCGGAGATCGCCGGCGCGGAAACGACGCGATGGCTCTCCCGAACGACGGCATCCAAGGACATGTACGAGCGGGCGATCAGGTCCCTGCCCGGCGGGGTGGTCTCCAACTTCCAGGTGGGTGACCCCTATCCGGTCTACCTGAAGCACGGCAAGGGCGCGACCGTCACCGACGTCGACGACAACCTCTACACCGACTTCCACGGCGGCTTCGGCGTGAACGTGGTCGGCCACGCCCACCCGAAGATCACCGAGGCCATCAAGAAGGCGGCCGAGGACGCGATCCACTTCGCGGTGACGACGCCCGACACGGTGGCGCTCGCCGAGGCGATCTGCGAGCGCTTCAACGCCGAGCAGATCCGGTTCGTGAACTCGGGCACCGAGGCCACGATGGACGCGATCCGTGTGGCCCGGGCGGCGACCGGCCGCGACAAGATCATCAAGATGGAGGGCTCCTACCACGGCCACCACGACTCGGTGCTGTTCTCCGTGGTCCCCGAGGCCGACGTGCTGGATCTGCGGCACAACGTGGGTGACACCCCGACCGGGTGGTACACGACACAGCCGACGTCCAAAGGCGTGCCGCAGGCGCTGTGGGACACGACGATCGTCGCACCGTTCAACGATGCGGCGGCTGTGGAGCAGGCGTTCGTCGACAACCCGGACCAGATCGCGGCGGTGATCCTCGAGCCGGTGATGATGAACATCGGCATCGTGGTGCCGGCCGAAGGGTATCTCCAGGCGCTCCGCGACGCGTGCGACCGACACGGGGCGGTGTTGATCTTCGACGAGGTCAAGTGCGGCGGTACGATCGCCTACGGCGGCGCGGCCGAGCGCTTCGGGGTCCAGCCGCACCTGGCGGCCTGGGCGAAGGCGATCGGCGGCGGCGCGACCACGGGCGCGTTCGGCGGCGACGCGAACGTCATGGAGCACGTGACCAAGGGCGCCGCCCAGCAGGGCACGTTCAACGGCAACCCGCTGTCCTCGGCGATCGGGCTGGTGGCGCTCACGCAGATCCTGACGCGCGACGCCTACGACAACCTGGGCAAGATGGGCACCATGCTCTCCGAGGGCTGCAACCGGGCCATCGCCGACACGGGCCTGCCGGCCCACACGGTCGACCTCGGCGCCAAGGGTTGCGTCTCCTACCGCTCGACACCGCTCACCAACTACCGGGACTTCCTGGAGACCCACACCGAGCTGTACTGGGCCTCCTACCCGTGGATGGTGAACCGCGGCATCTTCATGACCCCCGGCGACGAGGAGCAGTGGACCATCTCGGTGCAGCACACCGAAGACGACATCCAAACCTACGTGGAGGCCTTCGGCGCGTTCTGCCAGGAGCTCGCGAGCTAGAGCGCGCGGCGGGTAACCGGTGCAGCGCATGCACGAGTTCAACGGCGAGACCGAAGAGCTCGCGAAGGCGATCGTGGCCTACGCGCGGGGGCGCATCGCCAACCCGCAGCCGCTGGATCGTGTGCTCACTGCGGAGGAGCTCGACCGCCGCGCCGGGGAGACCATCACCCCTGAGGGCCTCGGCTGGGAGGAGGCGCTCCGCGTGTGGTCGGAGGTCCTCGCCCCCGCCACGATCTCGACCGACCATCCCGCGGCGGTCGCGTTCGTCCCCAGCGCCCCGACCAAGGCGAGCGTCCTGTTCGACGTGATCGTGAGCGCCTCCTCGACGATCGCGGCCGGATGGATCGACGGCGCCGGCGCGATCTGGGGGGAGAACGAGGCGCTTCGGTGGATGGCCTCGCTCGCCGGGCTCCCAGAGGGCTCGGGCGGCGTGTTCGTGAGCGGTGGCTCGGCCGGCAACCTGTCCGCCCTGGTGACGGCCCGCCACACGGCGTCCGCACGCCGCGGCGGCGACCGCCCCGCCCGGTGGCGGTTCGCAGCGTGCGACACCGTGCACTCGAGCGTCGCCGCCGCGGCGCGCGTGATGGACGTCGACGTGCTGTCGGTCCCGCCCGACGACCGGGGGCGCCTCACCGGTGAGGCGCTCGGGGCCACGCTCGAGGCCGACGGCGGCGACGGCGTGTTCGCGGTGGTGGCGAGCGCCGGCGCCACGAACGCGGGCACCGTGGACGACCTCGCGGGCGTCGCCGAGGTCTGCGCGGAGCGCGGGCTCTGGTTCCACGTGGACGGCGCCTACGGCGGCGCCGGCCTGGTCGCCCCGAGCATCCGGCACCTCTACGACGGCATCGAGCGCTCCGACTCGTTCATCGTCGACCCCCACAAGTGGCTGTTCGCGCCGTACGACGCGTGCGCCCTGCTCTACCGCGACCCTTCGCTCGCCCGTGTGGCTCACCGCCAAGAAGCGTCGTACCTGGACACCGCGCTCGCGACACCGGACTGGAACCCCGCCGACTTCGCCTACCACCTGTCACGTCGCGCGCGTGGGCTCCCGCTCTGGTTCTCGCTCGCGACCTACGGCACCGACGCCTACCGCGACGCCGTCGAGCAGGTGCTCTCTTTGACCCGGGCGGCCGCGGGTGAGATCCGCCGCCACCCGGACCTGGAGCTGCTCATGGAACCCGAGCTCTCGGTGCTCCTGTTCCGCCGCAGCGGCTGGGAACCCGGCGACTACGAGACGTGGTGGCGCCGCATCCTCGAGGCGCAGATCGCCTTCGTCCAGCCGACCTCGTGGAACGGCGAGAAGGTCGCACGCCTGTGCTTCGTCAACCCGAAGACCACGATCGAGCACGTGCGCGCGATCTTGGGCACGATGGCGTCGTAGTTCCTTCGGCCGTCACGCGGCGCCACCCCGGGGACAGGATGTGGCCCACTCGGCCGAAGCGCAGGAGCGGGGACGCTCCCTATCCTCGGTGTCATGCGCAAGGGGATCTGGGTCGTCACGCTCGCATCGGTGCTCACCATGCTCGGCGCCATGCCGGCGCTCGCCGTGCCACCCGTGCACGAGCGGTGGTCGTTCGAGGCTGCCGAGGTGCTGCCTGACGACATGTGCGGGTTCCCGCTGTCGTTCGAGGTGCGCGGACGCCAGACCTTCAGCGTCTTCTTCGACGAGGACGACACCCCCACCCGAGCCCTGGCCACGGGCCCGATCCGCATCACGTTCACGCGCGGCGACACGGACGAGCGCCGGGCCGTCTCGATCGCGGGGCCGTCGTTCTTCGACGGTGACGGCGCGCTCGTCGCCGGCACGGGACCGTGGTTCATGGCCACGGACGAAGGGCTGGTCATCATGAAGGGCCGCTGGACCTACGAGGACGGCGTGCTCGAGACCAGCGGCACGACCGTCAGCGTCTGCGACCTGTTCTCCTGATCGCCGATCCGCGGATGGCGGCTTGTGCAACCTGTTGACACCGACGGGCGGCCTCCGCGCACGCGATCGTCAACGGGTTCACGACCGGAACCTAGGTCGCAGTCGTGAACAGGTTGACAATCGGCTGAGTCGAGGAAGCTCTTGGGCGTCAACCTGTTGACAGGACGCGGCGCCAGAGACCGGAAGCCGCACGCTCAGCCGCCGACGCCGAGCACGGCCATGTCGCCGAGCCGAACGATCGCGTTGGGCACCACGAAGATGACCACGAGGGCAACCATGGCCACCGCCACGACGGCCGTGATCAGGACCGCCGGACGCAGAGGACGCTCGTCCTCGCCGGCCGCGAAGATCATCTGCCGCGGCACCGCCAGGTAGTACACGATGCTGATGACCGAGTTGATCACCATGATCGCGGCGAGCACCACGCCGTACCCGCCGAACTCGACCGCGGACTGGAAGATCAGCAGCTTGCCCCAGAACCCGCCCGTCGGCGGGATACCGGCGAGCGAGATCATGCAGACCGTCATCCCGATGGCGAGCAGCGGGGCGGAGCGGACCAACCCGGCGAAGTCACCGATCAGCACACGCGGGTGCCGGCGCGAGACCGCCGTCGCGACCGCGAACGCCCCGATCGTCATCACCCCGTAGATGAGGATGTACGTCACGGTGGCCGAGAAGGCCGAGGCGTTCACCTGCTGGTCTGACGACACGAGCGCGAACGGGAGCAGCATGTAGCCCGCCTGGGCGATCCCCGAGTACGCGAGCAGCCGGACGAACTGCGTCTGCTTCAGCGCCACGAGGTTGCCGAGCGTCATCGTCAGGATCGACAGGACCGCGAACAGCGGCGCCCAGAACTCGTACTGGCCCGCGAAGGCCACGAACATCAGCTGCAGCAAGCCGGCGAATCCGGCCGCCTGTGACGCCACGGCCAGGAACGCGGCCACGGGCACCGGCGAGCCCTCGTAGGTGTCGGGCGCCCAGAACTGGAACGGCACGGCGCTCACCTTGAACGCGAACCCGACCACCACGAACAGGATCGAGGCGTCCGCGAGCGTCAGCTGTGCACCGGACAGCCGCGAGAGCTCCTCGGCGACCAAGGAGAGCTGGGTCTCGCCGGTCAGCCCGATGATCATGCTCATCCCGTAGAGCATCACCGCGGTCGAGAGCACCCCGATGATGAAGAACTTCAGCCCGCCCTCGTTCCCTTTCAGGTCGCCCTTGCGGAACGCTGCCATCAGGAACCCCGGCGCCGACACCAGCTCGAGCGAGATGAAAAGCATCAACAGGTCTCGTGACGCCGGCATCAGGACGCAGCCCAGGAAGGCCGTCATCAGCAGGAAGTAGAACTCGCCCTGGTAGAAGCCCCCCTCGCGCATGTACCGCAGCGACAGCGCGAGCACGACGATCGCGACGATCAGGAAGAACGCCTGGAACAGCAACGTGAAGTCGTCGACGACGTAGTGGCCGCCGAACGCGACCCGGTCCCCGCCCGGCACCAGGCTGAGGACCGCGATGAGCGAGACGACCGCCCCCGCGAGCGACAGGGGCATCGCGAGCCACGCGTGACGCTTGGGCAGGAACGCGTCGACGATGAGCACGACCAGCACGGTGGCCGCGAGCAGCACCACCGGCAAGATCGCGTGGTAGTCGACGGTCTGCACCGCGTCAGCCTCCGAGGAGCGGCAACGAGAGGATGGCGTCGACCGTCTCGGCCGTCATGCCGAAGACGAGCCTCGGGAACAGCCCCAGGATCACCACGAGGGCCAGCAGCGGCACCCACGCGATCCACTCCACCCGCAGGATGTCGCTGAACCCGGACTCCTTCCACTTCTCCGGGAGCGTGCCCATGTTCACGCGCTGCAACATCCACAGGAAGTAGCCCGCGGTGAGCACCGTGCCGATGCCTCCCATGATCATGAACGTGCGGTACAGGCCGACATCGAGCCCGAGCGCCTCGTTCGGGCTGAACGAGGACAGCAGGGCCATGACCTCGCCCCAGAACCCGGCGAGGCCGGGCAACCCGAGCGAGGCGATCGCGACGAACGCGAAGATGCCCGCCATCTTGGGCATCACCTGCCCCATGCCCCCGCCGATCACCGCGATCTCGCGCGTGTGGTACCGGTCGTAGATCGACCCGACGCAGAAGAACAGCATGCCGGTGATCACGCCGTGAGCCACCATGCCGAAGATCGCGGCGTTGATACCGATGGTCGTGAGAGTTGCGATTCCC
>CAZZND010000074.1:0-8770 GCA_964655465.1 uncultured Actinomycetes bacterium
CGGGAACCATCCGTCGCCCACGAGCCATGAGGTGTCGATGGACGTGATCCAGGCGACGGCGCGCTCGACGAGCGTCAGGACGATGGCGATGCTGATGACGAGCGACACCCCCGCCGCGCCCGCCAGGATGGTCCTGATGGTCGCCTCGCGGCGACGTCGGCGCGACGCGCCGCGCAGCGCGCCCAGGGTCAGCGGGATCGTGGCCATGGCGGTGGGATCGTACTCCTGTCGTGGGGGGCCGGGGAGCCCGGACGCGCGGGCGCGTCCGGGCCCCCCTGCCGGGTCACCGTCGTCAGGCGGCGCTCGCAGCCTGACGGGTGACCTCGATGCGGTCCGCGGGGAGCGGCGCGTAGCCGACCGCGGCAACGGCCTCGCTCAGGCCGGCGTCGCTCACGTAGAAGTCCACGTACGCCTTCGCCGCGGGGTTCTCCATCATCGCGGTCTCGCTCACGTAGATGTAGAGCGAGCGCGACAGCGGGTACGACCCGTCGACCACGGTCTCGAGCGACGGTGCGACGCATCCCTCGCCGCCGTCGACCTGGAACTGCTTGATCGCATCGCCGGCACCCTGGGCGAAGGCGAAGCCGACGAACCCGAGCGATCCTTCCGAGCCTTCCATCGCCTGGATGATCACGTTGTCGTTCGGCGAGGCGGTGTAGTCCTTGCGGAGCGTTTCCCACTCATCCTCTGGAAGCCCTTGCGCCTCGGCGATGTCGGGGATGCCCGAGAGCTCGATGAAGGCGTCGTAGGTGCCGGACTCCTCACCGGGGGCCGTGATGTTCAGCGGCAGCGAGGGGAACCCACCGGTGCCACCGACCTCGCCGGCGAGCTCGTTCGCCCCGTCCCAGGTCTCGACCCCCTCGGACTGCGGTCCGAACAGCGCGTAGAGATCACCGAGGTTCAGGCACTCGATGCTGTTGGACGGGTTCCCCATCACGGTGAGCCCGTCGAGCGCGACCTCGAGCTCCACGTAGCCGATCCCGTTCTCCTCGCACGCGGCGATCTCTTCTGGCTCGATCGGGCGCGAGGCGTCGCTGATGTCGGTGTCGCCGGCGCAGAAGAGCTCGAACCCATCACCCGTCCCCGGCCCGTCCACGCGGATGGCCACGTCGGGGTTCGTTTCGTTGAACAGCTCGGCGACGAGCGCCGAGATCGGCTCGACCGTCGAGGAGCCCGAGATGTTGATGCTGCCGGTCAGCCCTGCGGCCGTGGGCTCCGTGCCGCCCGACGTGCTGCTGCACGCCGCGGCGACCGTCGCGAGGGCGACCAGCGCCGCGCCGACGCCGAGCGATCTGCGGAACCTGCGCATCCGTTCCTCCTGTGTCGGGTGGCTCTGCATCCGTCGGGCGAGACGCTAGTCAGCCGAGGTGTCGGACCGCGGGCTCCTCCGTGAACGCTGGGTGAACGCGACCCCTCTAGACTGCCCGGGCCATGACCGACGCCCTGTGGATGCTCGTGGCCGCGGGAGCCGTCGCCGCGGCAGCAGCGGTCGCCGCGGCGGCCCGGCGGCGTGAACGGCTGGCCACGCGGGCCGCCGCGGAGACCACCTCGCAGGCGGCTGCGAAGGAACGCGAGTGGCACGAGCGAGGTGAGGTCCAGGACCTGGTCCTGTCGTCGATGCGCGAAGGCGTCTTGCTGCTCGGCCCCGACGGGCGGACGGCGTTCGCGAACCCGGCGCTCGAAGGCCACCTCGGCGGCCGGCCCTCGGCGGCCGGCGAGCTGTTCCCGGTGCCCCTGCGTGAGGCGGCGGCGCGCGCCGCGCGCGGCGCGCCGTCGGAGCTCGAGGTCGAGCTCGCCTCTCCCCAGCGCTGGCTCCGGGTCCAGTGCCTCGACGCCGCCGAGGGCGCCGCGTTGCTGATCGTGAGCGACGTCACGACACAGCGCCGCGTCGACGCCGTCCGGCGCGACTTCGTGGCGAACGCCTCCCACGAGCTGAAGACGCCCGCGGCGACCATCCGGGCCGCGGCCGAGACGATCGCCCTGGCGGCGACCGATGACCCCGAGGCCGTACCCCGCTTCGCCGATCAGCTGGAGCGGGAGGCCCAACGGTTGTCGAGGATCGTGGCCGACCTGCTGGACCTGACGCGGCTCGAGTCGGGCGGCGAGACCGTCGAGGACCTGCACCTCGATGCGCTGGTCCGAGAGGAGTGCCAGCGTGCCGACGAGGCCGCCCGGGCAGCAGGGCTGAACCTCGTCGTGGACACGCCCGCGCCGGCGCCGGTACGGGGTTCGGCCCGCGATCTCGCGCTGCTCGTCCGCAACCTCGTCGACAACGCCATCCGCTACACGCCGTCCGGCGGCAGGGTCACGGTCTCGGTCGCGCCCTCGGCGGGCCGCGTCACGCTGCGGGTCGCGGACACCGGCGTGGGCATCCCCTCGCGCGACCTGCCTCGGGTCTTCGAACGCTTCTATCGGGTGGACCGCGCGCGCTCACGCGAGACCGGAGGCACCGGTCTCGGGCTCGCGATCGTGAAGCACGTGACCGACAACCACGGCGGGACGGTGCGGGTCGAGAGCGAGCTCGGGGCCGGGACGACCTTCGAGGTGTCCCTCCCGGCTGAGCCTCCTGCCGTCGGGCCCGTAGGCTGAGCGTCCATGAGCACGCTGTTCCTCATCCGCCACGGCCTGACCGCGCAGACGGGCACCGTTCTGTACGGACGGACCGCCGGCATCGGCCTCGACGATCGCGGCCGAGCCCAGGCCGACGACCTCGCCCGGCGCTTCGCCGGCATCCGCGTGACGGCGGTGTACTCGAGCCCGCTCGAGCGCTGCATGGACACCGTGGCCCCGCTCGCCGGGGCGCGAGGGCTCCGGGCCACCCAGGCACCGGCGCTGGTCGAGATGGACGCCGGCTCGTGGACCGGGAAACGTTTCTCACGGCTGCGCACGACGAAAGAGTGGGCGCGCATCCAAGGGGAGCCCTCGACATTCGCCTTCCCCGGTGGCGAGAGCTTCGCAGACGCCCAGGCTCGTGCGCTCGCCGAGGTCAAGCGCATCGCGGCTCGTCATCCTCGCGGTCGCGTCGTCATCGCCTCGCACGGCGACATCGTCCGGATGGTGGCCGCCCACTTCCTCGGCACACCACTGGACCGCTTCCAGTCCATCGTGATCGACACGGCGTCGGTGAGCGTCATCGCGATGCATCGTGGCGCCGGTCACGTGCTCCTGCTGAACGACGCCGGGGGGGTCGAGCGATTCGCCGCGGACGCCGCGCCCCCGTGGGAGGTCGCGAACGGCGCCGAGGTGCGAGGATAGGCGCCGTGGAGCTCGGGGATGTCGACCGGATCACCGCCGACGCGATCGGCGATCCGGGGATGCGTGTCTTCTACATCCAGGCGCGTGCTCGGGGCGAGCTCGTCACGGTCGTCGTCGAGAAGGAGCAGGTGCAGCTGCTCGCGGCCTCGGTGACGGAGCTGCTCCACGGCGTGGAGCTCCCCACGGGCGAGGGCCCCACGGACGACACCATGGCGCTCGAGGAGCCGGTGGATCCGCGGTTCCGCGCGGGGCGGCTGTCGATCGGCTACGAACCCGACCTGGACCGCTTCGTGCTCGAGATCGCCGAGCTCCGCCCGGAGCTCGAAGAGGACGAAGCGGAGGACCCCCCGAGCGAGCTCGACGCCGAGCCCGAGGTCGTCACGCTGCGCGCCACCCGAGAACAGATGGCCGCGCTGTCGCGGCACGGCGCGGCGGTCACGCTCCGCGGCCGCCCGGCGTGCCAGCTGTGTGGCAACCCCATAGATCCGGACGGTCACGTGTGCCCCGCGACCAACGGCCATCGCCCACCCCGCTCGTGAGCGAGGTCCCGGCCGTCCTGGTCGACGGGGAGATGGAGCTCATCGGGTTCCTCCCCGGCTCGTCCAACGCGGCGCTCCTCGCGCGCTGCGGGGACGGATCGGATCAGGTGCTCGCCGTCTACAAGCCGATGCGGGGCGAGTCGCCGCTCTGGGACTTCCCCGACGGCACGCTGCATCGGCGCGAGGTGGCGGCGTATGAGGTCGCGCGGGCGCTCGGATGGCCGAACGTTCCGCCGACCGTCCTCCGAGAGGGACCCGAGGGTCCGGGGTCCGTGCAGGTGTTCGTCCGGTTCGACCCCACGCAGCACTACTTCACGCTCGAGGCCGACCGGGCAGAGGACTTCCGCCGCATCGCGATGTTCGACCTCCTCGTGAACAACGCGGATCGCAAGGGCGGCCACTGCCTGCTCGCGGCGGACGGAACGATATGGGTGATCGACCACGGGGTGTGCTTCTCCCCCGAGCCGAAGCTCCGTACCGTGATCTGGGACTTCATCGGCGAACGCTTCCCGTCCGAGGAAGCCGCCGATCTGGCGCGCGTCGCGGACGATCTGCGCGGCGACGGCGCGCTCCGACGGACGCTCTCGTCGCTGCTCACGTCCGACGAGGTCGAGGCGATGGCGGCGCGCGCGACGAACCTCGTGGCCTCCGGCCTGTACCCCGAGCCCGATCCCGACGTCCGCCCGTTCCCGTGGCCGCCGATCTGACCCTGCATGTCGCGACGTTCCCGAGCCCCCTGGGCCGGTTCACCGTCGTCACGTCTCCCGACGGGGTCGTCGCCACGACGACGGGCGACCCGCAGGAGCTCGCTGGGTCGATGGGCGTCGGGCTCCGCGCGCGGCCGATGCCGTCGGTCGGGCGCGAGCTGGCCTCGTACTTCGCCGGGCGCCTCCGCCGGTTCCGGGCGCCCGTCGACCTGTCGCTCGCGGGGACGCCGTTCTCGCGCGACGTGCTGCGGGCGGTGATGGAGGTCCCGTATGGCGAGCTCCGGACCTACGGCGACGTGGCCTCGGCTGCCGGCCGCCCGGGCGCAGCCCGGGCGGCCGGCAGCGCCCTCGCGCGGTGCCCGATCGAGCTGTTCGTGCCTTGCCACCGGATCGTGCCGTCGGGACCGGGGTTGGGTCGCTATGGCGACGCCGAGGACCGGCGGGCGTTCCTGCTCCGGCTCGAGGGCGCGATCTGACGCAGGCGGTCGTGCGGCGGCGGGTGCGAGACACTGGCGCGATGCGCCGTGCCCGCCACCTGGCCGCCCTCGCCGCCGTCGCGCTCGTCGCGGCGTCATGCAGCGACTCCGCCGCCTCCGAGACACCCTCGCCGGCCTCGGCCGGGGAGGGCTACGCGGTCCAGGTCGCGTCCTCGGACCACTACGTGGACGCGCCGCAGCGGGTCCAGCTCGGGGTCGTCCGGCAGACCCCGGAGCAGGGCGTGTCGCTCCTCACCTCGGGCCGGGTCGACGTGACGCTCACCCCACCGACCGATGCGGGCACCCCCGTTGACGGTGCGGCGCGGTATATCCCCGCGCCCGGGACCCAGCCCGACACCGGCACGCCCGGTCTCAGCTCGCCCGACATCGCGCGCGGCGTCTACCAGCTCGACGCCTCCTTCGACGTGACGGGCATCTGGCAGGCGGGTGTCACGTTCGAGACCCCCGAGGGCCCGGTGTCGGTCGAGACCGCGTTCCCGGTGCTCGAGGAGCCGGCGCTCCCGGCACCCGGCCAGCCCGCCATCGCGTCGAAGAACCTGACCGCGGACGCCCCGCGCGCCGAGGCCGTGGACTCGCGGGCGCTCGACGGCGCCCCGATCCCCGATCCGGAGCTGCACGCGGACACCATCCGCGGCGCGCTCGCCGATGGCCGCCCGGTCGTCGCGCTGTTCGCGACCCCGGTCTACTGCGAGAGCCAGTTCTGCGGACCGACGACCGACGCTCTCCAGGCGATCGCAGCCGGGGGCCCCCCGGACGCTGCCACCATCCACGTCGAGATCTGGTTCGACTTCTCCGAGAGCCAGATCAACGCCTCCGCGGCGGAGTGGCTGCTGCGCGACGGCGACCTGACCGAACCGTGGCTCTACCTCATCGACGCCGGCGGCACGATCGTGGATCGGTGGAGCCCCCTGTTCGACCCCGACGAGGTTCTGGCCGAGCTCGACGCCCTGTGAGGCGGATCGACGTCTGGGCCGGGGTAGGGTGCGATCGATATGGACGAGCACGTCCACGAGCACTTCGGGCCGGCCGACGCGACGGCGCTCGCCACCCGCGACGGCGTCCGCGCCACGTGGATCTCGCTCGCCGCGCTCTGCGTCACCGCGGGGCTCCAGGTCGTCGTCTACCTGCTCTCGGGGTCCGTCGCGCTGCTCGCCGACACGATCCACAACTTCACCGACGCGCTCACCGCGATCCCCTTGCTGATCGCGTTCCACCTGGGGCGCCGGCTGCCTTCGCGCCGCTACACGTACGGCTACCACCGGGCTGAGGATGTCGCCGGGTTGGCGATCGTCGCGTTGATCCTGGTCTCGGCGGTGTTCGCGGCGTGGGAGGCCGTGGACCGGCTGCTCCACCCGCAGGAGGTGACCGACGTGGGGTGGGTGCTCGTCGCCGGTCTGGTCGGGTTCGCGGGGAACGAGCTCGTCGCGCTGTACCGGGTCCGGGTGGGCCGGCGCATCGGATCGGCCGCGCTCGTCGCCGACGGCCTGCACGCCCGCACGGACGCCCTCACGTCGCTCGCGGTCGTGGGGTCGGCCGTGGCCACCCTGCTCGGGTTCGCCCGCGCCGACGCGATCATCGGGCTCGCCATCGTCGCCGCCATCGGGCTGACCCTGGTGCGGGCGGCACGAGCCGTGCTGCACCGCGCGCTCGACGGCACCGACGAGGCGACGATCGCCCTCATCGAGACCGTGGCCGCGTCGGTCCCCGGCGTCGAGCACGTGACCGGCGCGAAGGCCCGCTGGAGCGGGCATCGTCTGCTCGCCGAGCTCGCGGTCGACGTCGAAGGGAGCCTCCGCGTCGACGAAGGCCACGACATCGCCGAGCGTGTCCGGCAGGCGCTGCTGCACGATGTCCCGCGTCTGGCCGAGGCGGCGGTCCACGTCGATCCGCACGAGCACGACCCGCACGAGCCTTCCACCGCTGGCCTCTAGCATGGGGTCGATGGAACCCACAGGCCCCGCGGTCCCGCCGCCCCCGATCGACGACCGCTGCTACCGGCACCCCGACGTCACGACGGGCGTGCACTGCACCCGGTGCGGCCGGTCGATCTGCACCGAGTGCATGACCCCGGCGCCGGTCGGCCACCAGTGCCCCGAGTGCGTCCGCGAGGCCCGTGCGGCGTTCCGCAAGGGCCCCGGCCGTCGCGATACCGTCGCGAACGTCAAGGGCGTCAGGGGCACCGCGATCCTGCTGGGCCTGATGCTCGCCGGCTACGCCTGGCTCGTGCTCCAGGCCGGCCCCGGGGCTCTGTTCAGCGGACCCGGGGCCGAGGCGATGTTCGAGGCCGGCGGCGGGTTCGGCGCCGTCGCCGGCGGCCAGGCCTTCGGCCTGGCAGCCGGCGAGTACTGGCGTCTCGTCACCCCGATGTTCCTTCACTACGGCCTCTTCCACCTGGCGGTCAACGCGTACTCGCTCTGGATCATCGGCAACGTGATCGAGGACGAGTACGGTCGCTGGCGCGAGATCTCGCTGTTCTTCGCCACCGGCATCTTCGCCTCGGCGGCGTCGTACGCGATCGGCGAGCCGGCGGTCGGCGCCGGAGCGTCGGGCGCCGTCTTCGGTCTGTTCGGGGTCGTCCTCGTCCACGCCTACCGGCGCCGCCACACCGCGCTCGGGTCCGCGCGGATGCGGGCCATCGGCCAGGTGCTCATCCTGAACCTGATCCTCACCTTCGCGGTGCCGCGCCTCGATTGGCGCGCACACGTCGGTGGGTTCCTGGCAGGCATCCTCGCGGGATGGCTGGCGGACCCCTCGCGTCGAGGCGGCGCGGTGGCGAACGCGGTGGGGATCGCCATGGTCGCGATCGCCGGGTTCGTGATGGCGGTCGCGAAGACCTCGTCGCTGACGATCTAGCCGGGGGGCGGCGATCCCTCGTCGGCGATCCCGTAGACGTAGCCCTCCCGGGTCCCGACGTAGAGCCAGCCCCGCCAGACGGCCGGCGTGGACTCGATGCAGTCCCCCAGATCCAGGTCCCACAGGAGCGGCGGCATGACCCTCGGGTCGCGGACGTCCCACGCGTGCAGGTGGCCGCTGCAGTCACCCTGGATCAGCGTGCCGTCGACGACGACCGGTGAGCCGATGGCCGGCGAGCCGATCTGCAGCTCCCACGCGACCCGTCCCGTGACCCGGTCCACCGACAGCACCCGGCCGGCCGCGGTCGTGAAGAAGACGTAGCCGCCGTACAGCGCCGGCGTCGACCAGCTGCCGCCCGCGCCCTGGAACGCGATCTCGGACGCCGAGATGGACCACACCACCGGATCGGACGCCGTGAGCGGGTCGAGCTTCATCAGCTGGCCCAGATGCTGGCTCGTACCGTTGAACCGCTGGAACTCCGAGGCGACGTACAGGTAACCGAGCTCGTCGATCACGAGGCTCGCGTCCGTGTCGTCGCCGGTGAAGAAGCGGAAGACCTGGCGGACCTCCTCACCACCCGCCAAGACGTCGGAGATGTCCCACCCCTGCACGAGCCCGCCGGAGCTCACCGCGTAGACCACGCCGTCCCTGTACGCCACCGAGCTCTCGATCGAGACGTCGTCGTCGCCGATGTCGGCGAGCAGCCGGTCGTCCCACCCCTGGATCGTCGCGACGACCTCGGGGGCGACGGTGACCCGGCCCTGTTCGTCGGTGCCGCGGCTGAGCCTGATCACGTAGATCCAGCCGTTCTCGCCGCCTTCGATCAGGTACCCGTCGATGACGAGCGCGGCTCCGTCCCAGTCGTCGTTCCATTTCGGCTCGGGCACCGACGTCCGCGCGTCCAAGGTCCACAGGACCT
>CAZZND010000074.1:8780-12525 GCA_964655465.1 uncultured Actinomycetes bacterium
CGGCTCCGCGCGATCGAGCGCGATGATCCTGAACAGGTTGTCCCGCGATCCCGCGTAGTACAGCGAGGGATCGTCGGGGTCCGTCGTCGCCGACCCCTTCGCCAGATCATCGGTCTGGAGGGGAGGCAGCGCCTCGTCCCCGGTGTCCGCCTCGAGGAAGTGGTACGCACCGTCGAACATCCCGATCCTGACCTGCATGCCGTCGGGCCCCGGCACGACGTTGGGCTGCCCCGTCCAGCCGGTCCCGCACCATCGCTTGACGTCGGACCCGTCGAGCCCCTCGGCCGAGTCGCGGCACGCCTTGGTCGTGGCCGGCACCCGCCAGAGGACCCGCGGCGCGTCCGGCACGGGTCCCTCGCCGTAGTAGCTCCGCGAGGCGTTGCCGCGGAAGGTCGAGAGCCCCGGATAGATGTTGATCGGCTCGGGCACCACCACGGGGTCCTGCTGGGGCGCGAGCGGTGGCTCCGGCGGCACGCGCGCAGCGTCGAGCACCGGCACGCCGAGGGCGACCACGGTGGCGAACGCCACGAGCCCCGTGAGCCAGCCGGGCAACCACCCGCGCGCGCGGGCGACGTGACGGCCGGTCTCGGACATGGCCGGCATCCTAGTCTGCGCCCCCGGGCCGGCCCGGTCAGACCGCGTCGCCGGCGGACCGGTAGGTCCCGAGCACCCGCAGCAGCGACGTGTGCTCGCCGACCTCGCGCAGGGCGTCCTGCAACGCGGGGTCTTCCGCCGACGCCATGACGTCGACGTACATGACGTACTCGAAGGGGCGCCCACGCCGTGGCCGCGACTCCAGCTTGTGCAGGTTGATGCCCCGGCTCGCGAACGGCTCGAGCGAATGCAGCAGCGACCCCGGCTCGTCGAGGACGGCCATGACGAGCGAGGTCTTGTCGGGCGTCCCCAGATCGGCGGGGCCGGTCCCGATCACGGCGAACTTCGTGAAGTTCTCCTTGTCGGTCTGGATCCGTTCGGCGAGCACGGCGAGCCCGTTGATGGCCGCGGCGTCGACGCTCGCGATCGCGGCCTCGCGGCGGTCGCCCGACGTGGCGACGAGCCTCGCGGCCCCGGCCGTGTCGTGAACCGGGACGGGCTCGATGCGCATCGAAGCGAGGAACTCCTCGCACTGCGCGAGCGCCTGCCAATGCGACCGCGCGCGGCGCACCTCCTCGAGCCTGGCGCCGGGCACCCCGAGCAGCGCGTGGTCGACCCGAACGATGCGCTCCCCGACGATCCGCAGCAGGTCGGTCGTCGACAGGAGGTCATACGTCTCGTTGACCGAGCCTGCCTGGGAGTTCTCCAGCGGCACGACCCCGAGCTCGGCCTCGGCGCTCGTCACCCGGGAGAACACCAGGCGCACGGTGTCGCAGGGCAGCGGCTCGGCGTCCGGGAAGGCGGCCTTCACGGCTCGCTCGCTGTAGGCACCCGGTTCGCCCTGGTAGGCGACCTTCATGGCCGCCCAGGGTACCAAGGGCCTCGTCGCGCCCGATGGTACGCTCGCCCGGTAGCCCGGACGGCTCCGATCCGTCCGGTCGCATCCCCGATCATCCCCAATCATCTGATGAGCAGCTCCCCTCTCCCCGACGACACCGCGCCACGGCCGAAGCGGCGACGACGCCGCTGGTGGATCGCGCTCGCGGTCATCCTCCTCGGCCTGATCGCGTGGGCCGGCATCACCCTCGCGCTCGCGGCCGGCCCGATGCGGGCCGGTCGTGCCGCGCTGCTCGAGGCTCGCCGGGCGCTCGTCGCCGGCGACCTGTCGGTCGCCGGCGATCGGTTCGCCACCGCTTCGGCCGGCTTCGCACGAGCTCGTGACCGAGCCATCTGGGGTCCGGGGTTCATCCCCTTCGTCGGCAACAGCACCGATGCCGTCGTCGCGATCGCCGAGGCGGGCGAGGACCTCGGTGCCGCCGGGACAACGCTGGTCGGGGGTCTCCAGGACCTGCCGGGTGGCATCAGCGCGTTGGCTCCTTCGGGGGGCACCTTGCCGATCGACGCGTACGCGAGCCTCGCGGGCACCCTGGCCGAGGCACGTGAGGACGCCAACGCGGCCGCCGCTACCGCGGCGGCCGCTCCCGAGGGCTACCTCCTGGGTCCCATCGAGCAAGCGCGATGGGACGCTGAGTCGCAGACCGCAGAGCTCGCCATCACCCTCGACGCCGCCACGGGCCTGCTCGAAGGCCTGCCCCGGTTCGCCGGGGCCGAAGGGACGCGTCGCTACCTCGTCCTGGCCTCCAACCCGGCAGAGCTGCGCGGCGCGGGCGGTCTCTGGGGCGCCTACGCGATCCTCACGCTCCGTGACGGCCGTGTGAGCCTCTCCGAGGCGGCGCCGACCCAAAGCCTCCCGGACCTGAGCGCAGACGAGATCGAGGGCGTCGACCCCGAGTACCGCGAGATCTACGACCGCTTCGGCGGGGCCTCCTCCTGGCAGAACATGAACATGACGCCCGACTTCCCGTCGGCCGCCGCCGCGGCGGTCGCCAACCTCGCCGCCGGCGGCGATCACGCCGTCGACGGCGTGATCGCCGCCGACCCGTTCGCGATGCGGTCCTTCCTGCGGGTCACGGGGCCGGCGACCGTGCCCGGCACACAGATCCGTGTCAACGCCGACAACGTCGTGCCGTTCACCACGAACGAGGCGTTCGCCCTGTTCGATACCGCGACCGAACGCAAGGTGGTCCTCGGCGCGGTCGCCTCCGACGTCCTCTCGACGTTCCTCTCGATGCAGGGCCAGGGCCTGCCCCGGCTCCGCGCCATCGGCCAGGCGACGGGCGGGGGCCACCTGATGCTCTACTCGACCGACGCCGCCTTCCAGGAGGCACTCGTCGCCGTCGGAGCCGCGGGCGCCTTCGAGCGCCCCGCATCCGCCGACCTGTTCGCCGTGACCGTGAACAACGGGTCGGGGAACAAGGTCGACTTCTACGCCGAGCGCGATGTCGACGTCTCGATCGAGCTCGGGGGCGACCACGAAGCGCTCGGCACGATGGAGGTCACGATCGCGAACCCGGCGCCGACCGAGGGGGTGCCCCCCTACGTGCTCGGACCCATCGTCGAAGGGCTCGGGCCCGGCGATCAGTACCCGCTGATCTCGTCATGGTGCCCGGAGCCCTGCGAGCTCATCCAGGCCCGCCGCGACGGCGCCGAGACCCTGGTGAACACCGGGACCGAGAACGGGATGGTCTTCTTCCGCGACTACCGACCCATCCCGGCCGGCGGCGAGGGGACGTACGGTGTCTCGTGGCACACGCGCGATGTCTGGACCGGTGACACCTGGGACGGACGCTACCGGCTGACCATCGCGGGACAGACCACCATCGTGCCGACCGAGATGACCGTCTCCATCACCGCGCCACCGGGGGCGATGATCGCGTGGACGAGCGAACCGATGGAGGTCGAGGGCGACGTCGCCGTGTGGAGCGGCACCCCCGGGCCCTCCACCGTCTTGGAGATCAGGTTCCGCTCAGCGTTCCCCACCCGCTGGTGGCGGACGCTGACGGGCGGATAGCGGGGTCGATCAGCCGGTCAGACGCGCCGCACGCTTCCGGGCCACGATCAGCGCCGTCACACCGACCGCGAACAGGGCGACCGCCAGGAGCGCGCCGAACGTGACGTCACCACCGGTGAAGGCCGTCCCCCCGCTCGACCCGCTCGTTCCCGCCACATCGTCGAGCGGCGGGTAGTGGCTGTCCGCGAACGCCGATCCTGCCGTCACCAGCGCCAGCACGAACGCCCCAGCGAGAACACT
>CAZZND010000075.1:0-12304 GCA_964655465.1 uncultured Actinomycetes bacterium
CTCGACGCCGGCGTCGAGGCGAGGGTTCCTCCGGTGGTCACCGCGAACCCGTCGATCGCGCTCGCGAAGGTCGCGCCGGTGAACGCGTGCTGCCCCGCGTACCACGAGGTGGTGTCGGGTTCGAACCCGAGCTGCTCGAACGCCTTCGCCCACTTCTCGGTGAGGCCGAACACGACCGCGTAGGGCAGGAGGCGCGTGAAGACGTTCTCCTCCTCGGCCCATCGCGCCATGTGCGTCTCGGCGGTCTCGATCACCCGGCGGAACCCCCGGACCCGCCGCACCATGGCCGTCCCGGCCGCCGTGCGGGCCGGCATCCGCCCGGCGAGGAACAAGGTGACGATCCCCGCGACGACGACCGCGATGCCCACGAGCCCGAGATGGGTCAAGCGGGCCAGGAGGAACGTCAGAGCCACCCCGCCCACCACGATCAGCACACCGATCGCGGCCCACCGAGCGCGAACCTTCTCGGGATCGGCGCGGAGCCACCTGCGGTGCATCGCATCGTCGTAGAGCTTGCGCTGCACGTCGTGCAGCCGCTCCGCGAAGCGCTCGCGGAGCTCGGACACGAGCACCTCGTCCCCGTCATGGAAGAGCCCCTGGAGCAGCTCGGTCTCGAATGACAGGAGCCTCTCCTCGGGCTTGGGCAGCTTCGTCAACCGCCAATCGGGCTTGCCGAACCACCCCTGCTTCGCGATCTCCTCGATGTGCAGGAAGCCCCGGACGGCCAGATCGACGATCGTGGCGGTCACGTCGAGCACGTTCGCCCGCTCGTCGATCAACGTGCCGACTTGACCGGGCCGGATGTCGTCCGGCGGCGCGAACTCGACCGGCGCCTCGGTGTCGGCGTCGCCGGGCGGCACGGTCTCTTCCCCTTGCGCACCGCCCATGACCTGATCGACCGGTGAGCCGCGGAAGCGACGGTCGCGTCCGGTGTTCCACATCGTCCGGCCCATGAGCCCACCGAATACCAGCGCGACGCCGAACACGGCGAGCATGCTCACCGGTGTCACCTCGAACGCCCGAGCCGCCGCCCACCGCTCGCTGAGGATCGGCGCAGGCGCCGCGACGACCCCCTTGGGGGCCGAGACCACGAACGTGAGCCCTTCCCCCGGATACAACGTGCGACCGGCGGCGAACCGGGCGACGTCGCCCTTCACCTTCGCGCTCCCGCACCGTTCGGTCGAGCGCTCCCACCCCTGGAAGCACACCGCCCGGTCGATGGGGCCCGGCATGCGTACGACGACGCTCGCGTCGGCGATCGGCGCCATCCACTCGTCACCGGTCGCGTTCCAGTACAGCTCGTCGTGGTCGGGGAAGCCGTTCATCGCGCCCTCGACCCGATACACGAGCGTGTAGGTGTGCGATCCGCTCACCGTCTCGTCCGGATCGCCGATGCGGATCCGGGTGATGCCGCCCGGTTCCTGCGATACCTCGACGTCGTCGGAGACCCCGCTCGCCGAGACCGACACCACGTCGATCGGCATCACGCGGTCGAACGTGTCGTCGTAGCGGGAGCGGGTGGCGATGTCGCGGTAGATCCCGTGCCGGTCGGAGGCCTCGAACGTGTAGTCGATGGTCTCGGTGACCGTCATGGAGCCGTCGGGTGCGACCTCGATCACGACGGAGAACGAGCCGATGTCGTCCGCGAGGGCGGGCGATGCGGTCGCGAGCGCCAGACCCGCGGCGAGGGCGACGACCGGAGCCAGGCGCGAGGTCCGCACGGGGTCAGCCTAGGGCGCGGGCGAGGCCGCCGCGAGCACCCGGCGGTTAGTGCGAGGCCGTGCCGGTGGTCTCGCCCGCGCCCTGCAAGGCCTCTTGCAAGACGTCCCAGGCGAGCACGGCGCACTTGATGCGGATCGGGTACTGCACGACGCCTTTCAGCGCCACCAGGTCGCCGAACCGGTCCTCGGTGGGCTCGATCTCGCCCGCCATCATCGCCCGGAAGTCGGCGGCGAGCGCCAGCGCGTCCTGCACCGGGCGGCCGGCGACGGCCTCGGTCATCATCGACGCCGAGCTCTGTGAGATCGAGCAGCCCGCTCCCTGGAAGGTGACCTCGGCGATCCGTCCGTCCTCGACGTTGGCCGAGACCCCGATCTCGTCGCCGCAGAGCGGGTTGTTCCGCGTACAGACGTGCTGGGCACCCGGCAGCTCGCGCTTGTTCCGGGGGCTCTTGTAGTGGTCGAGGATGACCTCTTTGTAGATCTCGTCGATGGCCACCGTCCGCTCCTCGCGACGCTTGAGCCGCACAGCCTAGACGCCGAAGATCGCCCCTGCCTTCTCGAGCCCGTCGAGCAGGCGGTCCACGTCGTCCTTGGTGTTGTAGACGTACAGCGAAGCGCGCGTCGTCGCGGGCACGCCGAAGCGCCGCATCACGAGCTGCGCGCAGTGATGCCCTGCCCGCACCGCCACGCCCTCTTCGTTGAGGATGGTCGCGATGTCGTGCGGGTGGATGTCCCGGTACCAGAACGAGATCTCGGCCCCGCGCGCGGCGGTGTCCGTCGGACCGATGATCCGCGCCCCCGCCTCGAGCAGCCCGTCCAGCGCGTAGGCCGTGAGCTCCTGCTCGTACGCGCGGACGGCGTTCATCCCGATCGCCTCGAGGTAGTCAACCGCGGCGGCGAGCCCCACCTCCTGGGCGATATTCATCGTGCCGGCCTCGAACTTGTAGGGGGGGTCCTTGAAGGTCGACCGATCGGGGAAGACCTCCATGATCATCTCGCCCCCGCCGAGGAACGGATCCATCGCGTCCAGCAGCTCCGCGCGGCCGAACAGACCGCCCGAGGCCGTCGGCCCGAGCATCTTGTGCCCGGAGAACGTTAGGAAGTCGCAGCCGAGCTCCACGACGTCGACCGCGTGATGCGGCACCAGCTGCGCCCCGTCGACCAGCACGACCGCCCCGACCGCGTGGGCCGCGTCCGCCAGCTCCCGCAGAGGCGGGAGGGTCCCGAGGGCGTTGGACATGCCCGTCATCGCCAGGATCTTCGTGCGCTCGGTCAAGAGCGACCCCAGGTCGGACAGGTCGAGCAACCCTTCGTCCGTCAGCGGGATGTAGCGGAGCGTCGCGCCGGTCACCGCCGCCGTGAGCTGCCACGGCACGATGTTCGAGTGGTGCTCCATCTCGGTGAGGAGCACCTCGTCCCCCGGCTGCAGGAACTTCCGCCCCCACCCGTGCGCGACCAGGTTGATGGACTCGGTCGTCCCTCGCGTGAACACGATCGTGGCGGGATCGGGCGCCCCCAGGAACGACGCGAGACGGGTACGCGCACCTTCGAACAGCTCGGTCGCCTCCTCGGCCAGCGTGTAGATCCCGCGGTAGAGGTTCGCGTTGTGCCGCTCGTAGAAGTCCGTCACGGCATCGATCACCTGCCGGGGCTTCTGCGACGTGTTCGCGCTGTCCAGGTACGCGAGGGGCCGCCCGTCGAACTCGCGAGCGAGGATCGGGAAGTCGGCGCGGATCCGGGCGGTGTCCAGCACGTCGGTGCTCCTAGACGTCATCATGCGCGGCGTCGTCTTCCAGCCCCAGCTCGCGGCGGATGCCTTCGTAGCCCTTCTCCTCGAGCTCGTGCGCGAGCTCGGGGCCCCCGGACTTCACGATCTTGCCCTTCATCATCACGTGGACGTGCTCGGGGGTGATGTAGTTGAGCATGCGCTGGTAGTGGGTGATGAGGAGCACGCCGAGCTCCGGCCCGACCAGCTCGTTCACGCTCTCGGCGACGAGCTTCAGCGAGTCGATGTCAAGACCCGAGTCGGTCTCGTCGAGCACCGCGATCGAGGGCTCGAGCACCGCCAGCTGCAGGATCTCGTTCCGCTTCTTCTCACCGCCCGAGAAGCCCTGGTTCACGTAGCGCTGGACCATCGCGTCCTCGATCCCGAGACGGTCCATCTGCTCCTTCATGTGCTTGCGGAACGTGAGTGCCGAGATCTGCTCGCCCTTGACCGACGTGTAGGCGGTCCGCAGGAAGTTGACGACCGACACGCCGGGGATCTCGGTCGGGTATTGCATCGCCAGGAACAGCCCGCGCTTGGCCCGCTCGTCGGGGGTGAGCTTCGTGATGTCCTCGCCGTTGTAGCGCACCGTGCCACCCGTGATCTTGTAGCCGGGCCGGCCCATGATGACGTTGGACAAGGTCGACTTGCCGGAGCCGTTGGGCCCCATCAGAGCATGGATCTCGCCCTGCCGGACCGTCATGTCGATGCCTCGGAGGATCTGCTTGCCTTCGACATCGGCGGTGAGGCCCTCGATCTGCAGGGTCGCCCGCCCGTTGACGTTCGTTCCGCTCATCTGCTCACACCTCGATCAGGATGTCGTCGCCGTCCACGGTGACCGCGTACGTGGCCACCGGTTGGATGGCGGGGAGGCTCCTGGGCTTCCCCGTCTCCACGTCGAACGTGGAGCCGTGCTTGGGGCACTCGATCGTGCCCATGTCGGCGTCGACATCGCCCTCGTCGAGCCACGAGTGCTCGTGCGAGCACACCGCGTCGAGCGCGCGGAACCCGTCGTCGCCGAGATTGATCACCGCCACCTGGAGGCCGTCGACGGCGAACCGCCGGGCCTCACCCGCCGGGACGTCGGCGACCGCACACACCCGCGTGCTCACGACGCGCGCTCCAGCTCTTCCTGGATCGCGAGCTCGGCGCCGCGGCGGACCTCGTCGATCGTCACCCGATCGAGCACCTCCTGGAAGAACCCCGTGAGGATGAGGCGCTCGGCCTCGTCGGCGGGGATGCCCCGGGACTGCAGGTAGAAGACCGTCTCTTCATCGACGGGACCGACGCTCGCCGCGTGGCCGCACTTCACGTCATTCGCCTCGATCTCGAGGTTGGGGATCGCGTCGGCCTTCGCGTGCTCGGAGAGCACGATGTTCCGCGAGGTCTGCATGGCGATCGTCTTCTGCGCCTCGGGACGGACGTGCACCCACCCGCTGTAGACGGCGCGGCTCGCGTCGCGGAGCGCCCCCTTGTAGAGCAGGTCGCTCGTGCAGTTGGGCGCCATGTGGTCCTGGATCGACCGGTGGTCGAAGTGCTGGTCCTCGTCGGCGAAGAAGATCCCGAGCATCTCGGAGAACCCGCCGGGCTGGACCAGGACCGTCTCGGTCTCCGCGCGCGCGAGCGAGGCGCCGAAGCCGATGGCGAGCGAGCGGAAGTCCGCGTCGCGGCCGACCTCGGCGCGCTGGATCCCGAGATGCGTGATGCCGCCTCCCCACTCCTGGATCGAGACGTACCGAACGTGCGCACCGTCACCGACCACGATCTCGGCGACGGCGTCGGAGAACCCGCGCTCGAGGTCGGGCGAGGCGTACCGGTCGATGAACGTGACCTCGGCGCCGCGCTCGGCGATCAGCAGGGTGTGGGGGAACACCGCCGCGCCGTCGGCGTCCAGATAGGTCAGCGTCTGCAGCGGCATCTCGATCGCGACGTCGGCCGGCACGTAGAGGAACGTGCCGCCGGTGCGGAAGGCACCGTGCAGGGCGGTGAAACGGGTCCGGCCGGTCGGCACCAGCCGGTGCAGGTGCGGCTCCACGAGCTCGGGGTACTTCTCGGCCGCCACGTCGAGGTCGCAGAAGATGACGCCCCGGGTCTCGAGGTCCTGGCCCGAGGTGGTCATCACCACGCTCGAGTTGTGCTGCAGCATGGTCGCCGCGAGCTCGCCCTCGTGCACGGGCGCGCCCTCACCATGGCCCGGCGTGTGCGGTTGGAAGTCCAGCTCGAAGTCCGACAGGTCGGTGTAGCGCCACTCCTCGGTGCTCGGTGAAGGCGCCGGCAGGGTCTGGAACTCCTCCAGCGCACGCTGCCTGATGGCACCCGTGAACCCGGGGGCCTCGGGCAGCGCGGCGAACGCGGCGTCGTCGAACGTCGTGGACATCATCGGCTGAATCCTACTTGAGAGGTCGGATTCCTCCCAACCGTCAGCCGCGACCCCAACGCTGCGCGACGTACCGCTCGCGCTCGCGTGGATCCTCCATCGCCCGTGTCCCGCTGTTCAACCGGACGAAGAACACCCGCTCCTTGCTGAGCTGACCCTTCGGGTCTACGACGGTCACCTCGGCATCCACCGGGTGGCCCGACGGTTCGACGTGGACCCGGCACACGTCCTGCCCGTCGACCCGATGGATCGAGGTCGTCACGTTCGTGGCGGCCGCGAGCCCGACGGCGTTCTCGACGAGCTGGTTCAGATGCAGCTGGAACAGATCGCCGTCGTCCCTCCCATCGGTGTGAAGCGTCGCGTAGTCATGTGCGAGACCCACGATCGCCTCGTCGTCGCCCACGCCGATCACCAGCGTGCCCCCGAGCTCGGAGTTCATGAATGCCGCCACGGTCTCGATCGCGGCCGACTCCGTCAGCTTGCTCTTCTCGGATCGCTCCAGATCCCACCGCAGGGTCGGCTTGAGCTCCAGGTGCCGGTCCTGTCTGCGTCCCAGCAGCTCACCGATGGGGCACGCTCGCTGATGCGCGACACGTGCGCGCTCGTACACGCGCGGCATCAGGGCCTCGATGATCTCCGCCCGGAACTCCGGCTTGTCCAAGATCCGGATCGTGAGCTCCTCGGCCTGGCTCATCCGCGCCGCGACCGCGTCGGTGAACCGCTTGTCGAACTCGATCCCGAAGTTCTCCTCGGTGTTCGCGGCCGCCTGCTGCTGCACGCGCGGGTCCGCCGCCATGTCGGCACCGATGCCTTCCAGGTGCAATCGGTCGGCTTCGGAGAGCGCGGCGCCGAACGCTTCGTTCAGCCTGCGGATCAGCTCCGAGAGCGGCGCCAGCAGCTCGTCGTAGCCGCCGGGTCCACCGCCGCCGAACGCGTGGAGCTCCCCGGCGCCCTCCTCGAGGCTCAGGTCGTGCTCGCCGGTCTTCTTCACGCGCAGGTGTGTCATCTCGACGTCGACGTCCAGCGATCCGGTCGGCTCCGACGGCAGGCGGCGTTCGAGCAACCGGCAGTAGACGTAGCGTTTCTCCATCGCGGTGTCGCCCAGCGGGAGCACCTGCGAGATGAACGAGTAGCGAGACACGAAGCGCGTGAGCCAGGTCCTGCACTCGTCCTGGTCCGCGTGGTCGAGATCGGTGAACCGATCCCGGGCGGTGTCGAGCGAGGCGTAGAGCGCAGGCTGAGCCCCCGTTCCCACCGCCCCGAAGAAGGCGCGCGCGAACGCCTCGACGTCCTCGTGACGCACCACGCCGAAGCGGTCCAGCTCACGCCACGCGTCGTACAGCTCGTTCGGGTCGGTGGGAACCGCCACCGAGGCGCCGTAGTACGGCGCGAACCCCCGCTGGATCTGGTCGGCGTCGTTCACGAAGTCCAGGACGAACGTGTCGTCCTTCTGGGGGTGGATCCGGTTCAGTCGCGACAGCGTCTGCACCGCGTTCACGCCTTCGAGCTTCTTGTCCACAAACATCGTGTGCAGCAGCGGTTGGTCGAAGCCGGTCTGGAACTTCTCCGCGACGACCAGGATCCGGTAGTCATCGCTCGCGAAGCGCTCGGCGGTCTGCGACTCCGGGAACCCGTTCATGTTGGTCTCGGTGCGCTCGAAGCCCCCGTCGCTCACCGTGCCGGAGAACGCGACGAGGGTCATCATGTCCCCGAAGCCGTGCTGCCTCGCGTAGGCATCGATCGCCGCGGCGAAGCGAACGGTCGAGAGCCGGGAGCGGCAGACCACCATCGCCTTGGCTCTGCCGCCGATCTTGTCCTTCGTGGTCCGCCGGAGATGCTCGACGACGATCGCGGCCTTCTGCTCGACCACCGAGGGGTGCAGTGTCACGTACCGCGCGATCGCTTTCGAGGCCTCGCGCACGGACACCTCGGGGTCCTCCTCCCCCGCCCTCGCGAGCCGGAAGTAGGTGTCGTAGGTCGTGTAGTGCTCCAGGACGTCGACGATGAAGCCTTCCTCGATCGCTTGGCGCATCGAGTAGAGGTGGAACGGCCGGTGTCGCCCTTCATCGCCCGGCGGCTCGCCGAACAGCTCCAGCGTCTTGGCCTTCGGGGTCGCCGTGAACGCGAACATCGACAGGTTCTCGTGCGGGCCGCGAGCCTTCGCCGATGCCTCGACCAGCGCGTCGACCGCGTCCTGCGGGTCGATCTCCCCGTCGTCGCCCTCCGCGATCTCCATGCCCCCGAGCGCCTTCTTCATCTCGCTGGCGGTCTCGCCCGTCTGCGAGGAGTGGGCCTCGTCCACGATCACCGCGTAACTGCGATCCGCGAGCGCCGCCACCTCCTCCACCACCCTCGGGAACTTCTGCAGGGTCGTGATGACGATCTTCGCCTCGGTCGAGCGCAGGGCTTCCGCCAGCTCCTTCGAGGACTCCTCGACCTTCTTCACGACGCCGTGGGCGTGCTCGAACTGGTAGACGGTGTCCTGGAGCTGCCGGTCGAGCACCCGGCGGTCCGTGACCACGACGACCTTGTCGAAGACCTTCCGATCTTCAGTGCCGTGCAGCGACGCAAGCCGGTGGGCGAGCCACGCGATGGTGTTGGACTTGCCCGATCCGGCCGAATGCTGCACCAGGTAGTTGCGTCCGGCACCGCGATCCCGGGCGTGCGCCTCGAGCGCGATCACCGCGTCCCACTGGTGGAACCGGGGGAAGATCAGCGTCGCGTTCCTGCGCGCCGCCTTGCCCTTCCCGCCGGGCTTGGGCTGCTCGACGTGCACGAAGCGACTCAGGATGTCGAGCCAGGCATGGCGCTCCCAGACCCGCTCCCAGAGGTAGGCCGTCGCGTACCCGCCCGGGTTCGCGGGGTTGCCTGCGCCACACGCCGTCTCACCCGGGTGGCTCCCCCGGTTGAACGGCAGGAACCTCGTAGATCTGGCCTGGAGCCGCGTCGTCATCATCACCAGGCCGGGGTCCACCGCGAAGTGCACGATCGCGCGCCCGCCGAGCAGCGTGTCCTTCGGGTCGCGATCGGTGCGGTACTGCGCCATCGCGTGATCCACGCGCTGATGGGTCAGCGGGTTCTTGAGCTCGGCCGTCGCCACCGGAAGCCCGTTCACGAACAGCGCGAGGTCGAGCGCGTTCGCGTGCTCGGGCGCGTAGCGGAGCTGCCGGATCACGGTGAGCCGGTTCGCGTCGTACCTGCGCTGAAGGTCCGGGTTCAGCCCCGACGCCGGCCGGAAGTACGCGAGCCGGATGTGCACACCCAGGTCGTCCACACCGTGGCGCAGCACGTCGACGGTCCCGCGTTCGTCGAGTTGGTTGACCACCCGATCCACGAAGCGCCGCTGCGCGACATCAGGGTCGCCGCCGTTGCGCTGGACCAGGTCCTCCCACTCGTCAGCCTGGGTCGCGCCGATGAAGGTGAACAGCTCGGCGGTGTCGATCGCCACCACAGGGTCGTAGTTCGTCTGCGTTCCGGCCGTGTAGCCGCCGGTCGAGACGAGCGCGTCGACGATCGCGTCTTCGAACGCGGCCTCGTTCGTGATGTTCATGGACTGCCGCCCTCTGGGCTCGCGAGCTGTCGTTCCAGGTCGGCGAACGCGTCGATGACGTCGCGTGCCTCGAACGCTCGATTGCGGCGACCGACCTTCACCGGACGCAGGACGCCTGCTCCCTGCAAGCGAGAGATCGCCTCGTTCGTTCGTTCGTAGCTCCGCCCGACCAGCTCGGAGGCGGTCTTGACCGTCACGATGGGCGCGCCCGGAAGCGCCTCGATCAACAGCTGCACCGCCGACCCGCGCCGTACCTTCCCGAGAGCGCTCGCCCAGCCCTCCTGGATCTCCCTGATCCGTCCTTCGAACCGCAGACCGTCGTCGACCGCTCGCCCGGCTGCGGCTGCGAAGAGGCCGACCCACCGATCCAACCCGGCGAGCGCGGACTCCGAGTCGGGATCCCCGATGTAGCGAGTGCCCATGAGCGCCTCCACGTAGTCCCTCGCCCACGTCGCCAAGACGAGCGAGACGGGAGTGAGGACCCGTGGCGTGAGGCCCCGGCGCCTGAGGATCACGTGGATCAGGGCCCTTCCGGTCCTGCCGTTGCCATCCGCGAAGGGGTGGATGGTTTCGAACTGCGCATGCGCGATCGCCGCCTGCGCGACGGCAGGCAGCTCGTCCTCGTCACAGAACCGGCAAAGATCCTCCAGCAAGGCGTGAACCTCGCCGGGCGGCGGCGGGATGAAGTCGGCTGAACACGGGTTGTAGCTGCTCCCGCCGGTCCAGCTCTGCCGCTCGCGGACCTTGCCGGCCGTGTCGTGGAGACGCGTGTTCGTCAAGAGCCGTCGGTGGACCTCGACGAGTCCGTCCACGGTGATCGCGCCTTCAGCGGACAGGAACGTCACCGCCCACGTCATGGCCTCGATGTTGCCGAGCACCTCCTCGGCCGTCACGTCCTCGGACGGGGTGCCCATCGCCTTCGCGGCCTCGGCGCGCAGCAGCCGGCGCCCGCCGATCTCGAGCCCCTCGATGTGCGACGATGCGACCGCTTCGGCGCGAAGGAGCAGCCGCGCGAGCGCCTCGGTGTCGGCAAGGGTCGTTCCCCGCGTGTCGAGGCGCTGGATCGCCCGCTCGGCGTCGGCGACGTCCGCCGCGACGGCGCCGTCCAGCCGGAACGACCGCCCGATGAGCGGGTCCGGCACGTAGGCCTCGTACTCGCAGCCCTTCCGATCGCTGCGCGGGAGACCGGAGGTAACGTCTCTCTCCCAGCGAGCCCTCACAACCGTCGCCATCGTGGCTCCTTATTCACGGTTGCATCCTAACCGTGAACACAGGGCCGGTCCACACCCGGATCCCCTCTTCCTGGATCGGGTGTCCTTTCTTGCCGGTAGCATCCAACCCATGCCCGAACGCATCCGGCTGCGGATCGGTGACCTGGGCAAGGCCGTGCTCGTCAGCGGGCAGGCCTACCAGGACCCCAAGGACGCACTCAACGAGTTCGTCTCGAACGCGGCCGACGAGTACGCCGAGGCGAGCACCCGCGGTGCGCGCATCCGGATCGTGCTCCGCCGGCGGGGCCGCTACCCGGTGATCGCCGTCGAGGACGCCGGACGAGGCATGGACGCCGAGCGGCTTCGCGAGATCGCCCGCAACCTGTTCAACTCGTCGAAGGCCTCCGACCCGAGGACGATCGGTGAGAAGGCGATCGGGATCCTCGCGTTCCAACAGCTCGGTGGGCGCTGCGACATCGTGACCCGCCCCTTGGGCGCCGCCACGACGTTGTGCCTCCGCCTCGAGCGCGGAAGCCCGCGGGCGGAGCTCGAGCCCAACGAGCGGCGCCGGGCACGGGACCTGCCGGGAACGACCGTCTACCTGTCCGATCTGGACCCCGACGTCCTGCGGGTCCTCACGCTCCGCAAGGTCGTGGACTACCTGCGGCGCCGGCGCGGCCACGCCCTGGCACGCGGCGACTACCAGATCGAGGTGATCGAGGGACGGCACTCGGAGCTCGTGACCCCCGAGGAACCCGACGGCGTGCGACTCGACATCCCCGCGCGAGCCACGCTGTGGGGCCGGATGGAGTTCCGCCTGTACGTCGCCGCGCGGCCGGACAAGCGCCGCCGCGTGGCCGTCGTGGGCGCCGGAGGCACGACCGTCCTTGACGACCTCGCCGAGATCGAGGAGTTCGACCGCGCCCCGTGGTCGAGCGACCAGGTGTCCGGTCTTATCGCGTTCGAGGCTCTCCGCCAGACGGCGGGCCGGCGCGCCGTGCTCCGCGACCGGGACGCGTTCCCTATCTTCGTGGACACCGTCCGGTCGATCGAGCCGGCGGTCGCGAGGACGCTCGAGCGGATCGCCAAGGAGGTGGACGTCGACGTGGCGGGCCGCCTGAACGAGGCCGTTCGGAGGATATTCGGCCGCGTGCTGAAGGAGCTCGATGATCTCGACAACCCCATGCGTACGGCGATCGGCACCCAGCCCGGCCAGGGAGCGCTCCTGGAAGGACCCGCCGGCGAGCACCACGGCCTCGAGCGGGACGCCACGGAGCGCTCCGACTCGCGGATCGAGGAGCCCTCCGTCGAGGAGCTGGTCCCGCCCGCGCTCGCACCCGAGGAGCTGGCGTCCGAGCCGCCCGCGGAGGCTCGGCCGGCTCCCAGGCGATCCAAGAGCCTCCCGACCCTGCTGCCCGACCCCTCCCCCGACGGCGTCAGGAGCCGGTTCGATCCGGACGAGGGGATCGTGTACTACAACGAGCAGCACGCCGACTATCTGCTGCTCAAGGCCGACGAGCCCGCGCTCCTCGACTACCTGGCCACCCTGGTCGCCAAGGAGTACGTGGTCTACAACAACCCGCGCGCCGCGTCCGACGAGCTCGCCGAGGAGATGGTCCGGATGCTGGTCCGCGTCCGCCGCCACCTCCCGAAGAAGGGGTAGCGACTGAAGCCGCGCAT
>CAZZND010000076.1:0-10965 GCA_964655465.1 uncultured Actinomycetes bacterium
CCAGAACGTGAGGTGGGCGACCAGGAGCGCCGTGCGCGACATCACGACGCTCAGGTGCTCGGTGGCGAGCAGCAGGCCCGCGGTGTAGGTCCACACGACCGATCGCCAGAGCACCTGGGCGATGATCGCGAGCAGCGTGACCGTCAGCGTCCCGATGAGCGCCGTCGCCGAACGCCAGCCGAAGCCGTCCATCCCGAAGGCCTTGATGCCGAGCGCGATCTGCCACTTGCCGAGCGGCGGGTGGACCCACGACCCGACGTCCCACTCGTGCTCGCGCCAGTAGCGCTCGTCGCTCGAGTCGATCTTGCACGTCTCGTCGGGCAGACCGACGTACAGACACGCGACCTTCGGGTAGTAGACCTCGTCGAAGACGAACGTGGGTGGATGCCCGAGGTGCATGAACCGCAAGACCCCGGCGAGCGCGGTGATCAGCAGAACCGCGACGACCGGCCGTCGCAGCACGGAGCGCAGGCGGGCCATCGGCCCAGCGTACGGGTCGCGGGCGGCGTGGCTCAGCGGGGCCTGTCCTTCAGCCGGTGAACGAACTGCAGCCCCTGGAAGTCCGTCGTGATCGATGCCGACTTGTTGTCGACCAGTCCGGTGGCAAGGCCCGCGGCCTGCACGGTGGTGAAGTCGAGGTCGGTGGCGAGCGCGGCGGCCTTCTTCGGCCACGCGATCCACAGACGCCCCGCCGCCCCGATGGCGCTCGCGAGCTTCGGGAGGCGGCGCTCGAGCTCGGCGCGACGGGTCACGAACACTACGACCACGTCGAGGTCCCGACCTGGTCTCGAGAGGAACGTGATGCCCGGCGGCAACGGGGCGAGTGCCTGGAGATCGAGGTGGTCGGGCGCGGATGCCAGGCGGACCCGGGCGCCCTCGGCGATCCCGAGCTTGCGCCACAGCGGGGTGGCCGAGTAGTCCTTGTGGTCGGAGGGCATGGTCGACCAGCCTAGCCGTGGGAGCATCGGACGGTGAGCGGCGCCCTGTACCTCGTCGGCATCCCGATCGGGAACCTCGACGATCTGTCGGCGCGCGCTCGCGAAACGCTCGCGTCGGTCTCGCTGGTCGCCGCCGAGGACACACGCCGGACCGGCCGGTTGCTCAAGGGCCTGGGGGTCTCGGTGCCGCTCGTATCGCTGTTCGACGCGAACGAGGCCGCCCGCGTTCCGGCCGTCCTCGACGCGCTCGCGAGCGGCGACGTCGCGGTCGTGTCCGATGGTGGGATGCCGCTCGTCTCCGATCCCGGCTACCGACTCGTGCAGGCGGCCCTGGATGCGGGAATCGACGTCCGGGTCGTGCCGGGTCCGTCGGCCGTCACCGCCGCACTGGTCGTCTCGGGGCTCCCGAGCGACCGGTGGGTGTTCGAAGGCTTCCTGCCGAAGAAGGCGGGCGAGCGAGCACGTCGGCTCGCGGCGGTGGGGGACGACCCTCGGACGTTGGTGCTGTTCGAATCGCCGAAGCGGGTGGCGTTCACCCTGGCGGCGATCGCCGAGGTGCTGGGCGGCGACCGGCCGGTGGCGGTGTGCCGGGAGCTGACGAAGCTCCACGAGACGGTGCGCCGCGGCCCGGCGGCCGAGCTCGCGAACGAGCTCGCCGGCGTGCAGCTCAAGGGCGAGGTCGTGATCGTGGTCGGTGGCGCCGAGCCGGCGACCGGCGACCTGGACGCGGCCGTCGACGACGCGCGGGCCGAGGTCGTCACGGGCGTGAAGCCGCGCGAGGCCTCACGCAGGGCCGCCGCGCGCCATGGCGTGCGCGCGAACGCCGTGTACGAGGTCCTGGCGCGTGGCGGCCCGGACGCCGAGCGGTCGTAGGCTGTCGTTCGTGCGCAACGCCCTTCCCCCGCGCCGGCCCGACGTCCCGCATCGGCCCGACCTCCCGCGCCCGCCCGGCATCGCACCACCGGCCGCACGGTCGCGCAGCCGGAGGAAACTCGTGGCCGTCGCCGTGGCCGTCGCCGGTGTCACCCTCATCGCGGGCTCGCTCGTCGCCGCGAACCGAGGCGCCGTCGGCCCCACCGCGAGCGGGCCGCCGTCGCCATCGAGCGCCGCACACGCGGACCGCCGGGACGGGGGCGGGCCGTTCGCGTTCCTGGCGGAGCACCGGGGCGGCGATCCCGTCCGGTGGGATCCGTGCCGTCCGATCCACTACGAGGTCAACCTCGGCCATGCACCCGCGGGCGCGCTTCGTGTCGTCGAGCAGGCGGTCGCGCGGGTCGCGGAGGCGACGGGCGTCACCTTCGTGTTCGACCGCGAGACCCCGCGTACCGCGGCGCACACCCAGGATCACCTCTTCCGCGACGAGCACTTCGAGCTGTACCCGGTCCTGGTGAGCTGGGCCCCCCCCGAGGAGTTCCGCCGCTACGGCAACCCCGAGCGGTACGCCGCGATCGGCCTGCCGTTCCAAGGGCAGGACGCGGACCGCGGGTGGTACCGCTCGGGCATGATCGTCGTGAACACCGGTGCACACGCGCACGCGTCGTTCGTGTACCGCGGCGACCTGGGACCGCTGCTGCTCCACGAGTGGGGGCACGTGATGGGCCTGGCCCACGTGCGCGACCGCGACCAGATCATGTGGTCCCGCGATATGGCGAGCGCCGACCGCGACCCGGATCCGTTCCTGGTCGAGTACGGCGAGGGCGACCTCGCCGGCCTCCGCGCCGTCGGCGCGGAGGCCGGCTGCGAGCTCGCGGCCTGAGGTCGGCCGCCCGTTAGCATGGGCGGCCACATGGGCCGCGACGTCTTCTACATCACCACGCCGATCTACTACGCGAACGACGTGCCCCACATCGGACACGCCTACAACGCGGTGGGGACCGACTTCATCGCGCGGTACCACCGGCTGCGGGGCGAGGAGGTCTTCCACCTCACCGGTACCGACGAGCACGGCTTGAAGGTCCAGCGGGCAGCCGAGGCGAACGGCGTGAGCGCGAAGGCCTGGGTCGATTCTATCGAGCCGCGGTGGCGCGAGGTGTGGGAGCGGCTCGACATCGCCTACGACGACTACATCCGCACGACCGAGCCGCGGCACTACGCTGCGGTCGCGAAGATCCTGCACGCCGTCCATGACAACGGAAGCGACGACATCTACCTCGGTCACTACGAGGGCCTGTACTGCGTCCCGTGCGAGGCCTACTACGTCGAGGCGGACCTGCTCGAGGGTGCCCGGTGCCCGGTGCACGAGCGACCCGTCGAGACGTTCCGCGAGGACAACTACTTCTTCCGGCTCTCCGCCTACGCGGAGCGTCTGCTCGCGCACTACGAGGCGCACCCCGAGGCGGTGCAGCCCGAGACGCGGCGCAACGAGGTCCTGTCGCTGATCCGTGGCGGCCTCCAGGACTTCTCGATCAGCCGTACGACGTTCGACTGGGGTGTGCCGTTGCCTTGGGACGAAACCCACGTCACCTACGTGTGGTTCGACGCCCTGACCAACTACATCACCGCGGCGGGCTACGCGGACGACCCCGAGCGGCTCGAGCGTCTATGGCCCGCGAACATCCACTCCATCGGCAAGGACATCCTGCGGTTCCACGCCGTGTACTGGCCGGCGATGTTGATGGCCGCCGGCGTCGAGCCGCCGATGCAGGTGTGGGCGCACGGCTACGTGACGGTCGGCGGCAAGAAGATGTCGAAGACCAACCTCACCGGGATCCATCCGTTCCAGCTGACGGATCACTTCGGCGTGGACTCCTACCGGTACTACTGGCTGCGCCAGATCGCGTGGGGTGCCGACGGCGACTTCTCGTGGGAGTCCATGACCGAGCGCCACAACGCCGACCTCGCGAACGGCCTCGGCAACCTGGTGAGCCGGGTGCTCGCGATGCTGGCGTCGAACTACGACGGCGTCGTGCCCGATCCAGGGACCGCCGGCGCCGAGGGTGACATGCCCGCGGTCGTCGCCGATGTGGCCGCCCGCTACGACGGCCACATGCTCGCGGTCGAGCTCTCGCAAGGGGTGGCCGCCGTCTGGGAGGTGGTGAACGCCGCGAACAAGTACCTGGTCGAGAAGGAGCCGTGGAAGGTGGCGAAGGATCCGGCGCGGGCCGACGAGCTGGCGTCGATCCTGTACGCGTCGGCCGAGACGCTGCGGGCGCTCGCGGTCTTCACCCAGCCGATCATGCCCGCAGCCGCCGAGCGGCTGTGGACGCAGCTCGGGCTCGAGGGCGCCGTGGTGCACCAGCGGCTGCCACAGGCCGCCACCTGGGGGCTGTTGGCCCCCGGCACTCGCACGACCAAGGGCGATCCGCTCTTCCCTCGTCTCGACGCCGACTGAGGCCGACGGGTCCTCCCCTGCACTCGCGGGTGAGGGTTGCCCGATCCATGTTTCACGTGAAGCTCCCCGCCTCGACCGTATCTACAGACCCGTGTAGGCTCGCCGCCGTTGAGCGAGAAGAACCCTGAACTGCCGGTTGCGACCGGGGCGGTGGACACCCACTGCCACCTGTTCCTCATGGACCAGGAACCTGCGGTCGCGGTCGAGACCGCGGCGGCTGCCGGCGTCGCACGACTGATCTGCGTCGGGGTCGACGTCCAGAGCAGCCGCCGATCGCTGGAGCTGGCCGATGCGCTGCCAGGGGTGTTCGCCACCGCGGGCATGCATCCGCACGACGCGGTGTCGTTCGACGCCCAAGCCTCGAGTGCGATCGAAGGGTTGCTGCACGACCCTCGGGTGATCGCGGTCGGGGAGTGCGGCCTGGACTACTTCCGGATGCACTCACCGGTCGAGGATCAACGCCGGACCCTGGCGGCGCACGTCGCCATGTCGAACGAGTCCGGCAAACCGATGGTCGTGCACGTCCGCGACGCGTGGGACGACACCCTGGCGTTGCTCGAGACCGAGCGCGCCGAGCACGTCGTCATCCACTGCTTCAGCGGCGATGCCGAGATCGCGAAGGAGTGCGAGGCGCGCGGATACCGCTTGTCGTTCGCCGGCAACGTGACGTACCCGAAGAACGAGCACCTGCGTCAGGCCGCGGCCACGGTCGGTCTCGACCGCCTCTTGGTCGAGACCGATTCGCCGTATCTCGCGCCGCAGGTGCTGCGCGGCCACGACAACACGCCGCAGAACGTGCTGTTCACCTGCGAGGAGATCGCGCGCATCCGCGGCGAGACGCTCGACGAGGTCGTGCGCGCCACCGCCGCGAACGCGCGCGAGGCGTTCCCGAGCCTCTTGTAGTGGCCGAACACCTGTTCGACCTCAAGGTTGCAGTGAGGGTTGAGGGTTGGTTAGGATGCGCGTCCCTGCATGTGGCTCAGCCCGGCCGGACGCGCCGCTTCCCCGCGGAGCCGTTCCATCCATGGAACGGAGGAAAGGTTTGGTACGACCTTCGCGGGTCCGGCGACTGCGGGCTCGGCGCGCGCGGCGATCGCTGATCGTCGTCGTCGCGGCGAGCGTCGCGTCGTTCGCGCTGATCCAGGCGCAGGCGAAGGACGTCCACGATGTGGGGGTCTGGGTGGTGGAGCGATCGGATGTGGCGCCGTTCGGGAAGGCGGCGACCGCGTCCGGGGAGGCATCCGCCTCCGCGGTCGGTGTCGGGGCCACGGCCGTGCCGGTTCGCGTCGTCGTGTCACGGAAGGTGCACGACGTCGAGACGAACGCGGGCACGGTCGGGGAGCTCCTCTCGGCCATGGGGATCGCACCCGACGCCGATGACCGTGTCGCCCCATCACCCAGCACCCCCCTTCACCCCGGGCTCGCCGTTCGTGTGGACCACGTCGATGTGCGGCTGGGGACCGCCCGGGTCCGGGTGCCGCACGAGGTCGAGACCGTCTATACGAACGACCTCGGCATCGGCGCCGTCACGGTCGTGCGCCCAGGCCGGCCGGGCCTCATCCAACGCTCGATCAGGCGGGTGCTGGTGAACGGACGGGTGGTTCGGACGGTCGTGACCGGATCGCGTCTGGTCCGGCGCCCCGTCGTGGAGCTCCGCCGGTCGGGACCGCTGGCGCCCAACGGCGGCACGCTGATCGAGCCGGGCACCGGGGCGACGACCCAGCGCGGCCAGGCGAGCTGGTACGACCCGCCCTGGTCCGGGCTGAGCGCCGCGCACCCGTGGCTCCCCAAGGGCACCCGCGTCCTCGTCACCGACGTGGCGACGGGCTGGTCCGTTACCGTGGTCGTCGATGACCGAGGACCGTTCTCGCCGGGGCGCGTCATCGACCTCTCCTCGGAGGCCTTCGCCGCCCTCGCCCCCCTCAGCCGGGGTGTCCTCCACGTCCGGCTCTCCTGGTAGCGCCTCGGTTCGGGACCTGGCGGAGCGCTACGCGATCCGTCCGTCGAAGTCGCTCGGTCAGAACTTCCTGCTCGACCCGAATCTGGCCCGCGCCATCGCGCGGGATGCCGGCGCCGGCCCCGGGATCAGGGTGGTCGAGGTCGGCGCGGGCCTCGGATCGCTCACGACCGCGCTCGCCGACGCCGGGGCCGCCGAGGTGCTCGCGATCGAGCTCGACCGGGCGTTGCTTCCCGCGCTCCGCGAGGCCGTGGCGGACCGTCCGTCCGTGCACATCCTGCACGCCGACGCGACCGCGATCGACTGGCCTGCCACGCTCGGAGAGGGGTCGTGGATCCTGGTCGGGAACCTCCCGTACAACGTCGGGACGAAGATCGCGATCGAGGCGCTCGAGCGCGCACCGGTCGAACGGCTGACGGTGATGCTGCAGCGCGAGGTCGGGGAGCGGCTCGTGGCCGCGCCCGGCGCCGAGGCCTACGGCGCGATCAGCCTGCGCGTGGCCTACCGGGCTCGCGGCGAGCTCGTGCGGCCGGTTCCGCCCGAGGTGTTCTGGCCTCGCCCGAAGGTGGGCTCGGTCGTGGTCCGGCTGACCCGTCGCGAGCGCCCTCTCGTCGATGTGGATGAGACGGCGTTGTGGCGCGTCGTCGACATCGCGTTCGCCGAGCGCCGCAAGACGATGCGCAACGCGGTCCGTCGGCTGGGCATCACGCCCGGCGAGGCGGACCGGATCTTGAAGAGCGCGGGGATCGACCCGGCGAGCCGGCCCGAGCAGCTGGGCGTCGCGGAGTTCGCGCGGATCGTCGAGGCCTTGCCCGCGTGAACGCGGTCGAGCGCGCGCACGCGAAGCTCAACGTGTTCCTTCGTGTCCTCGGGCGCCGCGACGACGGGTACCACGACGTGCAGACCTTGATCCTGCCGGTCGAGCTCCACGACGTCGTCACGGTCACGCCCGCGGACACGTTCACCATCCAGGTCATCGGCGTCCGCGCCGACGACCTCGCCGCGACGGGTGGCGAGTCCATCGTCCGCCGCGCCGCCGAGGCGTTCGCCGCCGAGGCCGGTCTGGGCTCGCTGCCCGCGATCCGCGTGACGATCGAGAAGCGGATCCCGGTCGCCGCGGGGCTCGGCGGTGGGAGCTCTGACGCGGCGGCGCTGCTCAGGATCCTCGAGCGCGAGCACGGCATGGATCGTGACCGCCTGCTGGGCGTCGCCGCGGCCGTCGGCGCCGACGTCCCCGCGATGGTCCTGGCCGAGCCGGTTTTCGCCGACGGCCGCGGCGATCACGTGGTGCCGGTGCACGCCCTCACGACCCATTGGGTGGTGAAGCCGTTCGGGGTCACCGTCCGGACCCCCGACGCGTACGCGTGGTGGGACGACGAACCCGTGACCGGGCCGGACCCCGGCGCGCTGCTCGGCGCCTTCGAGACGGGCAACCTCGAGATCGTGGCCGACGCCGCCCACGACGACCTCCAACCCGGCGTCGTGGCCCGCCACCCCGCCGTCGCCCACGCCATCGCGGCCTTCGTGGAGGCCGGTGCGCTCGCGGCGTTCATGACCGGGAGCGGCCCCACGGTGGTCGCCCTCGCGCGCGACCCGATGCACGCCGATCGCCTGAGCGTGGCCGTGAAGGGCTCGATCGTGACCGCGGGCCCGCCGCGTACGATGACCGCCTGATCCGGGGTGGTCTAACGGCAAGACGCGGGCCTTTGGAGCCTGAGATGGAGGTTCGATCCCTCCCCCCGGAACTCAACAAGCTGCCAGATTCCCCTGGTCAGCGTGGGCTCTCGATCCCCCCGGCGGGCGTGATCTCGGGACCAGCCCGTGAGGGCACAGAGTTCGTCCAGCATCGCCGTCTTCTCGGTCCTTCCCGCTGCTCGATACCGCTTGGCCATCGTCTTGGTCACCGCTTTGCGTTCGCCCATCGTGAGCCCCACCGCGACCTCCCCATCGTCGAGGGCTCGGATGGTTCGCGGACATCTCTGGTGAGGCAATGGGTCGGCTACGCGGACATCTCTGGTGAGGCAACTCGGCCCCTTGACTTGCTCCGATGCCCCGGCCTAGGGTTGCGGAGAACGGGATCGCCCATCGACGCGACCTGCCCACGGGAGTGTCCCTCATGGACTTCGCATGACGCGGCCATCGAGTACCCATCCGGTGGTTCGATCGACCCCGACCATCAACTCCGCCGGCATCACGAGCTCCGACCGTACCTCCGGTCTGGTCGTGGGACCGCGCGTGAGATCCCCCCGGCCCCACGACCCGGACGCTCGAGGTGTATCGCGCAGCGTCACGGACTTCGCTAGTCGGACAGAGCAGATGGGGAAGGGGTAACGCCCCGTCTCCCCGAACATTCGAAAGGAGTACGGAGATGAAGCTCAATCGTACCCACGTGCTTGCCGCGACCGTCGCAGTTGCGATGATCGGAACGTTCGCGGCCGTGGCTCTCGGATCCCCGCCGTCCGGATTCGTGGGGGAGACCCCTCTCGTCACCGCGAACTTCGACAACACGGTCCATCTGAATAGCGACCGGGTCAAGTTCCAGACGAAAGATCCGACCGACGTCCGCGTCCAGAAGGTCGTCATCGATGCGGGCGGCTACAGCGGCTGGCATCACCACCCAGGCATCGTGATCGTGGCTGTGCAGTCGGGTGCGGTGACCTTCACGCATTCAGACTGCAGCTCGAAGACGTACTCGCTTGATCCGAACAATCCCAACGGTGCCGTGTTCGTCGAGGGCGGAGACGACCCGGGCCAGGCCTCGAGCGCCGCTGGGGCGACGGTCATCGCGACGTTCGTTGCGCCGGCCACCGACCCGCCCGTCTTCCGGATCGAGGACGACGAGCAGCCTTGCGCGTGATCGCGCGCCTGTAAGGTCGGGAGTGGAGGTGCCGTGGAGGCGCTGGGCCGGTGGGCCCAGCGCCTGCGGCACCGTCGTGACATCGCATCTGAATGCCGGACCATCAGCTGGGCGCGCTCTTCGCGCTGCGCCTCTCAGCCGTCCGGCTAGGATCGCCCCCGAGGGAGGCTGTATCGAATCCCCTTGATTCGAACCACAAGCAGAGGACGAGAAGGGTCGGTCGAGACTTCTTGACTGCCACCTCCGGGTCTTGTCCTGGGGCAAGGGATCTGACTCAGTGCCACTTCCAAGGATCGAGAACGGCGTGTTGAGCGGTTAGCCCGATGGCCGGATCCAGCGCGGCGAGTAAGCGGAAGCACGCTTTTCGTAAGATCCCGCCCCCTGGAACCGGCGGTCCATCCGCGCGTGTGGGACGATACGCGTCCCTGATGGCAGCGCGACCCTCACGAACGCTCGCCGCGGTGATCCTCGCCGCCGGCAAGGGCGAACGCCTGAAGTCGGCCACCCCCAAGGTGCTGCATCCCGTCTGCGGCAAGCCCGCCCTCTGGCACGTGCTGCAGCTGGCCCTCGCGGCGAAGCCATCGAAGATCGTGGTCGTCATCGGGCACGGCGCCGACGACGTGAAGGCGGCTGTCCGGTCGTGGTCGATCTCGCCCGCGCCGGTGTTCGTGACGCAGGCCGAGCAGCTCGGGACCGGGCACGCCGTGCTGGCCGCGAAGCGCGCCGTGGGCACCGCCGAGGACGTGCTGATCCTCACCGGCGACTTCGATCCCGTGCGCCCGGAGGATGCGCGCCGGCTGCTCGCGATCCACCGCCGGTCGAAGGCTGTCGCGACGGTCGCCTCGACCGTCCTCTCCGATCCCGGCGGCTACGGGCGGGTCGTTCGCGAAGGGGGCCGCTTCGTCGAGGTCGTGGAGCACGTCGACGCCTCACCGGCGATCAGGGCCATCGAGGAGGTCGCGCTCATCCTGATGGCGGTCCGCCGCGCCGACCTGTTCCGGACGCTGCCCAAGCTCGACCGGAAGAACCGCCAGCGCGAGTACTATCTCAACCGGATCCTGCCGCTGCTGCTCGCTGAGGGCGCGAAGGTCCAGGTCATGGCCTGCGACACCGGGGGCGCGATGGGGCTCAACTCACGCGCCGGGCTGGCCGCCGTGGAACGGGTGATCCGCGGGCGTATCAACGCGGTCCACATGGATCACGGCGTCACCCTCGTCGACCCGGCCGCGACCTACATCGACGCCGGCATCACGATCGGCCGCGACACCGTGATCTACCCCAACAGCTACCTGCAAGGGGAGACCCACATCGGGAGAGGCTGCACGATCGGCCCGTCGACCGTCGTTCAAGACTCGCGCGTGGGTGACCGGTCCGAGGTCTGGTTCTCGGTGGTGATGGGCTCCACGATCGGCCGCGACGTGCAGGTCGGTCCGTACGCGCGCCTGCGACCCGGCGTCGTGATGGGGGACCGCTCGCGCGCCGGCGCGTTCGTCGACATGAAGGAGGCGACGCTGGGTGCGGGCTCGAAGGTGCCGCACCTGTCCTACGTCGGTGACGCCGAGATCGGCCGCGACGTGAACATCGGCGCCGCGACGGTGACGGTCAACTTCGACGGGTACGCGAAACATCGCACGGTGATCGAGGACGGAGCGCGTATCGGTTCGGATACGATGCTCGTGGCGCCGGTGAGGGTGGGCCGTGGCGCCATGACGGGCATCAACGTCCGGCGCCCTGCCACCTGGCGACCGGTGCCTCGCGGGTCCGACCGGCGCGTCGACTCGATCGCCGTCTCGACGCACCGGAGCGCCTCGAGGTGGCGGCCTTCCGCCATGAACGCGCGGGCCAGGCCGGCAAGGTCGCCCGCGGGCGCCTCGGACCAGCG
>CAZZND010000076.1:10975-12092 GCA_964655465.1 uncultured Actinomycetes bacterium
GCGGGATCGGTGATCACGAAGGACGTGCCGGCAGGGGCGCTCGCGGTCGAACGTTCCGACGTCAAGATCGTGCCCGGGTACCGGGCTCGCAAGGACGCCCAACGCAAGGGGAAGGCGAAGGGGGCCTGAGGCGTGGAGATCATCACCAAGAAACGGATGATGCTGTATTCGGGCACCATCCACCCGACGCTCGCGCACGAGATCGCCGACAACCTCGGCATCCCGATAAGTCAGGGCGAGCTCCGGCGGTTCGCGTCGGGCGAGATCTACTTCCGCGCCGACGAGTCCGTGCGCGGCGCCGACGTCTTCGTGGTGCAGACCCACTACGAGCCGGTGAACGAGGCGATCATGGAGCAGCTCATCATGATCGACGCGATGAAGCGCGCGAGCGCCAAGCGCATCAGCGCGGTCGTTCCGTACTACGGCTACTCGCGCCAGGACAAGAAGACGGTCTCTCGCGAGCCGATCAGCGCGAAGCTCGTCGCCGACCTGCTCTCCACCGCCGGCGCCGACCGCGTCGTGTCGGTCGACCTGCACTCGGGCCAGATCCAGGGCTACTTCGACGCGCCGTTCGACCACCTGACCGCGCTCCCCCTGATCGCCAACTACCTGAAGGATCAGCTCGGGCTCCGCGGCGAAGACCTCGTCGTGGTGGCGCCCGACGCCGGCCGGATCAAGACCGCCGAGAGGCTGCGTGAGTACCTGCACGCGGACCTCGCGTTCCTCTACAAGCGCCGGTCGCGGAAGGAGGCGCACAAGATCGAGGAGAGCGCGGTCGTCGGTGAGGTCGAAGGACGCCCGTGCGTCGTCGTCGACGACATGATCGATACGGCGGGGACGCTCACCATGGGCGTCAAGGCGCTCGCCGCGATGGGCGCGGGCCCGATCTACGCCGGCGCCACCCACGCGATCTTCAGCGGCAAGGCCCGGCAGAACCTCGAGGAGGCGGCGATCGAGCAGGTGATCGTGACGAACACCGTGCCGATCCCCGAGGACAAGCAGTTCGCGAAGCTCCGTGTGCTCTCGATCGCCCCGTTGATCGCGAGCGCGCTCCGCGCCGTGTTCGAGGACTCGAGCGTGTCGGAGATCTTCGGCGGGGCGAACCAGGTCTAGCGAC
>CAZZND010000077.1:0-12085 GCA_964655465.1 uncultured Actinomycetes bacterium
GCACGTTCCCCAACCATCCGGCCGATCCGATCGACCCCGAGAACCAGCGCGACCTCAGGGCGGCCGTCCTCGAGCACGGTGCCGACGTGGGGCTCGCGTTCGACGGTGACGCCGACCGAGTGTTCCTGGTCGACGAACAGGCGGCCGACGTCAGCGGGTCGCTGCTGACCGCGCTCGTCGCGACGGCGATGCTCCGTCGCGAGCCCGGCGCCAAGGTGGTGCACAACCTGATCTGCTCCTGGGTCGTGCCCGAGGCCATCCGCGAGGCAGGGGGCGAGCCGGTCCGCACCCGTGTGGGCCACTCGTTCATCAAGCAGGTCATGGCGGACACCGGTGCCGTCTTCGGAGGTGAGCATTCGGGCCACTACTACTTCCGCGACAACTACCGCGCGGACTCGGGGATCATCGCCGCGGTGGTCGCGCTCGGTGAGCTCTCGGCGTCCCGGGGGCCGCTTTCGACCCTGCTCGCCCCGTACCGGCGCTATGCCGCGTCCGGCGAGATCAATACGCGGGTAGACGACGCCGGGGCAACGATCGAGCGGATCGCCGGCGCGCTCGATGACGGCCGGCAGGACCGGCTCGACGGTCTGACCGTCGAGTTCGACGGATGGTGGTGCAACGTCCGGGCCTCCAACACCGAACCGCTCCTACGCCTGAACGTCGAGGCTCGGACACCCGAGATCCTGGACGACCGCACCGCCCTGGTGCTCGATCTCATCCGAGGAGGCTCCGCATGACGCTCGACCCCGAACTGCTCGCGATCTTGGTATGCCCCAACGACCGGGGGGAACTGGATCATCTCGAGGACGAGGAGCGGCTCGTCTGCCGGACCTGCGGCTACCGTTACCCGATCCGCGACGGCATCCCGGTGATGCTGATAGACGAAGCCGAGAAGCCGTGATCGACCTGGACGACCCGGCGGCGCTGCGCGCCGCCGATCCGTCGGCCATGCTCGAGGCGGTCGCGCGGGTGGGCCGCGACGCAGGGACCTCCTACGTGGTGGGGCGATCCGCCGAGGTCGTGCGGGTCGAGCCGGTGGCCTCGATCGTCGTGTGCGGGATGGGGGGCTCGGCGGTCGCCGGCGACGTCCTGAAGCATGTGCTCCGCGACCGACTGCCGTTCCCCGTCGAGGTCAACCGCGCACACAGGCTCCCCATGTACGCGGGGTCCGACACCTTGGTGGTCGTGTCCTCGTACTCGGGGGAAACGTCCGAGACCTTGTCGGCCTTCGAGGAAGCGCTCGCTCGGGGGTGCCACGTGATGGCCGTGACGAGCGGAGGCACGCTCGAAGCCCGGTGCCGCGAGCTCGGGTTGCTCGTCGTGCCGGTTCCGGGTGGTGGCCAACCGCGCGCGGCGCTCGGTCATCTCGCGTTCGCCATGCTCGGCGCGCTCGAGACAGCCGAGCTGGTCCCGTCCCTCGCCGACGAGGTCGCCGAGACCGAGGCGGTTTGCGGAGACCTCGCAGACGCACTCGGTCCGGATGTCCCTACGGACGCCAACGAGGCGAAGCACCTCGCGGACTGGATCGGCGACCGCGTGCCCGTGATCTGGGGTGCCGACGGCGTGGGCTCGCTGGCGGCGATGCGGTGGAAGACGCAGCTGAACGAGAACGGCAAGGTGCCCGCGTGGCACGCGGCCATGTCCGAGCTCGACCACAACGAGGTCGTCGGGTGGACCTCGCCCTACGGTGAGGCGCACGCGATCGTGGGGCTCCGGTTGCCTGGCGAGCACGCCGAGATCGCCGCGCGGTTCCCGTTGTCGGCGCGGATCGCCCAGGACGCTGGGGCGTCCTACCGCGAGGTGGAGGCGCGCGGTCGCACCACGCTCGCGAGGCTGCTGTCGCTGATCGTGGTAGGGGACTTCGTGAGCTGCTACGTGGGGCTCCGCCGCGGGATCGACCCGACCCCGGTCGAGGTCATCTCGGGGCTGAAGGCCGCACTCGCCGAGGGTCCCCGGTGAGCGCGGGCGTCCCCGGGCCCGGTGACGATCTGGCCACGCGTGGCGCCGCGGTGGTCCGAGGAGCTGCGGACCTGCGACCCGCCGTCGGCATCGTGCTGGGTTCGGGTCTGGGCCCGGCGCTCGGCGACCAGCTCGAAGAGGAGGCGTCGTTCGCCTTCACGGACCTCCCGGGGTTCCCGTCGCCCGGGGTGCCCGGCCATGCGGGCCGGCTGATCCTCGGGCGCCTCGCCGGCGTCCCGGTTGCGGCGTTCAGCGGTCGCGTGCACTTCTACGAGGGTCACGGGATGGACGTGCCGGCGCTCCTCCCGCGGCTCGCTCACGAGCTCGGCGCGCGGACGATGGTGCTGACCGCGGCGGTTGGCGGTCTGGAGCCCGGGGTCGAGGCCGGCACGGTCGTCGTGCTGCGCGACCACCTCAACATGATGGGTGCGGCGCCCCTGCGCGGATGGCGGTTCCCTGACGGCATGCCGGCGTTCATCAACGCCCAGGAGGTCTACGACCGTGAGCTGTCGGACCTGGCGCTCGAACGGGCGGAGGCGCTCGAGATCCGTTCGGCCATGGGGGTCTACGCGGCCGTGAGCGGGCCGGCCTACGAGACGCCCACCGAGGTCGGCATGCTGCAGACCGTTGGGGCAACCGTCGTGGGCATGTCGATGGTCCCGGAGGCCCTCCCAGCTCACGCTCTGGGTATGCGGGTGCTCGGAGTGTGTAGCCTGGCGAACGCCTTCGGCGAACACGTCAGCCACGAGGAGGTGGTCCGCGTCTCCAACGAGACCGCGGTCGCGGTCGGGAGGCTCCTCGTGGACCTGTTACCGCGCCTCCCCTCGGAAGGAGCTTGAGCCTTTATGGCCGACATCAAGGACCCGTCCCTCGCGCCCACCGGCCGTGAGCGGATCGAGTGGGCCGCCGGCGACATGCAGGTGCTCGCACAGATCCGCGAGCGGTTCGAGAAGGAGCAGCCGCTGCAGGGCATCCGGATCGCCGCTTGCCTGCACGTGACCACCGAGACCGCGAACCTCATGGAGGCGCTCGCCGCAGGCGGCGCCGAGGTGCTGCTCGCCGCGTCGAACCCGCTCTCGACGCAGGACGACGTCGCCGCCGCGCTCACCGAACAGAGCGGTGTCGAGACGTTCGCGATCAGGGGCGAGGACAACGACACCTACTACAAGCACCTCAACGCCGTCCTCGACCTGCAGCCGCAGTTCACGATGGACGACGGCGCAGACCTGGTGAGCGTCCTGCACACCCAGCGCGCCGACCAGCTCCCTCACGTGCTGGGCGGCACCGAGGAGACCACCACCGGCGTGATCCGCCTGCGGGCGATGGCGGGCGACGGCGCGCTCGCGTACCCGATCGTCAGCGTGAACGACGCCGACACCAAGCACCTTTTCGACAACCGTTTCGGGACCGGCCAGTCGACGATGGATGCCGTGATGCGGGCGACCAACAGGCTGCTCGCCGGGCGAACCCTGGTCATCGCCGGGTACGGCATGTGTGGGCGCGGCGTCGCGTCGCGGGCGCGCGGACTGGGCGCCCACGTGGTCGTGACGGAGGTCGACCCGACCGCCGCGCTCGAGGCGCTGATGGAGGGCTACCGGGTGATGCCGATCCGCGAGGCCGCCCGCATCGGCGACATCTTCATCACGGTGACCGGCGACACGTCGGTGGTCCGCCGCGAGCACATGGAGCTCATGAAGGACGGCGCGATCATGGCGAACAGTGGGCACTTCGACGTCGAGATCGACAAGGCGGCCCTGCGCGAGCTGGCGACCGGCGGTGTACGCCGTCTCCGCGAGTCGGTGGACCAGTACACCCTGGCCGACGGCCGCCGGTTGCACCTACTGGGGGAGGGGCGGCTCGTGAACCTCGCCGCCGCCGAGGGGCACCCGGCCGCGGTGATGGACATGTCGTTCGCGAACCAGGCGCTCTCGGTCGAGTGGATGGTGAAGAATCACGCTCAGCTCGAGAACCGGGTCTACCCCGTGCCCGAGGACATCGATCGCGAGGTCGCGAAGCTCAAGCTTCGCGCCATGGGGGTCGAGATCGACACGCTCACCGACGAGCAGGAGCGCTACCTGCACTCCTGGGACCAGGGCACCTGATCGAAGGGACCGACGTGCAGGAGATGGTCCGGATCAAGGCGGCGTACGAGCGGTTCCCCGTGGGCCTCAAGGGCGCGTTCGTGCTCCGCGGCGGCGACGGCCAGCCGCATCAGGTCCGGATCGCGGCGGCGCAGGTCACCGAGTGGACGGGGAAGGGCTCCGAGCGCATCCCGATCGAGCCCACGATCATCGAGGTCGCGCCGACGCTTGACACGTTCGTGCCGTTCGAGGTCTCGACGCTCGATCTGCGCCCCGGGTGGTATCGGATCGAGGTCGACGTCGTCATCGACGCGGTCGAAGCCGTGGTGGAGCCGGGACCTCGGTTCTGCGTCCCGTGGCCGCGAGGTACCGTCAGGCGCGGCAGCGTCGCGGTGGACGCGACGGCGGGTGGCGTCTCGCTCCGCACGCTCGAGTGCGCCGGTGACTCTGTGCGCCTCGCCTTCCAGGCCGACGAGCCGCCCGAGGTCGTGCTGTGGGTCGACGGATCGCCGCATCCGGTGTTGGAGGTCGAGGCCGACGACGCCGGCAAGGGGCGCATCGTGGCCTATCCCGTGCTCCGTGAACATGAGCGCCTCGCGATCGAGGTCAATGGCGCGAAGCCCGTCGACGTCATCCTGCCCTGAGCCGATGCCGTGTCGTCGGCGGCCGCTAGGGTCGCCGCCATGGCGATCTGGCCCCTGGACCTGCTGTTCCCACGGCGCTGCGCGGGGTGCGGTGACGGCCCGTGGCCGTTCTGCACCACGTGCGTCGGCCTGCTCGAGCCGATCGGGCCACCGTGGTGCACGCGATGCGGCAGTCCATCGCTCCTCGAAGTGCCCACCTGCCGTGACTGCCCGCCGCTCGAGGTGTCCGGTGCGAGGGCGGCGTTCCGCTACGCGGGCCCGGCACGCCGCGCCGTCCACCGGTTGAAGTTCTCTGGGTGGCGCGACGTGGCCTCGGCGCTCGCCGGCGCGATGGTCGAGGCCGCGGGGCCGATCGAGGCTGATCTCGTCACATGGGTGCCCCTCGCACGGCGGCGCCTGGCCGAGCGTGGGTACGACCAGGCGCGGGCCCTGGCGACCGCGGTGGGGCACCGGCTCGATCTGCCGGTCGCCCGGCTCCTGCGTCGTCCCGTCGCCTCGGGGTCCCAGGCCCGCCGGGGCGCCGCGGATCGACGCGAGGCGGTGCGGCACGCGTTCGTCCCGGTCCGCGCCGCCCCGGCGAGCGTGCTCCTGGTCGATGACGTCCTCACCACCGGCGCCACCGCCGCTGCCTGCGCCACGGCGCTCCGCGCCGCCGGGGCGCTCGACGTCACGGTTCTCGCGGCCGCTCGCTCCTTGCGGCGCTCGAGGGCCACGTTGCGCGGCGGCACCGAGCCCGCTTATCCTCGGTCGGGCCCTCGTCCGGGTCTGTGGTTGCCCGGGGACATCCCCCGGTAGTCGATGCCAGCCGCGGGCGAAACGACCCACGTAAGGCCACCCTTGGTGGCTGAGCATGGCGCGGTTTAGAAGTAAGTCCTGCCGCCCTTCACGGGCGAGAGGGCGGGAGTGCGGTCGCCGAGGACGTCCCGGTGCCCGTGCGAAGGCTCCAGCAGGCGGGTGTGGGGGCAAAGACCAGGTCAGCCGGACGGGGGCCCACCCTCAAGCCGGGACAGGAGGATCGCCGACATGATGGAGATGACGTTCACCGGGCGTGGAGTACAGATCACCGACGAGATCCGCGTCCAGGCCGAGCACAAGCTCGCGCCGCTCGAGCGGATGGAACCGCGCCTGGTGGCCATCGACCTCGAGTTCATCAACGAGCACCATCCGAAGCCCGACGGCCTCAAGCGGGTCGAGGTCGCGGCGCGGATCCCGCGGAAGACCTTCCGGGCCCATGCCGAAGCGGGTGACGTGTCGAGCGCGCTCGACGAGGTGCGCGAGAAGCTCGAGCGCCAGCTGCGCGATCACCACGGCAAGCGGCGGTCGGCCCATCGGGGTGGTGTAGGCTCCGCCCGAGACTCGGCCCCGGCTCCCTCAGACACAGAAGACTGAGGCCGGGCCCCCGGTAAGGAGAACGACGTGTCGAACAGCGACGGCAGGGGCGAGCGCCTCCGGGTCATGGTCGTCGACGACCACGCGCTGTTCCGCCGTGGTCTCGAGATGGTCCTCGGCAACGAGGACGACATCGAGCTCGTGGGCGAGGCCTCAGACGGCGCCGAGGCCGTCGAGAAGGCGCAGGAGGTCATGCCCGACATCGTGCTCATGGACGTCCGCATGCCCAAGCGGTCCGGCATCGAGGCCACGACCCAGATCAAGGACATGCTGCCGCACGTCAAGATCCTCATGCTGACCATCAGCGATGAAGAGGCCGACCTCTACGACGCGATCAAGGCAGGCGCTTCCGGATACCTGCTCAAGGAGATCCCGATCGAGGAGGTCGCCGACGCCATCCGGAGCGTCTGGGCGGGGCAGTCGCGGATCAGCCCCTCCATGGCCTCGAAGCTGCTGACCGAGTTCGCCGCCATCTCGAAGGCCTCGGATGAGCGCCCGCAGATGCCGACGCCGCGGCTCACCGACCGCGAGATGGAGGTTCTCAAGCTCGTCGCGCAGGGGATGAACAACCGCGACATCGCGAAGCAGTTGTTCATCTCCGAGAACACGGTGAAGAACCACATCCGCAACATCCTCGAGAAGCTGCACCTGCACTCGCGCATGGAGGCGGTCGTGTACGCCGTGCGCGAGAAGATGATCGAGATCACCTGACCGGGCCGTGCACACCGACTCCACGGTCGAGGCCGCGCGCGATGTCGTCGGTGACGCCCTCGATCGGCTGCTCGCGGCGCTCGACGGTCTGACCACCGAGCAGCTCAACCGGCGTCCGGCGGGGGAGCTCACGAACCCGGCCGCCGTGCTCGTCGCGCATGCGCTCGCCAGCACCCGCTCGTGGCTGAGCCTCGCGACCGGCGCCCCGCTGCCGCTTCGGGACCGACCCACGGAGTTCCTCACCGTCGCCGAGGAGGCCGACGTGTTCCGCGCCTGGGCCGCCGGTCAGGCCGCCGAGTGCCTCGGGCTGTTCGACGGCGACGTCGACCACGAGCCCGGGCGGACGGGCCTCGCTCCCTGGCGTTCGGGGGCGCTCGCCGCCGAGCCGGTCACCGCCGCCTGGGCGCTCGCCCACGCCACGGCGCACCTGGGCGAGCACGTGGGGCACCTGCAGATGACCCGCGACGTCCTCACCCGGCCGTAGCCGCACCCCTATCAGCGCGCGAGGGTGTCGTAGAGTTCGCGAGCCCGTGCGCGGAGGCGTCGCGACGAGTGCTCCAGCTCCTGTGCCCGGCGCCGTTTCAGCTCTTCGCGGACGGCCGAGGGTAGGGGGATCATGCGCTCGACGTCCCCCGCGGAACGGGTGCTGCGCTCATGACGCTCGATGGCCTCCTCGATCCGCTGGACCTCCGCGTCGGAGTGCTCGAACGGTACGAACGACCTGCCGAAGCGCTGGTTCACCCGCTCGATGACCGGCCCATAGTCCGCCACGACCTCGTCGAAGGTCCCCACGACGAAGCCGCCGCGGTGCGGCAGCAATGCCCGGTGGAACCGGATGTAGCTCCGAAGCACCGTCGCGGGACGCAGGCTCCGGCTCCGGGCCAGCTGCGAGAGCACGGCGTCCTCGGGCCGGCGGATGAGCACGAGCGCCGGGATCGACCACCGGACGGCCCGGATCACCTGGGCCGCCGCGTGCGTGTGATGCGCGATCCGAACCGCCGAAGGCTCCTGCGAAGCCTGGAACGCCGCGACCGCGAACGAGTTGGCGGAGCTCGGGAACCCTTCGATCACGATGTCGGTGTCGCGGTCGACCACCGGCCCGCGACCGCGGCGGCGCTCGATCGGCAGGGCGAGGACCGGATAGGTGCCGAGGATCGACCGCACCTCTGCGATCCCGGACGCCGCCAGACGGCGGTGCACGGGCGGGGGGGCCGGGGCCTCGGACATGGCGGGCAGGATAACGGGCGTCACGGCCCCGGCCGCCCCGCGGGCAGGGCGCGTGTAGCCTTGAGGCCCGTGACCGACGCCGGCCTCCGCACCGTCGCCCAACTGCTCGTCGAGTGCCTCGAGAACGAGGGCGTCGAGGTCGTGTTCGGCCTCCCCGGCGAAGAGAACCTTCACGTCATCGACGCGCTCTCGCGCTCGCCGATCCGGTTCGTCACCACGCGTGACGAGCGCGGCGCCGCCTTCATGGCCGACACGTACGGCGCGCTCACCGGCAAGGCGGGGGTGTGCCTCGCGACCCTCGGGCCCGGCGCGCTCAACCTGATCCTCGGGATCGCGAACGCGCAGCTCGATTCCCATCCGCTCGTGGCGCTGATGGCTCAGGCCGGGCTCGATCGGATCCACAAGGAATCCCACCAGGTCGTCGACCTCGTTTCGGTCTACCGGCCCGTGACGAAGTGGGGCGACATGGTCACGCTCCGCGACGCCGCGCCCGAGATGGTCCGCAAGGCCTTCAAGCTGGCCCAGACCGAACGGCCCGGCGCCACGTTCATCGTGTTGCCCGAAGACGTGGCCGAACGCGAGACCGACGCGCGGCCGCTCAAGGTCAACGTGCCGCGCGACCCCGCGCCGTCGGAGGACCAGGTCCACCGGGCGGCACATGCGCTCGCGGCGGCGCGTCACCCCGTGGTGCTCGCCGGCGCCGGCGTCGCCCGTGACGGGGCGATGGAGGCCCTCCTGCGGTTCTCCGAACGGCTCAACATCCCGGTCGCGACGACGTTCCAGGGCAAGGGGGTCTTCCCCGACGACCATCCGAACGCGCTCGGCACGATCGGATCCATGGTGAAGGACTACGCGAACTTCGGGTTCGACCGCGCCGACCTGGTGATCGCGGTCGGCTACGACCTCGTCGAGTACTCACCGGTGGGGTGGAACCCCGACGCCGACACACGGATCATCCACGTCCACCGCACGGTCGCCGAGGTCGACGCTCACTACGGTCTCGAGGTGGGCCTGCAGGGTTCCATCGGCGAGACGCTCGACGCGATCGGGGCGAGCAGCTCGGTCCATCCGATCGAGGGCGCGGTGCCTCCGGTGAAGGGGCTGCTGCGCGACGAGCTCATGCGCGGGGCGGCCGACGACGCCTTCCCGCTCGCGCCGGCCAGGATCGTTGCGGACATCCGCGTGGCCATGGGCCGAGGCGACGTCGTGCTCACCGACACGGGCGCCGCGAAGATGTGGATGGCGCGTCTGTACCCCGCGTACGAGCCCAATACCTGTCTGATCTCGAACGGCCTCGCCACCATGGCGTTCGCCCTGCCGGGCGCGATCGCCGCGAAGATCGTCTACCCTCGCCGGCGGGTGCTGGCCGTGATGGGCGACGGGGCGTTCCTCATGAGCGTCGCCGAGATCGAGACCGCCGTGCGCGAAGGGATCGCGATGACGATCCTGGTGTGGGTGGACGGTGGCTACGGGTTGATCGGGTGGAAGCAGGATATCCATTTCGGGCGGCGGGCCTCGGTGGCGTTCGGCAACCCCGACTTCGTGCAGCTTGCGGCGTCGTTCGGCGCGACCGGCCACGCGATCGGCGCGGCCGCGGAGCTGCTGCCCACCCTCGAGTCGTGTCTCGCCGACGAGGGCGTGCACGTGATCGCCTGCCCCGTCGACTACAGCCAGAACGCGCGCCTCGTCGAGCGACTCGGCGAGCTCGAGCGGTCGCTGTGAGCTCCGCGCGACAGCTGCAGGTCCGCCGCAACACCTGGCTCCTGACCGGTGCCCACGCGGTGGCCCAGCTGGGGTTCTCGGTGCTGCTGATCGTTGGTGTCCCGGCGGCCGCGCGGCTGACCGGGCACGACTGGGCTTCGGGCGTGGTGTGGGCGACGTCGTTCGCCGCGGGGGCCGTGGGCGCGTTCGTCGTCGGACGGTGGATGGACCGGGCGGGCCGCCGCCCCGGCCTGATCACGGGGTACGTGATGATCGCCCTCGGCGCGGCCGGCGCGGCGGCCTCGATCGCCGCGGGCTCGTACGGGGGTCTGCTGCTGGGCACCGTCGTGTTCGGCGTGGGCACGGGCGCGGCCAACCTGGCACGCGGCGCCGTCGCCGACATGTACGAGCCGACGCGCCGTGGCCGCGCGGTAGGCATCCTCGTCGCGGCCGGCGTGGTCGGCGCGGTCGGCGGTCCGCTCCTCATCCCGATGGTCCAGGACGCCGCCGCCGGCCGCGGCGCCGATCCCGACGTCGTCCCCTGGGCGATCTCGATCGCGGGCGCGCTCGCCGCCGTCGCGATCGTCATCGCGGTGCGTCCCGATCCGCGCGATCTGGCGCACGCCGAGGAGGACGTGCCGGGCTCGACGACGACGCCGCCGCGGACCAAGCGTGAGCTGTTCGGGGTGCCGGCGTTCCGCGGCGCGGTCATCGCGGTGGCCATCTCGCAGATGGCGATGGTGGGCGTCATGGGCGTGACCCCGAACGCGCTGACGCACCTCGGCCACGGCGGTGACGTGCCGTTGGTCATCAGTGGGCACATCGCCGGGATGTTCGCCTTCGCCCCGCTGGTCGGGTGGCTCCTTGACCGGTGGGGGCGGCGAGCGGGATTGATCTTGGGTCTCGGCCTCACGGCGGCCGGCGCCCTGATCGCGGCCAGCCAGGTCTCGTCGCGGGTCATCGGCGGCGGGCTCCTCGTCATCGGTCTGGGCTGGTCGGCCACCTACCTGGCCGTGACGGCGGTGATCAGCGACGTCACCCATGCGGACGAGCGCGCGGGCGCGCTCGGCTTCACCGACCTGCTGGTCCTCGCGTGCTCGGCGGCCGCCGCGTTGATCGGCGGGCTCATCCTCGAGGTGGCCGGGTACGGATCGCTCGGCGTGGCCGCCGCGATCCTCGCGACCCTGGGTCTGCTGATCGTGGCCGGCATCCGGATGCCTCGCCCCGCCCCCGTCGCTGCGCGATCATGAACCGAGCCCCTGCTACGATCGAAGGACCCCCGGAACCGTCGGCGCGGAAGGAACGCGTGTGCCCATCCTCGACAAGCTGAGCAACATCGGCGAAGGCCGCAAGCTCAAGAACCTGCAGGACCTGGCGCGGCTCGTGAACACGTTCGAGCCCGAGATCGAGGACCTCGACGACGCCGCCCTCCGTGCGAAGACCGGCGAGTTCCGGCGCCGCCTCGACGACGGCGAGCCGCTCGACGATCTGCTGCCCGAGGCGTTCGCCGTGACGCGCGAGGGCGCGCGCAGGACGATCGGCCAGCGCCACTTCGACGTGCAGCTCATGGGCGGGGGGGCTCTGCACCAGGGCAACATCGCCGAGATGAAGACCGGCGAGGGCAAGACCCTCGTCTCGACGCTGCCCGGCTACCTGAACGCCCTGACCGGCGGCGGTGTGCACGTGGTCACGGTCAACGACTACCTGGCCAAACGGGACTCCGAGTGGATGGGCGGCATCTACAGGTTCCTCGGGCTCGACGTGGGCCTGATCCAGTCCTCGATGACGCCCGAACAGCGGCGGCCGGCCTACGCCGCCGATATCACCTACGGCACGAACAACGAGTTCGGGTTCGACTACCTGCGCGACAACATGGCGATGCGGATCGAGGATTGCGTCCAGCACGGCTACCAGTACGCGATCGTGGACGAGGTCGACTCGATCTTGATCGACGAGGCGCGGACCCCGCTGATCATCAGCGGCATGGTGTCCGACAGCGCGAAGTGGTATCAGACGTTCGCGCGCGTCGCGCCGAGGCTGGCTCGTGACGAGGACTACGAGGTCGAGGAGTCGAAGTACCAGGTCGCCGTCACCGAGAGGGGCGTCGCGAAGGTCGAGGAGATCCTCGACATCGACAACCTCTACGACCACGTGAACACCACACTGGTGCACCACCTGCACAACGCGCTCCGTGCGAAGGAGCTGTACAGGCGTGACGTGGCCTACGTCGTCGTCGACGGTGAGGTGAAGATCGTCGATGAGTTCACCGGCCGCGTGCTCGAGGGCAGGCGGTACTCCGAAGGACTGCACCAGGCGATCGAGGCGAAGGAGGGCGTCCGGATCAAGGAAGAGAACCAGACGCTCGCCACGATC
>CAZZND010000078.1:0-12073 GCA_964655465.1 uncultured Actinomycetes bacterium
GAAAATTCCTTGCACGAGTGAGTCGGGATTACGGCCGACTCCGACACGCACGGAGAGTGTGGAATCGGCTTCCGACCAATGATTCGTGTGATTTGTGCTTCGGCGTGGCTGCACCAGAAACGCGGCGACTCCGACCACGCCGATACCGATCAGCGCGACCGTCAGATGATCCGCCCCCACGGCCATTCCGACGAGCACGGCGAAGATCACGAATGCGATGTCGTGCGTGTCCTCGACAACCGTCCGGAACCGCACGATCGACAACGCCCCGACCAGGCCGAACGCCCGCGCGACGTGGTCGCCAATCACCAACGGCAACATCGCACATAGAATCGCCAGCAGCACGAGCGTGGGCGCAAACGTCGGCGCGATTACGTCGCGTCGCCGCACGAGCCGTCGTAGGTGTCCGCGGTCGTGTCGACGGTCACCGTCGCGGCCGCACAGGCCCTCCAGACACGGGCACGAGGAGAGCGCCATCGCGACGAACACGCACGCTCGCCTCAGCATCGGCCCGAGGCTATCCGATACCCCACCTACCATGGATGGGATGCATCCCGACGACCGACGGATCCCGCCGAGGCCCGACCTCCCGCGGCGCACCTCGCCCCCGTGGCAGTCGATGACCTGGCCGGCGCCGGCCGCGCGGCGAAAGCCGTCGGCCCTCGTGGCGGTCGTGGTCGTCGTCGCGGTGTTCCTCGCAGGCTCGGGGCTGTTCATCGCGGCGATCCCGTCGCTCGTCCGGCCTCGCGGAGAGGCGACCGACCACGCGTTCCTCTACGAGGGGCTCGACGGGCCCGCGCGCTGGAACCCGTGCGAGCCGATCTACTACGTCGTGAACCTCGGGCGGTCGGCCCCGGACGCGCTCGATGATGTGACCGAGTCGGTGCGCAGGATCTCGGAGGCGACGGGCATCACCTTCGTCTACGACGGGACGACGGACGAGCGTCCCCGCTCTGATCGCGACCCGGTTCAGCCCGAGCGCTACGGCCCGGGGTGGGCGCCCGTCCTGATCGCGTGGGCGGACCCGGACGAGACCGACATCGAGTTCGAGGCCGACGAACACGAGCTCGCCGTCGCCGTGGCGCGTCCGTGGATCGAAGGACCGACCCCCACGATGGTGACGGGCTGGATCGTGGTGAACGAAGAGGTGCCGGTGCCTGCGGGCTTCACCGCCCCCGGTGGTCGCGGCGTCACGTTGCTGCACGAGTGGGGCCACATCATGGGGCTCGATCACGTCGAGTCGGTGGCTGAGGTCATGCATCCGTCCTCGGGCCACGTGACCGACCTGGGGCCCGGCGACCGGGCGGGGCTGCGCGAGCTCGGGATCGAGCAAGGCTGCCGCACCGCACCCGGCGCGCCGGGTTGACACGCCTCAGACGGGTCGCAGGATCTCGATATGCAGCGCCTCGGTCGCCGCCGACGGGTCGCCGGGCGGGCCGCATCACGTCCTCGGCCCCCAGGTCGAACTTGGCGAGCAGACCCCGCGCCTCGGCCCCACGGATCCCCGACTCCCGTTCGAACGACGCCAGCAGGGGCTGATCCCGCGCGAACATCGGCGCGGTGGTCTTGCCGACGCCGTTGGGCCCCAGCAGGCCCAGGCGTGCACCGGGGCCGACTCTGAGGGAGACGTCGGACAGCACGGGCTTGGGGCCGAGCGAGACAGAGACGTTACGGGCGACGAGCTGCGCTGGCATGGGCGGCTCCGGGACGAGGGGCGCGGTCGCGCCGAGGGACGGGGTCCTCTGGTGCCGGTGGCAGTGTCAGTCCGTCATGCGATGGAGCATCGTAGCTGGTCGAGGGCTTGCCGGATAGGCTTGACCCGGCTAGGCTGTTGCACCTGCGAATGGTACGAACACGCGAAGCTGGCACCGTGGCGGCCATGATCCCCGACCGCATCTGCGCCTGTCCCTGCCCATAAGGGACCGCGCGGCGCTCCTACGAGCCCGCGTCCACCGCACCATCCCCGTCCCGCTCCACCATCCCGGGAGGTTCAGCGCACCCATGAGCATCACCGCCACCACCGTCGACGCCCGAGGCCAGTCCTGCCCGGGACCGCTCGTGTCGCTGGCGAGGGCCCTGAAGGACGCCCGGACGGGCGAGTTCTTCGAGCTGCTCGCCACCGACCCGGGCTCCAGGTCCGACGTCCCCAGCTGGGCTGACATCAGCGGCAACGAGCTCCTCGAGGCCGAGACCCTCGAGGACGGCACCCTCCGCTACGTCATCAGGAAGGCGGTCTGAGCATGGCCGTCACCGAGGAGCGCGCCACGGACTTGGCCGCCTACGCCGACCTGTTGCAGCGCGTCGAGGCGCTCGAGACCGCCGATGCGAAGCGCATCGAGAAGAAGAACAAGCTCACGATCATCGCGTGGGGCGGCGACCTGGACCGGATCTGGCCCACCACGATCTTGGCAACGACCGCGGCGGCCAGCGGCATGGAGTCCACCGTCTTCTTCACGTTCTGGGGGCTGTTCGCGATCGTCAAGCCCGGCGTGCGTATCACCGGCGACAACTGGATGCAGAAGATGATGTCGGTGATGAACCCCGGCTCTGCGCAGAAGGCGAAGCTCTCGCACTACCAGTTCATGGGAGCCGGTCCCGCGATGTTCAAGAAGCTCGCCGACGACCACCGTGTGGCCAGGCCCGAGGAGCTGATCGTGCTGGCGCAGGACCTGGGTGTCCGGCTGATCCCTTGTCAGATGACGATGGACCTGCTCGGCCTCAAGCGCGAGGACCTGATCGACGGGCTCGAGGAGCCGATCGGCGCGGCCACGGCCATCGCCGAGATGCGCGACGCGGCGATCTCGCTGTTCATCTAGCCCGTCGGGCCGAGATGTTGAGCCATACGCAGTCAGGCGGTCGTACACCGCCGCGTCCCAGTCCCGGGTCGGGAAGGGAGGTTACCGGCGCGCTCGTTCGTCGACCGGCGCCTGCGCGACCACGACGTCGCTGTCGACCTCGTCGGGATCGGGGATGGGCACGATAGAAGGGTCGCGGTGCACGACCCGCTCGTCGCGCATGGCCTTGTACCAGCCCGGCTCGTACGAGAGCGCTCGGCACGCTTCGCAGTCCTCGCGGGTGCCGGGTTCGTGCCCGGCGTGCGCGTTCTGGCGTGCCACGACGGGAGCGTGCGCCCGTTCGACGGGCGATGCAACGACCTCGGCTCGCGCTAGGGAAGGTACTGCTGGACCAGACCGGTGATCACACCGTCCTCGATCGTCGCCCACCACCAGGTGATCGACAGGTCGGGGTAGTCCGTCTGGTTCGTGCCGTTCACCGACTCGACGAAGGCGTCGATGTTCCCGTCCTGCAGCTCGCAGCAGGTCCCCGACGGGATGTACTCGATCGACGCGTCGGAGGCGAGCGGCAGCGTTCGGAGCTTCGGGTTGTCGTTCACGATCAGGTACTCGTTCTCGAGCGCGATGTCGTGCTCCTCGGCGTACTCGAAGGCCTCCTCGCCCGTGTAGAAGGACGCGAGGTCGAAGGTCAGGGCGTCGCCGTCGCCGTTCGCCACGGCGGCGGTCGCCTGGATGTAGTGCTCGCCGTCCCCCAGGTCCGTGGTGGGCGGCTCGTCCGAGGGCTCGGGAGACGCGGACTCGGTGGGCTCGGGCGTCGGGGAGAGCGTGGGGGACGGCCTCACCGAGGCCTCGACCGTCGGGTCGTCACCACCCGTCTCCCGCGCGATGAGGTACCCGCCCCCGAACGCGACCAGACCGATCGCCACGATGAGCGCGATCGTCCGGTTGCGGCGGCTGCTGCGCGCAGCGGCGGGGACGTGACGGCCGTTCTGGGACATGCGCGCTCCTCGGGATCGGGACGGATCCGCTCGCGACGCTACCGCACGCTGCCACCGCCGCGGAAGGACGCAGATGGTACGAGACACTAGTTAGCTGTCCGTACTATCATCGTGAGATGACCTCCGACCGGACCGCGACCCTCGACGCCGCCGACCTGGCTTCCCGACTCCGGGTGTCGGTGTGGCGCCTTGCGCGCCGCATGCGGCAGGCGTCGGATCCGGGCATCACGCCGACCCTGCACGCCGCCCTGTTCACGATCGAGCACCACGACCCGGTCACGGCTGGCCAGCTCGCGGCGCACGAACAGGTCACCAAACCGACCATGACCCGCACGATCTCGATGTTGCTCGAGCAGGGGCTGATCGCGCGGACGACCGATCCGCTCGACGGCCGTGTCACCTGGTTGAGCATCACGCCTGCGGGCTCCAAGCTCCTACAGCGTGCCCGCCGCCGGACCGACGAGTACCTCTCGAAACGTGTCAAGGCTCTGGACCCCGATGACCGTGCCACCCTCGAGGAGGCCGCCCGGATCCTTGAGCGGCTGGCGGAACCGGACCGTTGAGTCCGCGTCTGACCGCCGCGTGGCGGCGCACGTTCGTGTCGGCGCGCGGGTCGCGGAACTTCCGCCTCTACCTCGCGGGACACCTGGTGTCGGCGGTCGGCACCTGGATGAACTTCACCGCCGCATCGTGGCTGGTCCTCCGGTTGTCCGACGGCAGCGGCACGGCGCTCGGCGTCAACGCGGCGCTGATGTTCGGCCCCATGTTGTTGCTTGGGCCCTGGGGCGGCGTGCTCGCCGACCGCTACGACAAGCGGCGGATCTTGATCGCCACGCAGTCCGCCTTCGCGGTCATCGCGCTGGCGATGGCGACGGCGGTGGCTACGGGCGTCGTGACGCTGGGTGTGGTCTACGCGTTGTCGGTCGTCGCCGGTGTCGTGGTCGCCATCGACATGCCGACGCGTCAGAGCTTCTACGTCGAGATGGTCGGCGAGGACGCGCTCACGAACGCGGTGAGCCTGAACAGCGCCGTGTTCATGTTCAGCCGCGTCCTCGGCCCGGCGCTGGCCGGTCTGCTGATCGCCACGGTCGGCCTGGCCGTCTGTTTCCTGCTCGACGCTGTGAGCTACGCAGCCGTGCTCATCGCGCTGTTCGCGATGCGTCCAGACGAGCTCCACGAGCAGCGTCGCAGCACGCGGGAGCGCGGCCATCTGATGGCCGGCATCCGGTACGTGTGGCGCACGGACGACCTGCGCCGTCCGCTCATCCTCATGGCGATCATCTTCTCGCTGACCTTGCAGTGGCAGGTCTTGGTTCCGCTGCTCGCCGAAGGCGCGTTCGGCGCCGGACCGGCCGAGTTCGGCGCGATGTCGGCCGCCGCCGGTGTGGGTGCGTTCGTCGCGGCGATCGTGATGGCCAACCGCGATCCTCGACCGGGGATGCGCCTGCTCGCCCTCTGCGCCGTTGGGGTAGGGTTCACGATGGCGAGCGTCGCGTTCGCGCCAACGCTGTGGGTCGCCGCCCTGCTCATGGTTCCGACGGGCTTCAGCGCGATGGTCTTCATGATCGTCGGCAACACGAAGCTGCAGCTGACCTCGGTGCCCGAGGCACGGGGACGAGTCATGGCGCTGTACGGGGTGATCTTCCTCGGGTCGACGCCGATCGGCTCCCCGATCGCGGGATGGATCGGCGAGCACCTCGGGCCCAGGGCCGGCTATCTGATCTCGGGCACGATCGCACTGACGGCGGGGCTCGTGGTCCTCGGGATGGCGCGCCGTTCGGCTCAGACGCAGGCGAACGTCGGCGTCGTCGCGTAGGACGGGTCCGCGATCGCGTCGCGGGTGAGGCTGCCTTAGTTCCGATCAGACGCCGGCGCCGACACGGCTGCCCTCCACGATCGTGACACCGTCGAACGCCATGAGCGCGGCGTACCAACTGGGCTCATAGGCGACGGCGCGGCAGTCCGCGCACTCGTTGTCGGTCCCGGCGGCGTGCGTCTAGTGGCTCATGCTCGCCATGGTGCGCTCGCATCGTTCGGAAGTTGATACCCGGGTGTCGGGGATCCCACGTCCCCTTCCTGGGGTACGCAAGATCACGTAGCCTGGCCGTCCGCCTCAGTCGTCGCGCTCCCGGTCGATCGACCAGCTGCCGCCGGGGTCCACCCGATGCAGGTCCAGGACCGAGCCGTCGAGGAGCCGGAGCTCCAGGCAGTGGACGCGGGCATCCTCGCGCGTCTCGTCCCAGGACCGCAGGACCTCGACCGGCTCCTCGACGCCGCCCCAGCGAACCGCGAGAGGTACCCCGACCCCGTCCCGCGGGTAGACGACCTCGATCTCGGGCTTCCCCCGGAGCCACCGCGGCAGCACGGGCGACCACGCCAGGAGCACCAGACCGACCGCGACGACGGACCCGCGCGTGCCGAGCGCCGGCACCATCACCAGGGCCAGCGCCCCGGCCACGATCCGGGCGGCGTTGTAGGTCGCGTCGAACAACGCGAACACCCGTCCGCGGTAGCCGTCGGGCAAGGCCTCCTGGATCAACGTGTCCGTTGGGATCTTCTTCCACGCGAAGGTGAGCCCAAGGAAGAAGCTAGCGGTGAGCAACGACCAGTCGCGCAGGTACGCGCCGACGGCGAGCAGCAGCACGCCGGCGACGATGAACGCGAGCGCGACGACCCACTCCATGCGCAGCCGGCGCTCGAGCCAACCGACCGAAGCGATGCCGGCCATGACCCCCACGCCGCTCGCGCCGATGACGTTCGAGACCGAGCCGATCCCTTCGCCGAACTCGTCTCGGAACACGACGAGCATCAGCGTGAGGATCACGCCCTGGCCGAGCTGGTCCACGGTGAACGTCGTGATCGGTCCGATAGCGCGGGGCGTGCGGGCCAGCACCCGGAGCGCGTCGCCGAGCTCAGCGACGATGCGCCGGGTCCGTTGCCGCAGCAGCTCCGGCGCCTCGGGCAGCGTCATCGGCGACAGGTCGGTCGTGATCCGCGACGCGACCCATGAGGTCACGAGCCAGCAGGCGCCCGCGATCAGGATCGACGGCGTCGGCGAGCCGACGGCATCCGCGATCCGTCCGCCGATGAAGACCCCGGCCAGGTTCGCGAGCGAACCTCCGACCGTGACCACGGAGTTCGCGGCGAGCAGGTCCTCGGCGTCGGTCAACCTCGGGACGACAGCGCCGGCCGTCGACAGCTGGAATCGGTTGACCGAGATGACGGCGAGCGCCCCCACGTAGAACGCCGCCGCGTTGCGGGTGGGGGGGATGAGCACCAGGAGCAGGAGCGCCGTCTTGATCGGCGGTGCGATCCGCAGGATCGCTCGCCTCGGCCACCGGTCGATGAACACGCCCATGAACGGGCCGAGCAGGGTGAACGGCAGCGCCGTGACGAGAACGGTCAGGAACAGGTCGAGCAACGTGTCCCGTTCGCTCGGGGCCAGGACCGAGGCCAGGAGCGCGACCTGGAAGAACCCGTCACCCCCTTGACCGAACAACCGGATGGTCAGCAGTCGACGCAGGTCGGGGTTCCGCAGGGCGCTACGGACGTGGACGACGGACGGGGCTGCCATCCGCGCATCCTAGGCGGGCGCGCGCCGTACGCTGCGAGGAACGGGACGAGTACGAGGAGGCACGGTGGCGCTGGAGAAGGTGGGGGTGTCGCTGCATCCGCAGCACACGACGGTAGGGCGGATGCGCGACGCCTGGCGCGCGGCGGACTCGATGGGCGCCGACAGCATCTGGACCTGGGATCACTTCTTCCCGCTCTACGGCGACCCCGACGGGCCGCACTTCGAGGCCTACACGCTGCTGGCAGCGATGGCCGCCGACACCGAGCGCGCGGCCCTCGGCGCGATGGTCACCTGCAACTCCTACCGCAACCCAGAACTGCTCGCCAACATGGCACGGACGATCGACCACATCTCCGGTGGCAGGTTCGTCTTGGGGATCGGCGCAGGGTGGTTCCGGCGGGACTACGACGACTACGGCTACGACTTCGAGACCGCGACGTGGCGCCTCGAGCAGCTGGCGGCCGCGCTCCCGCGGATCGAGGCCCGGCTCGGGAAGCTCGATCCAGCACCCGTCCAGGCCAGGCTGCCCCTGCTGATCGGTGGTGGAGGCGAGAAGGTCACGCTCCGACTGGTCGCCGAGCACGCCGACGCCTGGAACGGCTTCGGCCCTGTCGACACCTTCGCACGCAAGTCCCAGATCCTGGACGGATGGTGCGAGCGGATCGGCCGCGACCCCGCATCGATCGAACGGACCGTGCTGATCGACGACGACGAGATCGACCAGGCGGATGCCTTCGTCGAGGCCGGCGCCACCCACCTGATCGTGGGCAGTGGGTTCGAGCATCCGTCCGACGAGCCGTTCGACCTGTCGGGACTGGAACGCCTCGTGGCGCTGCGCTCAGGCTGAGCGCGTGCACCGAGATGGCACCGCCACGTTCACCTTCGACGGGCCCCCGACGCACACGGCGACCGACGGGAGCGGGCTGGATCTGTACGACTCGTCCACGAGGGCGGGCTCGACGAGGTCTTCACCTGCGTCGCGCCCGGATGGCGTCGGCCGCGGCCAGCGCCGCGAGCCCCTGGTCACGGCTTGCGTCAGCCGGCGCTACCTAGGTCTGGCTGACGTCGAAGAACGCGGTCCAGTCGGCGTTCGCGCCCTCGCCGGTTCCGGCGATGAACTGCTCGACCATCTCGCGCCCCATCTCGTCGGTGAACTGCACCGGCGGGCTCTTCATGAAGTAGGCGCTCGGTCCGATGATCGGCCCGCCGATGCCCCGGTCCATCGCGATCTTCGCGCAGCGCACTGCGTCGATGATCACGCCGGCCGAGTTCGGCGAGTCCCAGACCTCGAGCTTCATCTCGATCGTGAGTGGCACGTCGCCGAAGTTGCGGCCCTCGAGCCGGATCATGGCCCACTTGCGGTCCTCGAGCCACGGCACGTGGTCCGACGGGCCGATGTGGATCTGGTCCTTCGGCAGCGGCGTGTCGAGCTGGGACTGCACCGACTGGGTCTTCGAGATCTTCTTCGAGATGAGTCGCTCGCGCTCGAGCATGTTCATGAAATCCATGTTGCCGCCGAAGTTCAGCTGGTAGGTGCGGTCCAGCTCGACGCCACGGTCCTCGAAGAGCTTCGCGAGCACGCGGTGGGTGATCGTTGCGCCGACCTGGCTCTTGATATCGTCACCGACGATCGGCACGCCGGCGTCGGCGAAGCGCTTGGCCCACGCCGGATCGCTGGCGATGAAGACCGGCAGCGCGTTCACGAAGGCGACGTTGGCCAAGATCGCGCACTCGGCGTAGAAGCGGTCGGCCTGCTCGGAGCCGACCGGCAGGTAGCTGACCAGCACGTCGGCCCGGGTGTCCTTCAGGACCTGCACGACGTCGGCCTCAGGTTCGTCGGACTCGGTCACGATCTCGCGGTAGTAGATGCCGAGCCCATCGAGCGTGCGGCCGCGCGACACGGTGACACCCGTCGGGGGCACGTCGGAGAACCGGATGGTGTTGTTCGGCTCGGTGAAGATGGCCTCCGAGACATCCCGGCCGACCTTCTTCGCGTCGACGTCGAACGCCGCGACGACCTTGACGTCATGCACGTGGTAGCTGCCGAGCTCGACGTGCATCAAGCCTGGGACGGAGGCCGCCGGATCGGCGTCCTCGTAGTACTCGAGCCCCTGAACCAGGGACGAGGCGCAGTTGCCCAGACCCACGATGGCGATCCGAACCTCACTCATGCTGTGCGCTCCTTCCTGTGCAGCGTCGCGTGCGCGCGACGCCGCTCGCCTTGGGGGGCGGTGATGCCGTACCGGGTGCGCTCGGACTGGATCAGGCCGGTGAGCCAGGCGATGTCGGACGCCGTGGCGGTGCGGCCGTGCTCCATGAGCGCGAGCTTGTATTCGTCGTTGTCCGTGGATGCGGCCTTGATGGCGGTGTTCACACCGGCGAGGCGCTCCTCGAGCGCGGCTCGGCGCCGTTCCATCAGCCGGACCCGGGTCTCGGGCGGCAGGTACCGGAAGAACGCGAGCCGCACGCGGAAGCGCTGGTCCTCGGCCTGGCCGTCGTGCGGCGGCTCCTCGAGCAGCTCGAGGAAGAGCCGCTCGCCCTCGTCGGTGATGCGGTACACGGTCTTGCGACGTCCCTCGCCCGGCGCGGTGGTTCCCGCCGTGGCCTCGACCGCGCCCTCGTGCTTGAGGCGTCGCAGCGTCGGGTAGAGGGAGCCGTAGCTGACCTTCCACAGGCCGCCGAGCTGCTCGGAGACCTCGCGGGCGAGCTTGTAGCCGTGCATCGGCCGCTCCTTGAGCAGTCCGAGGATCGTGAGTTCGATCATGGGCGGAGAAGTTTCCTCTCTCGAGCCGACTTTGTCGACCTCGATATATCAAGGTGCTATATCGGCCAGATATACCGGTCGCAGAACGGGATCGTCAAGTGCCTCGTGGGAGGTTCTCCGGCGCCGCGTAACTATGTGGCGGGGCGGTGCCAGCCCGTGACGTAGCTGGGTATCGAGACGCCGGGCTGGTTGAGCGGGTCGCTCTGCGGTTCGCCCGGCACCATCGTGAGCGGCAAGATCCCCGCCCAGACGGGCAGGGCGACGTCCTCGTCGGGCTCTTCGGGGAACCCCTCGCTCACCTTCGCGCTCGCCTCGTCCAGCGGGATCTTGATGAAGGTGGTCTGCCGGAGCTCCTCGTCGTTGGGCCGGCGGGCGTCGCGGCTCCGGCCCGGCGCCACGTGGTCGGTGATCGTGTCGAACACCCGCGAGAGCTCGTCGGGGTCGGTGACCTCCTCGGACGTGCCGTAGACGATGACCGTCCGGTAGTTCATCGAGTGCTCGAACATCGAGCGCGCGAACCGGATGCCGTCGACGATCGTGATCGCGATCGCGATGGGCAGCCCGGTCTTCACGGTCTTGAGCATGGTCGAGGCGGCCGAGCCGTGGACGTAGAGCGTGTCGCCGATCCGGGCGTGGATGGTGGGGATGACGCGCGGGTCGCCGTCCGTCCCGATCCAGGCCAGGTGGCAGTACAGCGCCTCGTCCACGATCGCCTCGACGCGCTCGCGCTCGTAGACGCCGAGCTCGGGCAGACGGCGGACGCGGGTGCGGGGGGTCGGGGCCTCGGCCGCGGTCATGGGCGTCGGAGCTCCTGAAGATAGGTGGGCGCGGCGATGCCGGGCCTGAGATCGGGGGCGGCCGTCGCCGCGCCCGCCACGGTGCGCAGGGCGAGCGTCCCCGCCCACACGTCGGCGTCGAGATCCTCGGGGTCGTCGACCGGTGGACCGGTGCGGACCTTGGCGCTCGCCTCGTCGATCGGCATCGCGACGATCAGGGTCTCTGCCCAGTCGTCGTCTCCCGGCTCGATCGCGTCGTCCTCGCGCCCGGGCAGCACGTGGCGGGTGATCGCCTTCGCGGCGGTGTAGAGCTCGTCACGGTCGGTGACCTCTCTTACGCGCCCGTAGACGACCGCGCTGCGGTAGTTCATCGAGTGGTGGGGCGAGGTCCTGGCCAGCACGAGCTCGTCGATCACGGCCGCGACCACGCAGACCTCGGCGCCGGCGGCGATCGCCTTCCACGCGCGGGCCGCGCGAGAGCCGTGGAGGTACAGGATGTCGCCGGCCCTCGCCTGGATGGTCGGCAGGGCCCGGGGCCTCCCCTGCTCGTCCACCCACGCGACGGTGCAGGTGAGGGCCTCGTCGAGCACGGCGTCGACGGTCGCACGGTCGTAGTGGGCGCGCTCGGGATGCCGGTGCACCCGGGTGCGGACGCTCGGGGCCTCGGTCATCCGGCGATGCTACACGGCGATCTCGGCCGGATGGCCCCTTCCGCCGGGCCGGTTCTGAGGACTAGGGTCCTCGGCGATGGAGATGAGCGATCTCGGCCTTCGTGGGGCGAACACCGCGTCGATCGAGCTGGGCGACGGCGCCGTCGTGGAGTCGCCGACGTCGGAGTTCGAGCCGACGGAACACGGGGTGCTCGTCGGGCGGACGCTGATCCCCTGGCACCGCGTCGCGCGGTACTCGTGGCCCCTCGCGCCGCAGGACTTCGCCACCGACGTGGGGCGCGCCCGGGTGCGGCTGCGGCTCGCCGATGCCGAGCACGTCGTCGCCGCCGACCGATTCGAGACGGGGCCGTGGACCGTCACGCTGGTCGTCGACGGGGCGGTGGACGAGACCACCGGTGAGATGCACCGGCGGAAGCTGTCCGTGCCGTGGCACGCCGTGCTCGAGGTGGAGCGGCTCCCCATCGATGAAGGGTCGCCCGAGAGGCCGGACCGCTA
>CAZZND010000079.1:0-1633 GCA_964655465.1 uncultured Actinomycetes bacterium
TGGCAGAGCGGCGGACTGTTAATCCGTAGGTTGTGGGTTCGAGTCCCACCCCCGGAGCCACCGACTTGTGTGGTTCCGCCTGATGCGTGACACATCGGCTCCGGCTGATGGGTGACACGGCTCCACCTGCGCCGTGACGCTGGCTCCACCTGATTGGCCACCGGGCGGTGGTTCGCCCGATCGGTCCGCACGAGATCGGCGAACACCTTCGCGTCGCCTGGATCCGCGACCATCACGGCCGCAGGTGCCTCGTGTGCATCATGCGCCTACGCCGCTACCCCCACCTGCGAGTGCAACGTAGGGGGTTGGCACTGGGCGCCTGAACGGGCGCATAGCCGTCTGGCGAGTGCCGCCAGCGTCACCACCGCACGCCGACAGCAGGATGGCCAACGTCACGGCCGACACACCGAAGGGCGTGGCGCGTTTGTGAAGGGACTCGTTCATCCATTCTCCCCTGGGGTGTGGGTCGACCGGTCGCTGGCAGGTGTACGGCTGAGCGCGGCCAGCGGCACAACTCTCGTGCCGGGCGAGGAGGAGACCGCGCCTCCGGATCGATGAGTCATGTCCCTCACCGGCTCGAGCTGATGCAGCACGGTGGGCGAAGGGGTGACACCATTGCCGTCATGAGAGCGATCGTTTACCGACAGACCGGTGACCCGGATGTCCTGACCCTCGTGGAGCGGCCGGAACCCACGCCTCGGTCCGGTGAGGTTCTCGTCCGCGTCGCAGTCTCGGGCGTGAACCCGACCGATTGGAAGCGGCGCCGCGGCGATGGACCCGGGCGGCCGCTCGACTTCCCCGAGGTCGTCCCAAACCAGGACGGAGCTGGCTCGATCGAGGCGGTCGGGGAAGGGGTCGACCCCGCGCGGGTTGGTGAACGGGTCTGGCTTTGGGAGGCCGCCAGGAACCGCGCGAACGGCACCGCCCAGGAGCTCCTGACCATCCCGTCGAACCAGGCCGTCGCACTGCCGGAGGGCGCGCCCTTCGAACTTGGCGCGAGCATCCCGATTCCCACGATGACCGCGCATCGATGCCTCACGGTGGGCGTCGACGGACCGGCCGCGCTCGGCCCCGACGCGCTCGCGGGACGCACGGTGCTCGTCGCCGGCGGCGCGGGGGCGGTCGGTCACGCGGCGGTCGAGCTCGCGGTATGGTCGGGCGCTACCGTGATCACGACGGTGAGCACCCCCGAGAAGGCGGCGCTCGCGTTGGCCGCCGGCGCACACCATGTCGTGAACTACCGGGAGCACGGCGCGGACAAGGGGATTCGCGACGTCGCGCCCGACGGGGTCGACCTGATCGTCGAGGTCGCCCCCGTGGCGAATGCGGTTCTAAACACGGCGGTCGTCGCCCCGAACGGGACCGTGTCCATGTACGAGTGCGAGACCGAGGCGCTCACGATCGACGCGGACGCGGCCTTCCCAGCGAACACGCGCTACCAGTTCGTCCTGACCTACACCGTCCCGCGGGCGGCGAAGGAGCAGGCGATCCGCGACATCACGGACGCGATGGCGGCGGGCGCCCTCCGCGCGGGCGACGAGGCCGGCCTGCCATTGCACCGATTCCCGCTCGAGCGCACCGCAGACGCCCACGCAGAGGTCGAGAACAACGCGGTCGGCAAGGTCCTCATCGA
>CAZZND010000079.1:1643-12061 GCA_964655465.1 uncultured Actinomycetes bacterium
GCGCGCGAGGTCGTGCCGCGACCCGATGCCCAGCTTCCGGTACGCGTTACTGAGGTGAACCTCGACCGTCTTCGGCGTCACGTAGAGGGTCTGCGCGATGTCGCGGTTCGTCTGTCCGGCTGCGGCGAGATCCGCGACGCGGCGCTCGCTCGCCGCCAAGGCAAGGACTCCCCGGATGGCAGTCGTGCGCGGACGGGCGCCTGTCGCGTAAATCTCTGCACGGACGGGACTGCCCAGACCAAGGAGTCAACCGTACCTTGGGCAGTCCCAATGTCGATCACTACCGGTCAGTAAGACCGCTGGTCACAGCCCTTTCGGGCTGGTTCGCGCTGCCTGCGGAAGGGCGGAACCGCCTGTGTCAGACTGTTGATCCGTAGGTTGTGGGTTCGAGTCCCACCCCCGGAGCTGTAAAGCTGAGCGTGACCCGGTGGGAGCCGCCGGGCCCGGCGGCCAGTGCCTCGTCGACGATCCACGGGCGGTAGGGGAACTTGGCGTAGTCGAGCGACAGGAGCTGGTCCATCCGCCAAGGATCCACGAGGTTGTTCGGTGCGCCTGCGTGACCTGGCGAACAAGAGGCTCCCTAGGTGCGCGCGCGATCTCCAACTGCGGATGGTTCTTCCATCTGCTCGTCTCCTTCCCATAGCGGCCACCAGCCGCACGTGGCGCGGCTGGAGCCCATAGGATCGGGAGACGGGCATGCTTCACGGCGAGAACACTACCGAGTGGGTCTGACGCGCGCGGCATGTCGCTATGGAAGTGAACCTCGCGCTCGTCGTCGGACGCGCCAGGCCCGAACGATCGATCCCGATCGGCCCTGCCCCGTTACTACACGACCTCCAGGCGCCGTCGCTTGTGCACCCGACGCTGAACGAACAACGCGAGCGTTGCACCGATCAGGAGCATCGCCACGTTGACGACCAGGATCTTGATGTCATCGCTTCCGGGGAGTTGCCAATCATGAAGGCGACACCCGTGTATGCGGCGGCCGGGATGGTGGTCACCGAGATAGCGACGCCAACCGCCGCGCTCGCGCGTACCTCGGCGGCGATCATGCCGGCGATCCCCTCAGTTCTTCTTGTCGTCTCGTAACGTCCGGGCGAGGCTTCCCCGCGGGGAACGAGTGGGTTGCCTCCCTCGCCCACGCTGCTCCTCGTCATGCGGCTCTGCCCCCGGGCCTGCGTTCAAGGTGCTGGCGAGCAGGTCGACGATCCGAGCAGCGCGGGGTGCTCCGGGCTCATCAAGCGATGGATTGTAGATCGTGACCTCCAGCCCTGAGAGGCGGCCAGTGCGGACCGTGGCCGCGACGACGTGCTCTACCTCTTCCCAGGTAAGGCCGCCTGGTTCGCGATAGTCGACGGCGGGCATGAGCTCATCGTCGAGCACGTCGACGTCGAGGTGCAACCAGACGCCGTTGAGCTCCGGCCGAGCGGCCACGGTGATGGCGTCAGTCGTGCAAGCCTGTATGCCTCGCCGCCGGATGTCGCTGAGATCATGCACGCTGATCGCGGTGTCCCGGATGTATTGGTCGAGGTAGTGGTCGTTGATGGCGGAGCGGTACCCAACTTGAGCGACGTCCTCGTCGCGCACCAGCGGCGCGCGGCCTTCCATATCGACGATGACGGCGGGGCCACGGCCGGTGACGAGAGCGAGATCGAGCGACGCCGCCTCGCCGATCGGCTCCTGACTCGGATGCCAGAAATCCGCATGACCGTCCACGTGTAGAAGCCCGTAGCGTCCGCGACGTCGAAGTGCAAGCATGGGTCCGAGCAGGATGCTGCAGTCACCGCCGACTACGACCGGGAACGCGGCGCTTTCGAGTACCTCTTCGATCGTGTCCGCAAGCCGCTTACTTACGGCAACGATGCCGGTCGGGTTGAGCAGGCCGGTCTCGGCGTCGCGCGCGGGGTCGGGGGCGGGGCACGACACCTCGCGAACTCGGCGCGCGCCGAGTCGTTGTGCCAGCCTGGCTTCGCGCAGCACGGCGGGAGCGCGCTCCACGCCCTGGGGAAGCAGACCCAGATTCGACGGTACTTCAACCACCTCGACCACCATCACGTCTCTCCTCCTTCATCGACCCCAGCGAGCTCGACCGAGGCGGTGCGGTGCCGTGGGGCTGGCAGCAGCCGCGCAGTGGCTCCCTCGAGCGCTGCTCGTGCGACGCGACTCATGCCAAGAACGATCTCGGCCGCTGGCTTCTCCTGAGCAAGTCGGTGGGCCTGGCCCGCCCAGAGGTTGAACCCATCGGCGTCGCCCCGGCGGCGCGCTTCGGCCCGGAGCGGAGCGGTGGCATGGTGGATGTGCGGGTAGGCGCTGGGGGCGCCCTTGGTGTGATCTAGGAGGAAGCGGTTGACGAGTCCGCGGGCCCTGCGTCCCGTGAAAGCGCGCGTCAGCCTGGTTGGTGTCTGGGTGGCGAGCGCGACGCGGTGGGCAGGGTTCGTGCCGGCTTCGGGAGCAAGCAGGAACGCCGTCCCAAGCTGGGCCGCAGCGGCTCCCGCGACGAGGACCGCCGCGACCGCGGCGCCATCGGGGATACCGCCCGCCGCGACGAGCGGAAGGTCAGTCTCGCTCGCGACGAGGCGGAGCAGGGTCAGAACGCTCAGCTCATCTCCTTCATCGCGGTCTTCCCATGCCGCACGGTGCCCACCCGCCCCTCTGCCTTGCAAGACGAGGGCGTCGACGCCGGCGTCGCTGGCGGCGCGTGCTTCGGCGACGTTGGTGACGGTCACCCAGATCTCTGGGCCCCAGCCTTGCAGCGCGCTGATCGCTTCCGTTGGCGGGCAACCGAAAGTGAAGGAGACGACGGGGACACGCGCTTCCTCCAGCAGGGCGAGCTTGTCGAGCCAGCCGTCGATGTCGAACCGAGCTTCCCCGAGCTCCACGGAGTACCGATCGGCTTCCTCTTGCAACCGCTCCAAGTAGCTCCGCACTGCCTCCTCGTCCACCGAGGGATCTCCGGGGACGAAGAGATTGACACCGAATGGCGCACGCGTCCTTCTGCGAACGTCCTGGATGTCGTGGGCGAGCCTCTCGGGGCTCAGATAGCCGCCAGCCACGAAGCCGAGGCCGCCGGCCTCGCTGACCGCCGCCACCAGCTCAGGGGTCGAAGGACCACCGGCCATCGGAGCCAGCACGATCGGATGGCGCAGAGTGCTGAGGATCATCGTGAGCATCTCCGGTTAGTCGGGCCGAGAACCTTCGATTGAGAGTTCCGAGGTCGACCCCCCTCGTAGAACGATGGGGCCTTCACGCGCGCGTCTTCAATCCTTTCCTCCCCCCTCAGGAAGCCCTTCGAGAGAGGCGGTCGTTCGTAGGGCAGATGCGGCTCGTCCCCCCACGAGCGTCACGGCACCCTCGAATCCACCGTCGCGGAGGGCGCCTGCCACGCTCGCACCAGCGAGGCTCGCTCCTATGATCACGACCCTGTCAGATGTCGCGTTCACGGTAGCTCCCCATCTCGACGGGATGCTCACGATGCTCAGGTCAGTCCGTACCGGATGAAGAGGAAGGAATCGTTGCGACGGATCGACCGCAACGTCGCGGTCCTGAACTCCCCCGGCTGGAGCTCGAACCTATCGATTACGCCCGGCCGACGGTCGCCACTGATTCGGCCGGCGACGATGGGCGACACCGTCAGGAACAACTCGTCGATCGCGCGGGCGCCGAGGAGGCTCCCCATCAGCCGGGGTCCGCCCTCGGTCAGGATCCGGGTGTACCCATCCGCTCGAAGCGCCTCGATTGCAGCTGAGACATCGAGTCCCCGCTCATCCGCGTCAGCGACCCGTACCTCGGCGTGCTCGATGAGTACGTCGGGCAGGCGACTGACCCCGTGTTCCGATGAGATGACGATCGAGCCCCAGAGCGCGTCGTTGAACGGCACGTCACCGCTCGCGGACAGGACGACAAGTCGAGGCTGCGGCGGCAACCCTCGGAGCGCACGGAGGCGGGCGTAGGCCTTTGATGCTGCGGGGTACGCGTGTTCGGCGGTCCAGGCACCGACCGGGTGCGCACGAAGCGTACCGGCGCCGATTACCACCGCGTCGGCGCACGCTCGCAACAGTCCCATCACGAACCGGTCACTCGGGTTGCCGCCGCTGATGTCCAGGGATGACCGGAATCGGGTGCGCTCTGCGGCGATGCCGTCGATCGACGCGACCAGGTTCGCGTAGACGAGCGGTTCGTCGAACCCGAGATCACCACCGTAGGTGGCCCGCAGCTCGAGCGGCAGGACACCCGAGGGCATGTCCTCCGACTCGAAGAGGACCTCGAGATCATGCACGGCGGCCCGCACGGAGATTACCGCCCTCGCTCGCGTGTGCTCGCGTGCAGGAACTCGCGACGCATGTCCGGGTCGGATTCGTACGCTCCTCGCCAGAACGTCGTCCACGTTCTCGACTGCTCCTCGCGTACACCTCTCATCTGGGTGCAAAGATGTTCTGCCTCGATGTGCACCGCCACGCCGTGTGGGTCGAGGATCCGCACAAGCGAGTCTGCAACTTCCTGGCCGAGACGCTCCTGCACGGTGAACCGCCTGGTGTACACGCGGACGAGCCTCGTCAGCTTCGAGATCCCGATGATGTGCTCGTGGGCGACGTATCCGACATGTGCCGTGCCGAAGAACGGCAACGCGTGATGCTCGCACAACGCCCAGAACGAGATCGGGCCCTCGATCACCTGGCTGATATGGCAGTCGCTCCCGCCGCGGCACTCCGTCGGGAACGCCGTGACCGCCTTCGGATCGCCCTCGTAGCCCGACGTCGAGTCGAACATCGCCTGCAGGAATCGCCGAGGGGTATTCCTCGTCCCGGCGGTCTCGAGATCCATGCCGAAGGCGCGGAAGATCTCGCCCATGTTCGCCTCGAACCGCCGCCAGTCCTCTGCGCTGATCTGCCGCCGCATCCCGCTCACACCGATGATGCCCTTCAACGCGCGAAAGTCGAAGTCCTGTTCCAGGTCAGTACGTGTGGTCGTCATCTGGTTCTCACAGTCCTTCTACCGCCCACGCGCGTACCACCCACGCGCGGGGGACGACGCACGTCGTCGCCCTGCTTCTTCCTCTTCGCCCGGAGGATGTCGGGGTCACGAGGGTCGAGAGGGGGCACCTCCAGCCACGCCCGCTCCCGGCCAACCCTCGGATACCGAACCCGGATCCGCTCACGCTTCATCGCTTGCCACCACGCTCTCTTCGTCTCCCCGGCGCCAGCGGCGCTGCCCTATGGAGGTCAAGCTGCCGCCTTCGTCTGACGGACCGCCTCCCCCTCGAGCTCGATCCGGACCTTCTTGCCCATCAGCAGCCCGCCGGTCTCCAGGATCTGGTTCCAGGTCATCGCGTAGTCCTCCCGGTCGATCTCCGCCCTCGCCGAGAACCCGGCCCGTTGGCCGCCCCAGGGGTCGTTGGCCCAGCCCCGGAACTCGACCTCAAGCGCCACCGATCGGGTCACGTCGCGGATCGTGAGATCCCCGGTCAGCGCGAAACGGCTTCCACCGACCGCACGGACCGAGGTGCTGTGGAAGGTGAGCTTAGGGTGCCGTTCCGCGTCTAGGAAGTCGGGGCTTCGTAGGTGCTCGTCGCGGTTCTCGAGATGGGTCTCGATGCTGCCCGCCTCGATCGTCCCCCAGAAATCCGACTGTTCCGGATCCTCCGCGATGACGATCGTTCCCGAGAAATCGGTGAACCGGCCGCGCAGCGTCGTGAACATGTGACGGATCACGAACTCCACGTTGGAATGGGCGGGGTCGATCTCCCACACGCCGACGGATGGAAGTTCAGCCAGCGTGTTCGCCTCTTCCCTTACCTCAGTCATCTCTCCCCTCCGTGTGTTGTTGATGTGATCCCGGGTCGTCTCCTGGGCCACTCGCCTGACATCGCGTGGATCCGAACCCGCTGCAGAAGCCCCTCCACCGGTGAGGCCAGAAGGATCGCCGGACCCGGGGTTCCGTGTCGACGCGAGACCTCCCAGGAAGTCGCTCGCGGCGATAGCAGATGGCGGACAAGAGCCTCGATCATGAGCTTCATGACGTTGCCGCTGCCTCGGGCCGCTCGACGCCCTGGACGAACACACCGTCCCCACTTGACGCCTCGAAGCGGAGAGCCCTGAGCTCGTCGTATTCGTCGGACTCGTACCAGCGGTGGGCGTCCTCGAGCGTCGGGAACTCGATGATCACCGGGAAGGTGGGTCGCCAGTCTCCTTCGATCGCTTCGACGGGTCCTCCGAGGACCAGGTAGCGTCCGCCGTGCTTCTCGACGAGGGGGAGGACCCTCTGCACGTATTCGTCCATCTTGTCTCGGTCGAGAACCTCGATCGTGTCCCAGATCCCGTATGCAGCCATCCCAGATCTCCCTCCCCTCGTGTCTGACTTTCTCCGCTACACGGCACCGACCAGGGGCCGCGCGATGCTCAGGCCGCTTCCTTTGGCCTCTTGGGCGCTCGGGAGACGAAGGCATGGGCGGGCTCATGGAGCCAGCAATATCGCCAGCCGCTGTAGATGGAGAGCCTCGTCTCGCATCCCTCCCAGGCACACACGCGTCCCACACGAAAGACACGATTGGGTCTCGGGAGCGGCCGCGTGAAGTTGCCGCCCAGCACACGTTCCTGTCCTGACATCGCCTTCCCCTCCCTATGCTGCCCGCTCCTCGCCGTAGACGTAGAAGATCTTTCCCTCCTCGAGCCGGAACGGAAGCCGCATCAGCCTCGAGTCGAGCGGAGCCGGTCCGCCGATCGCCTTGCCCGTTCGAGCATCGAAGCAGGCGTCGTGCCAGTCGCAGCGGAACACCTCTCCGTCGAGGGACAGCGGACCGCCTAGGTGCGTGCAGACATTGGCATAGACCTTGACCCGCCCCTCTTGCCTCGTAAGGAGCGCGGAGCGACCGAAGAACTCGACCTCTCTCGCCTCGCCCTCCCGCACGTCTGACTCCTCTGCTAAGAAGACCTTCACGACGAACCTCCTTCCATCCCATGAACCGCCCCATCCATGTCGCCCATCGATCTCAGACCATCCCCACTTCGATCGCCCGGTCGAACGAAACGCTCCTCCACCTCGACGAACCCGCTGCCCACGAACGCGCACCGACCGCCCACGCGGACGCCAGTGATGCGGTCGGCGTCACGGTCGACCACTACAAACAGCGTGCTCGGGCGGCCGATCTCCACGCCCTGACGGAAAACGAAGCGCCTCGAGCCGACCTCTTCGCCGGGCGAGTGCATAACGAGGTAGCACCCGAGCGGTCCACTCGCACCGCCGGTGGCGGGATCCTCTTCGATCCCAAGTGCCGGCGCGAACATCCGGCATCTGGCGTCGATGCCCTCCTCCTCCGTGGCCCGCGTGAAGACGAAGACATGCGGGGCATCGGATCCCGCCAGGACGGCCTCCCAGACGGCGCGCCTGAGTCGAACGCTCTCGAGAGCCCCGAGATCCGGAACGGGAACGAGGAGGAAAGGAACGCCGCACGAGACCGCCTGGACGGGTAGTTCGGTATCCAGGATCGTCCGGCCGTCGATCGAGAGCATCTCGCCGATGGCATCGACGTCCTCGAACGTCGAGCCGAACCGTGGCTGCGGCTGACTCATCTCGATCCGCTCAACCGAGCCGCTGCGCCTGAAGATCGACACAGGGACCGGTCCGACCTCTACTTCGAACGTCACGCTCGTGAGCGCACCTTCGCTGTCTATCAGCCCCGCTCGGTCCAGGACGAAGGCCGTGCCGATCGTCGGATGGCCCGCCATCGGAAGCTCGGTGGCCGGTGTGAAGATCCGAACCCTGCGCAGGCAGCCTGGCCGGCCTGACGGCACGACGAAGGTCGTCTCGGAGAGGTTCAGCTCCCGCGCGATCGCCTGCATCGCCGCACCGGTCAGGTCGCCGGCATCGGGGAAGACCGCGAGCGGATTGCCGGCGAAGGGTCGGTCGGTGAAGACATCGACAAGCTCATACGAGAAGCGCAGAGAGTTCCGCCTTCCCTCGCGGTGCACCTGGCGTCCGAGCATCGGGGAGTCCGGAGCCTGGACGTCGATCACGATCCCGCCCCGTAGCCGTACCCGCCGCGTGGGGACGGGGCTTCGATGGCCTCTCCCACCGGCGAGACGACGAACCACACGTCTCCGATGCCCTGTCCATTGGTGTCGGTCGGACGAGCGTCGCCCGCGAAGTAGTAGAGGGGCATCCCCGCGTAGGCCACTTGTTCGCTGCCGTCCGAACGGGTTGCGGTTCCGAGCAGCGATCGTTCGACACCTTCGCCGGCCCGGGGCTCATCGGCGCTGAAGAGGGCCGGCCAGGTGGCCGCACACTCGCCGTAGCACGTGCTCATGCCGTCGGGATCCTGGGTGAACGCGTAGAGGGTGTTCCCCTCGGCGTCCACCAGGATCTCCCCGAAGGTCGAGTCCGCGACCGCGACGGTGGAGTTGAGGACGGCCTCCGGTGCCCCCTCGGTGTTGCCCGCGGCGAGGTCTCTCCCGCAGCTCGCGATGACGAGGGTCAGCACCGGCACAGTAAGCACGAGCGTCCTTCTCGACATGCTGGTCATCCAGCTACCTCCGTTCCGTCGGCCACCCGTGGAGTTCTCCTTTCGTGTAGTCTCAATCAGGTTCATAGACATAATATTCCAGTACGAATAGTTTGTTAAGGAAAGGAAAGAGCGAGGTGACCGAGGAGCTGGGGCTCGGCTACGAGGGGACGCCAGACCGATTCCAGGCGATGATGCGAGCCGCGAACTGGGATCCGCGGGCTAGCGAGCCAATCTTGGCCCTCTTGCAGGCGGACACTCGGGTAGCAGGCGCGCTCGAACGAGCCGTGGCCCCGTCCGGACTCACTCTTCCGAAGTTCAACGTGCTGATAGAGCTCGCGCAGACACCGGGTGGACGCCTACCCCTTCACGAGATACGACGCCGCCTCGTGACGTCTGCACCGAACGTCACGTCCCTCGTCGATCGGCTGGAGGCCGATGGACTCCTCAAGCGGATCCGCGAGACGACCGACCGCAGGGTGGTGATGGCGCAGATCACCGAGCGCGCCTGGAAGAAGCTCGCCGTAGCGACCCCAGCCCTGCTTGCGACCGAGCAGCGTCTCCTTCGCGATCTGTCGGTGGCTGATCGGTCGTCTCTCGCGAACCTCCTACGACGCGTTGGCCCTCGCGTGCAGGATGGATGAGTGGTGTCCGCGATCACTACCTTCACGGGGGGCCGGCACGGTGGCTGGCGGATCGTGCGCAACGAGGTGGTCGCCGGAGGGCTGATGCTCCCGGCCGAGAGGCTCGACGTCGTCACAGGCCGCGCAAGTGGATCGTCCCAGGACTCCGCGTGGCTCCTTCGCGGTATCCCGAGCTATGAGCGATACGTCAACCGCCGCGAGAGAGCGGAGCTGGAGGCAGTCTCCCCGCCGCTTGGGCGCCCCGAGGCGACGTCTGCGGCCCTCATCCCGATCACGAAATCGCTCGGATGGTGGGAACTACCACAGGATGAGCGGCGAGAGATCTTCGAGGAGCGTTCGCATCACATCACCACCGGGCTGAAGTACCTGCCAGCCGTGGCTCGGCGTCTGTACCACTCTCGAGATCTCGGCGAGCCGTTCGACTTCCTTACATGGTTCGAGTTCTCGCCGAAGCACGTTTCGGCGTTCGAGGAGCTCGTGAGCATGCTGCGCGAGAGTCGCGAGTGGACATACGTGATCCGGGAGGTCGACATCCGGCTGGTTCGAGACCAGGAAGGACCTCGTCACCCCGGGAGACCGGTGTGAAGGCGAAAGTCGTCGACTGACCTTGGGATTCCACGCGCCTTCGGCGCTTCCGTCGAGGAGCGGATCGAAGAACGGACGCACCACCGCGAGCGCTTCATCCAGGTGCGCCGGCGAATCTCCTTGTTCAGTCGCTCCTGCGGATCGTTCGACCAGATCCGGCGCCAGTGAGCCTGCGGGAAGGCAGAGAACGCCAAGATATCGGGACCGGCATCGGCGAGCATCTCGCCGGCGGCGGGAACCGCTCGGCAAGTTGCTCGACCACTCGGCGGAACTGGGCGTGAACAGCCGCGGCGTCGGGCTGGGCGAAGATCGAGCGCACGAGCGTCGCGACGAATGGACCCGCCGACTTCGGCTCCTTGGCCAGGAGGTTGCGAAGGAATGCGTTCGGCACCTCTGCCAGGAAGCACCCGGAAGCGTCGAGGAAGCCGCTTGTTCGCATTGATGGCAACTGGGATCACCGCAGATTGGCCGGCCAGTGAACCGATGTGTCCCGCATGTGTCCCGCGACGGACCGCAATAAGGTGCGAGAGGATGGTCACTGTTGGTCAGCAAACCTGCTGCTCAAAGGCACTTTGATTCGGATTCGGCGTGCTCCGGAAACAGGCTGAATCAGACTGTTAATCCGTAGGTTGTGGGTTCGAGGAGGATGTCCCACTCGTCGTAGAACTTCGGGCGGTCCAGCCGACGTTGCTCAC